>JABHYO010000013.1 GCA_018656865.1 Gammaproteobacteria bacterium | reverse complement strand
GTGAAAACCGGGTCGACGGTAATGTCGTCGGATGCCTTCTTATTGTTTCCGTTCTCGTCCTTTGACCAGTCCTGATAGACATCGTTGAATGTACTGAGAATGTCATCAAGTGGCAGATCATCGAATGTACCACGCTGGTTCACATACTCCATGTGGCGGTTTCCAGACTGATCGTAGGGGTGCATGAGGGAATCGTTGACCGGGTCGAATTCCAGTACCTTTGTACCGAGTTTCTGGCACAGCTCGATATTGAATGCAGTGCTGAGCTTGGCCCAGCGGTCATTCAAAAAAAGTTCGGCATAGCCGTGCCAGTAGAACAGGTCAGTCCCCATGGTCTCACTCAGCTTCTCGCTGGTCAGATGATTGCGAACGTCAGCAAATCCAAGTCTTGCGGGAATTCCCTTGTATCTCGCACAGGCAACAAAAAGAACCGATTTCGGAATACACCAGTTCTGATCTGATGCGGCAACATTGCTGGCACGATAAGCTGCCGGTTCGAAGGCAGCGACCCAAGGGTTGTAGCGGATGCCGTCGCGCACAGCATGAAAGAGGAGGCTGGCGACCTCAATCTGTTCCGTGGTGTCTCCAACTGCGGTGTCGGCAAATGTTTTTACGGCATCATTGTCGTAGTCGATAAACGACGTGGGTGCTAGCCAGGCGGGGTTGATGTCCATAGAGATGCTGCTGTCAGGTACAAAGTCTTCATAATACTGGGATCGGCGTCGGAATGCCGCACCACTGGCTCGCCAGCCCGGTCAGAAGACCGCGAAAAGCTTGTAATCGTCGACGACCTGCTTCAGGAAGTACATTGCACTGCCTTCGTGGATCGACTCGTCATCTTCCCCGTACTGTTCATAACTCATGGTCACCATGTATACACCGGGTCGCAGGTAACTAACCTCCGTAGCGCGTAACTCTGTGCGTGTCGCCTTGGGTGCTGCGGCGATCAGCTCTTCATAGATGGTGAGCAGGGACTCCTTGTTCGTGGCGACGACCACATCGTCAAGAAATCCCTTGAAAGCCGCGGGAAATGTAAAGTTGTCCGCCAGCGCATCCATGTTCCCGTTACTCAGGGCCTGGTAGTACCGATTATGGGTCTCCATGACCTTTGCTTCATCGCTTGCTGCCGTCAAATTCCCACCCTCCGCTCAAATCTTGAGTTATTCCTGTTCAAAGCACACAGAAACTGGACACGGTCCCTATAAAGGAATGCGCGGTCCCATGTAAGTTCGTTCAGCCCACAAAAAGTCGAAATGCTGCCAGTTTGTCGACTTCACCGGCATCAAAATAGTGACTGTACTTGATGCATACTTCTTTGATGGTTTCGCGTTCGAGCAGTTCTTCGATATCCATATGTCCTGCTGGGCAATTTTCTTCCTTAGAGGATAGTTGTTCACATTCAGACTCGCAACAAGACCGGAGACAGTGAACTTGATCCTGGGGTTACTTTAGCTGGCGCTGGAGTACATCCACACCTATCTCAAAACAGGTCTTGAGTCTAAGTGCAGCCTGCTGTACGGTGCGCACCGATTGGTGGAGCTGCGCAACGGTGAAACCAGTGTCTATCGAGTTGATCACCGTGGGATATTGTCCCTAATCCTCCGACATGGGAAGAAGTCGCCCCAGGGTGTTCCTCGTTCGTTAAAAGTTGTTCTATTCAAGTAAGGTTTAGTGGATGTCTGGTTTTTTTATAACTGAAAAACGAAAAGCTTCGTGCTGCGGGTCCCGGTGCTATCTCAAGATCCTGGCGCTGGCGGCTGCAGGTTTGTCTGTTCTGTGCAACCCGGCAATTGCCCAAAATTCTTCAGTCATCGAAGAGATCGTCGTAACCGCACGCAAGCAGCCTGAGATGCTGCAGGAGATTGCCTCGTCGGTGTCTGCCTATTCCAGTCATCTGCTTCGAATCAATGGCATCAACGGCATAGAAGAAGTAGCCCAGCAATCTCCCGGATTCGTTTGGACAGAGACGGGAGCGGCTAATCCCCATCTCTTCATTCGCGGCATCGGGACAGAAGGGCCGGCTACCTACGCGGGAGGTGACCCTGCGGTCGTGGTCATGGTTGATGGTGTCTATATCGGCCGCATCTCGGGAACGCCCGCCGATCTCTTCGATCTGCATCGGGTCGAAGTCTTGCGCGGTCCCCAGGGAACAATCTACGGCAAGAATGCTACGGGAGGCGTTGTCAATCTTGTCACCAATCAGCCCGAATTTACGCGGTCAGGTCAACTGTCGCTGACGGCAGGCAACCTTGATCGTGTCAACGTCAGGGCACATCTTACCGGAGATATCAGCGATTCATGGGCAGGGAGACTGTCTTTCAGCTCGATCTCCAGAGACGGTTTCATCGCTAATCGAGAGACGGGCAATGATTTGTCGGATGAAAACCGGGAAAGCATCAGAGCCAGCCTTCGATACAAACCCAACGAAAGGCTGGATGCACGCCTTTCGATTGACGCTTCCAGAGAGCGAGAAACAGGTGCGCCTAGAGACATCGTTGAAGATGGAACCTTTAATGGTGGCATCCATGCGATTACTGATCCTGGTCCGCGAGCTATCAACGCGCCGGTAGATCCCTTCATTGATCGTGATATTCGGGGACTGACGCTGCAGGCTGACTATCAGCTACCTCTGGGGCTGCTGACTTCCGTCACCGCATACCGAGAGACGGATGCTGACTGGCAGCACCCCTTTTTTGGTAACCCGGTCACGTCAACGACGATTGAGTCCACATCGATCAACGAAGAGGTATACGAACAGCTGAGCGAAGAGCTTAGACTTTCTTTTGCGCGTGACGACGGTCGAATTAGCGGCCTGGTTGGGATATTTGCCTTCAGGGCCGATATCGATCGATTAGTGACCTTGAACCAGCAGTTTAGCGCTTTCCTGCCGTTCCTGGGCGGTATTGCCCATTACGATCAACGTATCGAGACTCGAAGCCTGGCAATATTCTCCGAGGCAGATTTCAAGCTGGGTAACGATCTTACTCTGACAATTGGTGGACGTTATAGCGTTGAGAAAAAGAAACAGGAGCATAGCGGCACCGTGTTGCTCGGTCCTTCTCCGCCGCCCCTTTCGCCGCTAAATCAGTTTAAAGATCTGCAGACCGATGATCGGTGGACTGCCTTCACACCTAAAATTTCGGTCGCGTGGAAACCTTCATCAGAAGTCATGATCTACGGGATGGCTGCCAAGGGTTTCAAAAGCGGCGGCTATCAGGGGATACCCCCGGATGTGCATGCTGCCATGACCCCGTTCGACCCGGAATATATTTGGAATTATGAGCTTGGTTTGAAGATGTTCTCGTCAAACCAGCGATTCAAGTTGAATGCAGCTGTTTTTCATATGGATTACGAGGATCTGCAGGTCGCTGAACTCATAGCCGGGGAACGGATAGTGATCGGCAATGCCGCTGAAGCTGAGTCTAAAGGGTTGGAGCTGGAGTTTGAGCTGAAAGTCTCGTCGCGCCTGCAGTTAACCGGGTCATATTCCTACCTTGATGCCAGGTTTACCGAATTTGCGTCCGGAGCGACTGACGACAACAGCGGTAATCGGTTGCCGATGGCGCCCAGACACAAGGTCTTTCTGGGGCTGGATGTTGGTCTGCTGACGCTGCCACAG
>JABHYO010000180.1 GCA_018656865.1 Gammaproteobacteria bacterium | reverse complement strand
GATCAGATATTCACGCAGGGTTTCTGGGGCCCAGATGAAATGTGTCCGCCGTCGCCGGATTCTGTGACAGGTGATAGTTCTCTCTTGCTTGCCATGCGTCGAGATAGCGATAAAAAGGTACGGTCGGATATAAGTGATGGACCAGATGATAGTTCTGGGACAGAAACAGAGGTGTCAGTATCCATTCCAATCCAGGCCGGTTCAGGGAGGCGCGAAAGGGGTTTTCTCTCTGGGTCGACTCGCAACCATAGTGTGGTATGTAGTCGAACATCCAGACGACAATGAACAGGGCCAGTCTTAACGGTACCAGGTACAGAAAAAAGTAGAGTTCGAACACGCCGAATTGCCAGGCAATTACCGGCAGGCCTAAAAGATAGGCAACCGCGATCCAGAAGCCGCGTTGTTCCCCGGCCGGTCGTTTGCTGAAATCGTTTTCAAGGAAATAACATTTCAGATAGGAAAAATCGATGGTTGACCACTTGATGGGAATTAACCAGACAGATTTTTCAAGCGCATACTTGTCAGGATCGTTCCCCGGTTCGTTGGTGAATCGGTGATGCTGCATGTGGATGAATCTGAAACTCTGAAAGATGGGCATCGGGAAAATCATGGCGCAGGCGATTCGTCCGACCCAGTCGTTGATTGATTTTGTGCGGCTGATCGCGTTGTGCGAAGCCTCATGCAGGACCGTAAATGAAAAGTAAGAGGCCACGGTATTGAGGAATATTGCAGTGGCGAGGCTGATCGAATTTTCGATGTAAGCCGTCGTCGAGACGGCTGCAAGCACGACTGCTGTTAAAAATAGAGCGATCGTTGGCCAGGCAATGACCGGGCTTACCTTTAGTTGATCCAGGGCCTCCTCACCTGAATCTGCGGTTGTGTCTCCTAAACTCATTCTCGCAATCCTTCGCGGTACAAGCTCAAAGTTTAAGGCAGGAGCGGCCGTCGTGCGAGAGCGCCAGAGTCAGGTTTCTTCGCCGTAGCGGTCCTTGAGGACAAAAAAGGCCAGGGCCAGCAACAACAGACTGAAGGGTATTGCCAGATAGATGCCCTCGACGCCGATAAGGTCGACGAAGGTGATCTTGCCAAGGTTCGCATTCTGCAGCAGCCAGGTATCGAGAGTGGGGTAGACCAGGGAGAATATAAAAGCACCCACAAGGGCGCCGCCAAGCGTAAACAAGGCATCCAGTTTACCTTCGGAGGTGCCGACAACGCAGGTGCCGGGGCAATATCCGGACACCGCCCAGCCAATACCGAAGATGGCACCACCGGCGACAATTCCCCAGACGTAGGCAGGTTTGATACTCAGGTTGGCGAGGCCGCCGAGATCCAGGAGGTAGACGCCAAGGGAGCCGACACCGATAGCCGTCAGCATCAACTTGATGATGGTCATATCCTTGAGCAGCAAAGTACCCAGTATCTTTCGGTAGCTCGAAGCACCACCCAGGAAGAGAATGGCACCAAAGACGCAACCGAGGATAAATCCGATGATCAGTGTGTTCATGACTGTTTACTCCCGTTCATGACTGTGTACTCCGGTAGAGCAGCTTTGCCGTGGCGATAGCGACGGCGAAGGTCGTTACCCCGAAGATAAATGAGCCCACTGCCAGTTGAGAGATTCCGCTGATCATATGACCTGATGTGCAACCGCCTGCCAGGCGTGCGCCGAACAGCAGTAGCACACCACCAAGAAAGGCTGCTCCAAATCGCTTCATCCTCGAAGCGCCGAACTGCCCCACCCACATGGCGGGCATGGAGCCCTGGTCGGCCTCGGGCTGTCGGTCGCGGAAGACAACGGCGGTCAGACCGCCACCCACGAGCATCCCCAGCACCAGCATCCAGCCATAGCCTACGCTCCAGTCTGTCTTCTCGCCGTACTTCGATAGATAGGTGTTGTTCTCGGCAAACTGAGGTGCGACCTGGTGAGCGACGACGGCATCGGTGACCACAAACTGCGTGGAAACGCCAAGCGGTTTAACGAGAAAAGTCGCAAGCGTTAGGAGTAGACCAAGCGCAACCCCCGCGACCTTCCAGGAAAGGATGGGATTATCTGACATATACAGCTCCTTAATAGGGGAACGAATATTTGTAAATTAGCATATTATTATATTAATTTTACATAAATATATAACCAAAATATCAAATTTATACTTTTCCTGTAACACCCTGATATTGAGTGTTATTTTCTTCTGGGGTCAGAGCCAGGTGCCAGAACTAATGCTCTGGCACCTGGCTCTGACCCCGACTATTCACTTAACTCAGGACCAAGATGATTAGCACAAGTGATATCAATGAAGACATTCAAAGTGAATTGGTTAGCACCAATGGGATTCGCCTTGAGGTCGATAAGTGTGGCGATCAGAAGAGCGACAAACTCGCGATACTGTTGCATGGGTTTCCGGAACATGCGGTTTCCTGGCGATTCCAGATGCCGATGCTGGCGGAGATGGGCTTCAAGGTGTGGGCGCCGAACCTTCGAGGCTATGGCAATTCAGCCATGCCACCGCTGATGGGTGATTACAGCCTGGAAAACCTGATGGCGGATGTCGGCGGATTGATTGATGCTGCCAAATGCGAAGAAGTGACCTTGATCGCCCATGACTGGGGTGCCGTTGTTGCCTGGTATTTTGCCATCCGCAAGATCAGGCCATTAAAGCGGTTGATAATTTGTAACGTACCCCATCCTGCTGCCATGCAGGGAGGACTAACCTGGCAGCAGTTGCGAAAGTCCTGGTACATCTTCTTCTTTCAGATTCCCGGATTGCCTGAGTGGGCCACGTCGCGTCGCCGTCAAGGTATGGGTGATCTGATCAGGGATACCTGCGCCGCTCCACAGAACTTCTCCGCCGATATCATGAGGCTATATAACGAAAACGGGCGTCGTCCAGGCGGAATAACGGCGATGATCAACTATTATCGAGCCCTGGTCAGGGGTGGTGGTGGACGCCGTCAGAGAGATCTCGGTACGCCGATAATCGAAACACCCACCCTGATGCTCTGGGGTGAGGATGATTTGGCACTGACCAAGGAAACCACCTATGGCACCGAGAACTGGGTGAGGGATTTCACGATTCGGTATCTGCCGCGGATTTCGCACTGGGTGCAACAGGATGCACCCAATGAGGTAAATGCCATGATTCGGGCTTTCATTGAAGGCGACGATGTGCCTACAATGGCTTGGGAATCAAAGCTGGAGATTGATTTGGATCAATAGATTTCCAGTTGGTATAACATGTATCATCTTTTGCTTACGTGCACGGTGCACATAAAGCCCGGGGTAGAGTTCAGCGAAGCCCGGCCGATTAGAAAAAGGGAGTGTAGTAAATGACTGATCCCAAACGACAGCTAGCCATGGTCATCGACCTCAACAAGTGTATGGGTTGCCAAACCTGTACCGTGGCTTGCAAGGTTCAGAACACAAACAACAAAGGCATGGACCACCAGTGGTGGATGAAGGTTAATACCATGCCGGGCGGTGGATATCCGAAGGACTGGGACCAAATGGGTGGTGGTTACGATGCCGACGGCAATGTCGTCCTGGGCAAGCTCCCCGATGCGGAAGACTACGGCGGTGGCATGGACTTCAACTATGAAGAAGTCATCTACGGCCAGAAGGGTCAGGAGGTTCACCTGGCACCGCGAGAAAAACCTACCTGGGGTCCAAACTGGAACGAAGATGTGGGTAGTGGAGAATGGCCAAATGCCTACTTTTTCTACCTGCCGCGCCTTTGCAACATGTGCAAAAAACCGAGTTGCGCGGGTGCCTGTCCACATAATGCGATCTCAAAGCGTGACGATGGTCTTATCGACATCAATCAGCGCATCTGTGAGACCTGTACTACTCAGGACTGCATGAAGGGCTGCCCCTATAAAGAGGTTTTCTACAACCCGATGACTAAGGCTGCGCAGAAATGCGATGGCTGTGCCAGCAGGGTTGACGATGGTATCGCACCGGCATGTGTCCGTAGCTGTCCGGGTCGAGCCATGTGGGTCGACTATCTCGATAATGAAGATGGCGCTGTGCACAAGGTTGTAAACGAGTACGAAGTCGGGCTGCAACTGCATCCTGAGTTCGGCACCGAGCCAAATGTCTACTACGTACCACCAATAGGTCCACTGACTTATAACGATGACGGAACGGTCAATGAAGAAAATCCCAGAGTACCGATGGAGTATCTGGAGTCAATGTTCGGACCCAAGGTTCACGAGTCGATGGCGACCCTAAGAGCGGAGATGGCGAAACGCCGTCAGGTGCCGAAAGAAGAATCCGGTCTGACGGATGCCCTGGTAGCCAAACGCTATCCTGAACTGCTCGGTGAACTGAGCAAAAGTCCTGGTGGAGATGAGGAGGTGATCTCGTGAGTACGGTTGAATTGCAATCTCCTGGCGCTGTTGCGGCAGGTAATCAGAGCTCTCTCTATGGGCTACTTTCCGAAGCTTTCCGTTATACGACGGAAGCGCTGCACGGTCGATCGAATAGTGGCCAACTGGCGAAGGATCTTTCTGAAGCGGCGGCAGGAGTGGGATACAGCGTTAGCATTCCGGCTGGTCTGGAAGCTGGCGGTCTGGAAGAGACTCAGCTGTCTTATGTCGAGCTGTTTGAGCTTGGCGGTGCAGAAGGCCCACCGGCGTTTATCTACGAGGGTGAGTATGGTGGTGGTCGCAATGGCGTGATGGAAGATGTTCTGCGCTTCTACGATCATTTCGGTATCAGTCCAAGTACTGATGAAGGTTCACGAGACCGACCCGATCACATTGCCAGCCAACTGGAGTTCATGCATATCCTGGCATTTCAGGAAGCAAGTGCGCTAGAAAGCGGCTCTGATGGCAGTGCCTATCGGGATGCCCAGCGGGATTTCCTGCGATTTCACCTGGTGGAATTCACCCAGGCGATCGCTGATCGAACCGAGCCGAAGGGCGTAGCGTTATATTCCGGCCTTTCAGCACTGGCCAGAGATGTCTGCCAACAGCACCTACAGTCTCTGACTTAGGCGGAGCGTAAACAATTGATACGCGCCGCGGCGCAGTTCATAAAGGAGTAACAGGATGAAAGTAGACCTACAAACAAGTGGTCTCGCATTTGATAACGGCCCGCAGGAGGTCGCTGAGTTCGACATCCATAGCGTCCGTGAAAAACCCATCGTATGGGACGCAGTTAACAAGATCACCCACGATGCCAACTGTGGTCAGCAACTTCAATGCGCCCTGAACGCATTTGTCTGGAAAGGTGTTGTTCTAAAAGAAGAGCAGACAGGTAACTACCGGCCGCCCAACGATCCGGATTGCCCCGATCACAACCCACGTGGCTGCCAGAAGGGACTCTGCTGGTCCCAGAACATGTACGCACCGACTCGTATCAAGCACCCCTACAAGCGGGCTGGTGAGCGAGGTGAGGGCAAGTGGCAGCGAATCTCATGGGATCAGGCTCTGAAAGAGATTGCTGACAAGATACTCGACACGATGATCGAATACGGCCCCAAAACCATCATCAATGGTGTTGGCCTTGAGGGCGGCGCGCAGTCAGGCGTGCCCATGCTTCTTGCAGGGGGTGCTGGTACACCGACGATGCCCCAGCTTAATACTGAGATCGCGGACGACCAGGATGGCGCGCTCGAGATGTTTGGTAACTCCAGCTTTGGCGATTCTATCGACAACTGGTACTACGCTGACATCCTAGTTGTCTGGTGTTCCAATCCGTCTTACACCCAGATGACGAACTATCACTACATCACAGAAGCCCGTTACAACGGTACTGAGGTGTGGGTCATCAATGCCGACTACAGTGCTTCGTCGATTCCCGCAGATCTCTGGGTGCCCGTGAAACCGGGTTCCGATGCTGCCCTGTTTAACGGAATCTGCCAGGTGCTTATCGAAGAGAATCTGCACAAAGAAGATTTCATCAAGGAACAGTCTGATCAGCCGATGCTGATAAGAACCGACAATGGCAAGTATCTGCGCGAGACGGATCGAGTAGCGGACGGTCGAGACTACGTCTTCTACATGTACGATGAAGCGACCAGTGCTGTGGTTGAAGCGCCATTCAAGAATCTGAATCTTGGCGACATCAAGCCGGCACTTGAAGGCGAATGGGAGGTGGATACCCTCGAAGGCCCGGTCACTGTCACAACTGTATTTTCCGACTACAAGAAAATGCTCAACGACGAGTACACACCGGAACAGGCAGGGGAAATGTGCGGTGTCCATGCCGATACCATTCGGATGATGGCCCGCAAGATGGCCAAGGCCAACGGCGTTTGCCAGGCAAGTGCTACTTACGGTGTAGGCAAGTACTACCACGGCAACCTGATGCAGCGTGCCATGGCTTCTGCCTGGGTGCTGACCGGGCACATAGGCAGGAAAGGTGCCGGCATTAGTGCCATGGGCGGCATCCTTTCCGTGGAAAGCGAGAGCGCTGCACCTGCCGGTAAGGGCGGTATGGACATGCCGGAACTTGATCCGGCCGCGATGCAGGAGTGGGGAGAGCGAGAATTCGGCCCTTATCGCATGAAGAAAGAAGTATTCGGCATGCTGGAAAAGGATATGCTGAACTCAAGCGCACTCTTCTACTGGCTGCATGCGGGTCTACTTGAACTCAGTAAGGAAAATAACAGTTTCGACCCACACCTCAAGAGAACGGTTGAAGAATACTGGAACGAGGCAATGGACAGTGGAGAGCGAGGCGTCTATCCCCCGGAGGGAACCGACCCGAAGATCATGTTCGTTTCTGGAGGCGATCCCGTACGTCGAATCCGGTCTAATCAGCATGTGATTGAAACCCTGTTTCCGAAGCTCGATATGATTCTTGTATCCGACGTACGCTGGAATGCGACGTCACGATGGGCGGACTACGTTTTACCTGCTTGCGGGTACTACGAGCGCACGTCGGTTCGTGCGGTCTCCGTGGTCAACAGTCCCTTTGCACACCTAACCGTGAAGTCGTCGGAGCCTCTGTACGAAAGCCGGAGCGACTACTGGCAGGGCGTGATGATTTGTAAAGCTATTTCCGACGCAGCAAAAGAACGCGGTATCGAGACGATAACCTGCAAGATTACCGGTAAGGAATATGCGATCCAGGAACTGGGCGATAGAGCAACAGCCTGGGGCGCGTTCACCGAGGATGACGATGAGGCCGTCGCGGCACATGCGTACAACACCGGTAAGAATATCGATTTGCCGGATTGGGAAAAGCTCAAGAAAAGGGGCTGGGCGGAATTCACAGGTCTTGGCGAAAACGTCATTACCGCACAGGAGTTTGCCGGCGAAGTGAGCCCGGGCGATCCCTGGGTTCCGTTGACGTGGCATACCGACAAGAAGGAGATCTACACTACCCTGACAGGACGTATTCAGTTCTACATTGATCATGACTGGTTCCTTGAACTTGGTGAAAGCCATATCGTTCACAAGGAATCGATTAAAGGCGGTGGTGACTACCCGATCCAGTTGATCGGCGGGCATGCTCGTCACAGTATTCACTCAACCTGGTCAGACAACGCCATCGTCCTGCAGCTTCAACGGGGTGAGCCGCTGATGTGGATGAACAACACGGATGCCAAAGCTCGAGGCATTGAAGACGGTGATACGGTTGAAGTGGGCAATGATATGGATTCTTTCCATATCCAGGTGATCACCTCGGCGGCAACGCCACCTGGACTGGCTTCCATCTACCACCACTGGACGAACCTGCAACACAAGAACTGGAAGCAGTATCAGGTGATTATGCCGACACCGTTCAATCCGGTTGAGATGGCACCTGTCACCTACAAGGAATACCCGAATCTGCGCCGTGACTTATGGTGTGGTGAGCCGGGCTTCAACGACCGTGATACACGGATGGATGTAAAGAAGGCGTCCTAGGGCGCCTTCATAGGCATACGGTGAAATCGGCTACAAGAGGGTAAGTTATGGCTGAAGAATTTACGGAAGAGGAACTGCGGGAACGCGTCTGGGAAGATCTGACTCCCTATCGACTCGATGAAGAAGGGACCTGGCAGGTCATTAACGAGGCCGCCGGCTGTGCCGTGACCTGGGTTGCGCCAAACGGGCGTGCCATGGGTGTCTGGGTCAGCCACGCCGTCATCGACGGCGAGGTCTGGGTAACCACGACGGGCAATCGTTCGAAAACGAGAGCCTGGAATAAGGACCCTCGCACAGTCGCAATTTTCGGTGGACCCAGGGGCTCAGTAACGGTCCTGGGAGACGTTGACATGAGTGACGATGCGACCGATCGGACGCGGTTCCTGAATGCTCTCTACGACAGGGGCGAAGGTGAAAAGACCGAGGAAGGACGCGCGTTGTTCCTGAAGCATATGGACAGTGAAGGCCGTGTTACTGGCCCGATCAAAGCGGAGAAGTTTATTACCTTCGATCCGTTTAAGCTCGTCAGATAGCTCGATTCAGAAGCAAAAAAAAGCGCCAACCAATATTTTTGGTTGGCGCTTTTTTTATTCCTTTCTAAAACCGGCCGATATCAGTCAGCCGATACATCAGGTGTAGGCAAGCTTTCGCTCATCGAAGCTGATGTACTTGTCAGCATGGATCGGACCCACGACGCGGCCTTCGGTATCCATGTGCTGCAACCAAGAAGCACGCATGGCTTCGGTTTCGGCGTTACTGGTGTCACGACCGCCGAGATTCCGTTCCCATAGTGTTTCGAGGAACTTTGTCCGCAAGGCGGGATCCTCGTACAGTTCCACCCGGCCGACAATAGTGACTGAACCGATACCGGTTACGCCAAATACGGCAGTTGTTCGTGGATCGCGCTCCCAGGCCCTTGTCTTGGAGCGATTGCCTGTCGTGGTTACCCAGACCTCACCGTCCATGACGACGTAGCTGACCCAGACACCCATGGGTTGACCATTTTTGGCAACCCAGGTCACAGTGCACCCAGGTGCAGCGGCCAGAAGCTCGTCTATCGCTTCCTGATCCATACGAAATACATTCAGGTCTTCCCACTTTTCTGCATCAACAGTTTCTGGTGTTGACATGATATTTACTCCCTTATTTATTTATACCAACCATCGTGGCCAGGGTGGTCCTACTGAATACTCACAGACGCCATAACCGCGTTCCCCGGTTTCTTCCACTTCAAAGTCGAAGAATGGTTCGTAGCAGTCTAGCCTGTTTTCCAGGTCGTTGTCGCCACGGAGCCAGAGTTTGACACAGCCATACTTTCTCCCTGTACGGACATGAATGATCTCGTTGTCCGGCATGGTAAGTGTGTATCTCCAGGAAGCGGAGGCGCGCCCATCATCTTCAAACAGTACCTCGGCGCTGGCGGCGAGCATGGGCTCGGAGCCGTCCTTGGTCGAAACGAATCCACCGAATGGTCCGTTCTCAGCCTGCACGCCGAAAACATTGATATGCTTGTCTTCGAGCTGAATGGATGGCCAGTAGTGACCGGCAATATTCTGCTGTCCGTACTCCCAGGGTGGCTCGATTGCAAAACGGTCGGACCAGGAATGATCCCGGTGTGACCAGGAATTCAGTTGCCGCGTCTCACCAGCGTTTGGGCCGCCACGAATTTCAAAAGGTCCCGTACACAACAAACCCTGCTCAAAGTGCCCACCGTAGAAGTGGGAGTGAGAGAGAGGGTTACCATTGATACTGTCTTCGTAGTCGAATACCGGGAAACGGCCAGTAAATGTGAGATCGTAACCATACCTCGGGCCGTCGAACTGAATTCGGATCTGCTCAAGTGGCTTCACCACTTCGTAGGTCAACACGCCATCGGACCAGGGACCCTTGTCCGCTTCTTTCGTCAGCGGAAATTTGTTTCCGTACTGCTGTTGTACACCATCAATCACGAACAGAGATTCAAATCTGCCCCAGCCTCTATTGGTCAGGTGAAAGTGAATGATGCCAAAAATGTTGGCTGGTCGGTCAACAACACTGACCCATAGTGTGTCTCCATATAGCCCTTCCACCCTATCGATGGGGGCACCGTCAGAACTTTCCGGTACCGCGTGGCGATATTCGTCTTCTGGGGATACTGTCATAGTAGTTTCTCTATTTTCATTACGTAGTAAATTTCCGATGCTCTCACTGACGAGAACGCGGAAAATGTGGATTGATCAAACTTGTTTTTTACTGAATTAGTGTTTTTCCTCTTCGCCGATTCGACGTAGATTCGCTCATTCCTTATGGCCTTACGCATACCTTGACGACGCCCTGGTTCTTGTCTGCGGCGAGTTCGAATGCGGCCTGGATATCGTCCAAAGGAAGAATGTGCGTAATGAGATCCTGAGCTGGGACTTCTCGCGAAGCCATCCACTTTAAACACAGTTCATAGTCGGAGCGCTTGTCCAGGATGCCGTGGGTGAGAGACCAGACCATCGTGATGTCCTTGAGGATCGCTTTCCAGGAATCCACAGGGAGCAGTTCATCCCACAAGCCGAGTACGACGATCTTGCCGGCAGGGCGGACGATTTCCATGGCCTGATCCATTGTCGGCGCAGCGCCACCTACGGTCTCAACAACAATATCAGCGCCGAGACCACCGGTTTCCTCGTTGATACGCTGCAGGAGATTTTCATCGCTTGTTCGTATGACGACATCGACACCGAACCGCTCTGCCAATTCTGCCTGTGAATCGTATTTGGCTGTCATGATGACCTTGCCCGCACCCAGAGCCTTGGCG
>JABHYO010000014.1 GCA_018656865.1 Gammaproteobacteria bacterium | reverse complement strand
CCGCCTTTATTGGCGCCGAACTCTTCCTCTGACATTTCCGCCAGACGATCCACCTGGGCTTCCATGAAAGCCAGAGTTCGATTTCTCAGTTCAAACGGACCCACCACCGGCGATTGCACAATAAAACTGATGCCGCCCCGATCGTAAAAAACCGTGTTAGCGGCAAAAACGATATAGCCGAGTTGTTGCTCGGTACGAAGGCTGGAGAAATAACCTGGCGCGATCAGATGGGTCAAAAACGAGCTTCTCGCCCGATCGTCGAAACTCGTTGACTCATCCTGCACGTACAGGACCATGGCTGCATCGTCATGATCGACGCTGAGGCGTTCCCGTCGAACACCAACCACCTGCTTAACCCCGGGTTCACCTACGACCACTTCGGTCAGGGGAACATGTCTCTGCACCAGATCCCTCAGGGATTCAGCTTTTTCGTCGAGCACATTGCCATGGACCAGTGCCTGCATAGAGACTTTGTTGAATATCCCTTCCCGCCAATTTGTCAGGTCATCGATGGTCAAACCCTCGACAATCGAGATCAGCTCCGTCGGCGTCCAGGCAGACTCCATCAGTTCGTCCTGCAACCGCTGATAAGCCTGAAGATATGGCTTGTCTTTTTCAGCGTTTTGAAGCGCCTTGAGAAGTTCAGTCTTGAGCACATCAAACCGGTCCTGGGGAATTTCCAGATTGATCAACCTTGTCAGAACTTCGTCCAGCAAAACGAACTGCTTGTCCTCATACCCACTGATCGAGACTCGAAAGCCCTTAGGCGGGGACGCAATCTGGTAACTGACGCCAGCCAGCAGGGCCGGATAAGCCAGCGCATTGAGATCATCCTGCACCAGCATGGCATATAACCTTGCGCGTGCTGCATTCTCGAGTGCAATCAGGCCACCAGGATTACGCAGACTAATATGGGTGACCGCTCTCGGCACACCAAACTCAAGGTCTGTGTCCACATAAACCTCAGCATCCTGGCCAGTAATCACGGGTAGTGGCATGTCCTCATCCGCGTCAACCAGTGCCACAGATTCCGGCAGAAACGGATTCGGGTCTGGCAGTGCCAGCCGGGATTCTTCGACGCTGGCCAGTTCGATGGGTCCGGGAATGAGGTCATAGCTGACGCCAAACCACTTCTCGGTCAGCTTGCCCACATAGCCTGGCCGGGAAATCGAGACTACAACGTTATCGGGAGTCAGAAAATTCAGAAACTCACGAATCAGCGGCCCATCAAACTCTTCCATCAGATACGGAGCAACCAGCAAATCTTCCGCCGGGTAGTTTTCAAGATTGGGCGCCAGCATCCGAACAACACCAATGGCAGAGGTTTTTTCAGCAAATCGAAAGCCCAGTTCCGCCACCCTCGCCTGCTCATCGTAAATCCACTGCTCAATGTCGCGACCACGCAGCATCTCGAGATAGGCGAACAAATAGGCGCTCACTTCCGGGATGTGTACAGCGCCGATTTCGGTCAGTTCGATGCTAACTGCCATCATCGCGTGGTTATCGTCAACCTCTGATTCGCCTGCACCCAGTGAATTGATCCATCCACGGTCGGACAGCAGTTTGTGCAGGCTGCCCTCACCCTCGTGACCAATAAGGTTCGCCAGATACTGCATCGGTTTCTTTCGATAAAGATCGCCAATAGGTGGAATCGGAAAGGTGTAAGTAACGCCAAAGCTGTCTTTCAGATTGTCATGGCGGAGGGTGGCCGGTAGCTGAGCATCTGTGTAGAGCGGTCCCTGCCTTTCGATGTTATCAAGATTTCTGTTTTCTATTTGTGAGAAAAGCTCGACGATCCACGGCTGCAGTTCGTCAAGAGAGTCTCGGGACAATACCACCAGCCCCATCTCATTCGCCGAGTATTGTTCTTCGAAAAATTTCAGCAGCGCCCCATGCACATCACCACTCAGGGTCTCAAGAGTACCGATATTGAATTCAGACACCGGATGATCCGGATTCGAAGCCAGCTTCCTGACGGCGAACCCCCGCCAGCTGTCTTCCTTCAGCTGAAGCTTGTATTCAGAATTAACAGCATTCTTTTCACGCTCAACATAGTCCTGCTGAAACAGCGGAGAAATGAAGAAGTGGGCGAAGCGGTCCAGCCCTTCCGGAAAGGCCTCCGGCTGGACATCGAAAAAGTAGTTGGTGTGCTCTGAAGCCGTGTAAGCATTGGAAGAACCGCCATGAGCCTGAACGAAGCTGAAATAGCCATCGGGTTCCGGGTACTTTTCGGTGCCGATAAAAAGCATGTGTTCGAGGAAATGCGCCAGCCCGGGGCGATCTTCCGGATCATCAAAACTGCCCCTGAACACCGTTAGCGATGCCGCCGACTTGTCTGCCTTCGGATCAGATATCAGCACGACCCCTAGACCATTGGCCAGAACAAGATATCGATAGTCCCGACTGTCATTGGGGCTTTTAACAATATCGTCTGTTATCAGGGTTGGTGGCAATGGGCCAACGGAATTAGTAGCGCAGGCCGCAAGAATCGATACGGCAATCAAGCATGCCAGGCGCAGAAGATGATTCATGATGGATCCAGTTATCGTTAGAAGGGGAATAATAAAGCAGTGACACGACAATCGACACGCTTTAGCCTTGTGTTCCTGCGATGAACCGAATGGTTTTCACGGTTGAAACTTACCGTAGCGTAAAATAGGCTAGCAAAGAGCCCTCAGCGCTACTTGGTTCAGATCGTGAGGGACCTAAGAGTCGACCACGGGGTATAAGCGCTCAGTAGACGACCATGAAAGAGCCCTCAGCGCATAAAGAGCCCTCAGCGCATAAAGAGCCCTCAGCGCATAAAGAGCTCTCAGCGTTACTTGGTAAAACCGAGAGGGACCTGACAACCGAAACGGGAATACGTTTCCATTACACCGGGACAAAAAGTGAAAAAAGCTAACTGGTATTACTTCCGCAAGGGATGAACTTCCTGCACCAAAGCATCCAGGTTTCTGGAAGCCAGCAAAATAGTCATTGACGAGACCATACCCGCCAGCAGGAAACTACAGGCGCCGGACGCAAAAAAATTGCTCGCCAGCGCCAATAAGTTAATTGCGATGAAAGGCAAGAAGGTCGCCGAGTTCGATATCAAAAACAAAGTAGGTAAGGACGCTGTTGAGGCTATGCTCGGGCCAACAGGAAACATGAGAGCACCGACAATCCGTGTCGGCAATACATATCTCGTCGGTTTCAATGAGGATGTCTTCAACGCGGAATTCATCTAGGTCGCGCTTCGCCTCATCAACGATATGTGTCACCAATACACGCTCTTGAATTCTTCAAGAACTGACCCTTTGTGATTCTTCCGTGGTAGCTTAAGCTTGCCGGTATTTTCAGCATCGGTGAAAAATCCGATCATGTAATTCGTTTGAGGGTCTATGAGTCGAATTCCCGTAACTCTGCTGATACTTGGTTTGCTGACTGCCTGCGGTGGTGGTGGCGGTGGTGGTTCCTCAAGTTCAGATCCGGTACCCGAACCTTCACCCTCAGAGCCTGAAGTTCAACCCACTGACATAACACTCCTCGACAGCGTTCCTGCTGCAGATACACCAAACGTCGACCCTGGACACAATCGTTTCAACTTCACCCATCTTGCCCAATCGGATCTGGAAGTCAGTTTCAATGGAGACTGCGATGGCCTGACCGGTACTACTATCAGAAAGAGACTGGTCGATCTCGCCGAGACAGAATTCGATGAAATACTCGACCACTATATGACTTGTACGCTGGCTGAAAATTCGAGCTACTTCATCGAAGCCAACGGAACCCGCAGCAATGACGCCAGGTTCAGCGCAACCCTGGCTTTCGACACGGGTACTCAGACACAACGCGGTATCACCGTAATTGACACCCTTTCAGTGGATCGGTTGGCAGTCGAAGACCTGTTTCGTAATTACGTCGAGGGGGCACTGATCTCCGAGCTGGACCTCTCTTCTGGAGTACAATCGCTGATTGTCGATCTGGTGATCGATCTTGCGGAGGCAAACTGGGGCAATCTTACAGATCCAGATGCCCTCTATTCCGTCACATCTGAGCGCGTCAGCTATCTATCTCGAACTCCCGATGGTTCACCATCGACGGAACTGACCGGCCTCGTCGCCCGGCCCACCGTCGATCTTGCACCAGATTTCACAAAGCGCGGCCGGGTGATTGTCCTGACTCACGCCACCGGCTCAACGCCGGGCGATCTCAATCCCGCCGATGCCTGGTTTATCCTCGCCAACCTCTTTGCCTCAAGGGGCTATCTGGTCATTGCGCCCGACAACTACGGCCGAGGCGGCACCAGTGATGCTGACGAAACCTATCTCATGGCCAATCGTACCGCTTACAACGCGCTCGACCTGATACACCAGGTGCTTGACGATACCAGCTACGATGACGTCTACGATGGATCCGACCTGTCTGTCATCGGCTACTCACAGGGTGGGCATTCTGCAATGGCCCTATGGCAGCTGATCGAAGCGCAGAATATCGCTGATCTCAACATCGGGGAAGTTTACGCCGGTGGTGCACCTCATAACCTGTACCAGACTTTTCGTGGTGTATTGAGACACATCGACGATAGCTGCGACGATGAGACGTATTGTGAATTTGTCGATACAGAAACAACGGTCCCCTTTGCCACCGACAGGATTCTGCCCGGCTTCTTCGCGTACACCGATACCGCCCTCAGCCTGAATGATGTAGTCATTGGCAATGCCATCGACGCAAACTTTGTTACCGGGTTTCTCAACAACGAGGCTGCATATGACAAGCTAAAGTCACTTCTAATGCTCAACTCATTTACCGCCATCGGCAACCCGGAAGCTTTCGGCTCATCTGCGTCCGTTGTTCATCTTTATCACTCCAGGTTTGACCGCCTGGTCCCCATTGAGAATACAGAGGAACTGGCCAGCATTCTCTCGCCCCACATTAATCTCGATCTTCACCAAAACCGCTGCAACTCAGATGGCTATGAACTCATTTTCAATCTCACCGACAAAGTTGGCGTACTGCACACTCTCTGTGGTCTTGCAGTACTAAACGACGCCATGGGTGACCTGAAGTAAACCTCGAATCCTGTACAATCCATCAACCTCCAGGTACAGGAACTGCTTATGAACGAATTGACAACCGAGCTGCGACAGGGGCTACTGGCCCTCGACACACCGACGGTATGCAATGCCCTCGAAGTGGTAAACCCTGATCGACGGACCTGTGGATTCAACATCCGGCCTTTTGTCTGTATCCGACCCGAGCAACCGCCTATCCTCGGCTATGCCCGAACCGTTAGAATCCGCGCCGCCCACAAGCCGGGGCAGCGATTCGATGCCGATGCCTACTACAGCTACGTCGCCGAGGGCGGTCCAGTCCCGAGTATCGCCGTCATTGAGGATCTCGACGACACTCCCGGCTATGGCGCCTTCTGGGGTGAGGTCAATACCAACATTCACTACGGATTGGGTTGCCACGGAGTAGTTACCAATGGCAGCGTTCGGGATATTCCTGACAGCCAGGCAAATTTCCAGATGCTTGCCGGAATGGTTAATCCTGCACACGCCTGGGTCAATGTCGTGGACTGGGGGTTGCCGGTAAACGTGCACGGCATGGAGGTTACTCATGACGACCTGATCCATGCCGATCAGCATGGCGCTGTAGTCATCCCTCTGGAGGCTGCACCAGCAGTCATCGAAGCGGCCGAAACGATCATGGCAAAAGAACGAATTGTTATCGATGCCTCACAAAAACCCGGCTTCAACATGCAGAAACTGCGCGAGGCCTGGAAAGGTATGGCTGAAATTCACTAACTCGTTGCCGTTCGAAATGACTTTCCCCATGGCGAATCGGTGCGACATTCCAATGGTGTTGGCTCGTAAACCAACAAGCTATCAGGAAACCAGCACCGCGGTATCGAACCCAAGCACAAGGGCTGGCTCATGAATTTGCCGAAACTGGTCCAAACCTTCTTCCGCTCCGAATTCTTTCGCTATGGTATTTCAGGTGTAATCGCCTTCATCTTCGATTTCACCGTGCTGGTAACAGGCACCGAGATACTGGGGCTGCATTATCTTGTCTCCAACATCGGTGGCTATGCGGTTGGTCTGCTCGTTTCCTACACCATAAATGTCCGCTGGGTTTTTGTGCATCGACGTTACGCAGAAAAGCAGACTCATGAATTCGTCTACTTCACATCGATCGTTATCGTTGGTCTTGCCATCAGCGAGTTCGTGCTCTATGCAGCAACGGAGACCGTCGGCCTGCACTACACTTTGTCGAAGGTAGTGGCGACTGTTTTTATCTTTCTATTCAACTTCGTGGTTAAAAAGTGGCTGCTATTTTCCTAGGCACAACAATGACTGTTCAGTAGAACAGCGGAGGCCAAATCAAATCTCTGCTGGTTCAAACAGATTCAGTTCGCCGGGTCGAGAAACCCGACCGGCTGTACCTATCATATCTTCGGCAACCATAGACTCCAGCAGCGCCTTGTCATCCGGCAACAGTGCGACAAAACGGCTCGCGGCCGGATCATCGTAGCTACCGAGACGTCCAATCACGCTACCGGATACCGGCTTGCTATCCCGACCATACATCACGGTGTAGGTTTCGATCGTAGCATCTCCATTCGGAGTTTCGGTAAAGGGAGGTTTTGGCTGCTCGTCAATCCGGCGCTGGTAGATTGATGGATCGGTCCTTTGCCAATTGCCTTCCACCGGGCGAGTCGAGTAAATGCCCGCCGCGTGCTTACTGAAATAGCCACCGTTTGCGGTCACCAGGCCAAAGCTACCGGCGTCAGCCCGCACTTTTTCTGCCATAGTCGCAATCGAGTTCATGACATAGTTGTTACCAGCTCCGCCGTGAAAAGGCAGGCCGCCTGTTACCGTGAGTGATCTCGGATCACCCTCTGCAATGCCGAATGCATCCCTGGCCACCTCGACCGCGACAGGGAAGCAGGAATAGAAGTCGATATGGCTGACATCTCCAATCCCAAGTGCACTACCGGCGAAAACCTCCTCGGCCATCACACTCAGTGCGGTACTGCTGTAATAGTTTGAGCGCTCACTTATACCAACTTCTTTCGTGTCGGCCGTGCCGTGCAGGTAGATAAACCGATCTTCACTGACCCCCATACGCCGGGCATTTTCCACCGATGTCAGCAGCAAAGCCGCCGACTGGTTGATCTGATTCATCGCATTCATGTACTTGGTATAAGGCCAGGCGACGAACCGATTACTGTCGGATGGTATTGCAATCTCTTCAGCGGAGCGCTGAACCGGATACCACGCATGGGGACTGGCAGCGGCAACCTCGGTAAACCTCGAGAATAGCCCGCCCAGCGCCTTCTGATGCTCATCGATGCTTCGGCCATAGTGGTGACGCAAAGCATTTTCACTCATTGCATAAAATCCTGTGGCAGCCCAGATACCGTGCTCCTGCTCGTGCGCAGTCGACATGGGTTCATCGGCGATCAGGTAGGTGGGGTCCTTGGACGCCGGCACATCCCAGGCGGGTTGCTCTCCGGTGGATTTGTGAATCATTCTGCCGGTCGCCATGGCCTCGGCGCCCGCAAACAATGCAAACTTACATTCACCTTTTGAAATGGCGTCACTGTATCGATTGACAAGATACTGCGGGCCATTGCCACCTTCGGGCATCATCCACTGAGTGGCATGGTTGGCACCGATACGGTTCGCCAGCGCTTCGGCGGAATTTCTGGTTGGTTC
Source organism: Gammaproteobacteria bacterium (assembly GCA_018656865.1). Lineage (GTDB taxonomy): Bacteria > Pseudomonadota > Gammaproteobacteria > Pseudomonadales > Azotimanducaceae > UBA9659. The sequence goes on along the minus strand of JABHYO010000014.1, from coordinate 4,634 downwards.
TCTGAAGCTTTTAACAATGGCCAGTGTATCCAGGTCAGCCAGACTGGCTCTCGGAATGCCAGCATCGTCTGATGCCCGCCATACGGCCTGCTCCATGAGTTCGAGTGGTGATGAGCTTTCAGTATCGTAATCCCGTTCCGTTACCTGACCCACACCGACCAGCACCGGCATCCGACTTTCATCCATCTTTCATATCCCCATAACTTGTCAGCCTATGATCGCCTATCGTCCAACACCTGTCTAACGATTGGCCACGAGCCCATAGTGAGAAACAAGTTGAATCATTGAGCCGGATCATCTGTCATACGATGGCAATTTCTTATAATAATATCGTTGTCGACATATTTCTGGTGATGCGCTGCCAGGTCGGAGACAAACATGGCGATGATCGTCTATGGCTGCCTTATTCTGTTCTTGTGGGTGCAAATGAACCAGAATATAACCGTCAGAGAAGTCAAACGACGGGAACTGCCATTGGCGCTACTGACAAGAGAACTTAAGGATAGGGAACCCTGAAATGCGTCTCATCTTAATCCTCTGCCTGCTTACCGCAATGCCTGCATCTGCGTCTGAAGAACGGGCGCGCCAAATCATCGACGAAATGGAACAACTTTATCGAGGTGACTCAAGCGACGCCACGATTACCATGAAAGTGGAAACACCGCAGTATGAGCGAACCCTGACGATGGCTGGGCAGAGTCTCGGTAAGGAACTGGCCTTTTTCAGAATCCTCTCGCCAAAGAAAGATCGCGGTATCGCAACACTCAAGCGCGATCAGGAGATGTGGAACTACTTTCCCAAGATCAACAAGGTCATCAAGGTGCCACCCTCCATGATGATGGGATCCTGGATGGGCAGTGATTTCACCAACGATGACCTGGTGAAGGAAACCCAGCTTATCGATGCCTATCATCTGTCCCTTGAAGAAAACGATACTGAGTATTTCGTCACCCTCACACCCAAGGCGCAGACGGTCACTGTCTGGGGCAAGATCGAGTACGTGATCTCAAAGGAACCACTATTGCCGCTGGCACAAATCTTTTTTGACGACGATGGCACCAAAGTGCGCGAAATGGCTTTCCAGGAACCTAAAGAGTTCGATGGTGTGTTGATGCCCTCGGTCCTGGAAATGAAACCCCTCAACAAGAAGGGTCACAGAACGTTGATCATCTACGACGAGATCACCTTTAATGTGCCTGATGTGAATGAGCAGACGTTCTCCATGCGCAACCTCAAAAGTCGATTCTAGGAAGTCTGACATCGTGCTGACCGTAAAAATCGCCTTTAGAAATATTTTCCGGCAACGACGCCGGTCCATACTGACAGGTCTCAGCATGACCGGCGGTTACATGCTGTTTGTCTTTTCCTACTCGCTCCTGGAAGGCAGTTACAACAACCTCATTGACATCTTCACCCTCGACAACACCGGCCATATCCAGATTCACAAGGACGACTATCTGGATCGACCCAAGATCTACAAGACCATTCAGAATCGAGCCCAGGTAGAAGGCGCAATGCACGCCGTTGATGATGTGATCAGTTTTACGCCTCGAGTTTTCTCACCGGCGCTTGCCTACGCCGGTAGCAAGACCGCACCATCCCAGGTAATCGGTGTGGACCCTGAACTTGAACCGACAGTATCAAGGCTGAAAGAAAAGGTTTCAGAGGGTACCTACTTCGACAACGCACCTGATGCAGACGGTTACTTCAAGGCCATGATCGGAAAAGGTGTCGCCATCAATCTCGATCTCGAGATCGGTCAGGAAATAGTGCTTATTTCCCAGGGGGCAGATGGTTCGATCGCTAACGACATCTTTGTCGTATCAGCCATTATCGGCAATCGTACCTCCTTCGACCGGATGGCGGTCTACCTGCCGCTCACCTCCGCCCAGGAGTTTCTCAGCCTGGGCGCCGACGTGCATGAGTACGCCATGCTGGTGGAAGACAAACACGAGAACGAGAAAGTCGCGAGTGTGCTCCAGGGTGAAATCCCGGACCTCACCGTCGCCCCATGGCAGGTGGTCGAAGCAACATTTTACCGTACGATGCAGTCAGACAAGCAGGGCAACTACTTCACCATGGGCCTGATCGTCTTTATTGTCTTTGTCGGTGTACTTAATACGGTGCTCATGTCCGTGTTGGAGCGCACAAGGGAGTTTGGCGTTCTTCGATCGATTGGCTCCAGACCTCTGGTCCTCATCAAGATGATTCTTCTGGAAATACTGATGCTGACCATCATCAGCGTGACGATAGGAGTCGCCCTCGTCATGCCTATCGTGTACTGGTTTACCGAGGTCGGGCTGCTGCTCCCGGAACCCATCGATATGGGCGGTGTCACCTTCCAGCACATGAAAGGCGACTTTGCAGCCTATATCTTCTTCTATCCGATGGTGTTCATGCTGGCGACCGCCTTGCTCATCAGTATCCCACCTGGAATCCGGGCAGCGCATATCCTGCCTCGTGATGCGCTGGGGGCCCACTAGATGCTATCTCTAAAGCTAGCCTGGCGAAATCTGTTCCGCAATACGCGCAGGACGGTTCTCACCTGTCTCCTGATCAGCTCCGCACTGATTGTTCTGATTCTGGTAGACGGTCTCATTATCGGCATGACCGACGTCATGGTGGGTGGCATCACGCAAACACTGGAGGGCGAGGGTCAGATCAACCGTAAGGGTTTTCGTGATAACTATGAGGTTGAGTACGTAATCGACGACCCGGAATCTATCCTCAAAGAACTCGAAGCCACAGACTATATTGCCGGTTTCGGTCCGCGAGTACTGGTAGGCGGGATGATAGCCTCACCCTACAACACAACCGGCGGCCTGGTTTATGGCGTGGACGCCGAGAAAGAAATCGGTGTCAGCAAGATCAGCGATGCAGTCTATGAAGGTCACTACCTGACGGGTACGGATCGTGAAATTCTGATCGGCAAACATATGGCAGACCTGCTGGAGATCAAACTGGGTGACAGGATCATCATCACGGCAGCAACAGTCGACACCAATGACATCAGCCAGGAGCTGTTCCGCGCCAGTGGCTTCTTCGAGTTCGGCCCCGAGGAGTTGGATGAAAATCTCGTGTTCATCAACCTCTCCCAGGCCCAGAGGTTCCTCGGCATGGAGGGGCGCCTTCATCAGATCGCGTTACGCTTTGAAGACCCGGAAGATGCCAAAAACCGCGACCTGCCGATTTTCAAGAAACTCACCAACGATAGTGTAGAGGCGCTGGGCTGGCTCGATCTTCAACCATCCATCGGCGCCATGATCGAAATGACAAACTACACAACGGCGATTGTCGGTCTCGTTCTCTTTCTGTTGACCTCTCTCGGGGTTATCAATTCCATGTTCATGTCAATCTATGAGCGTATTTACGAATTCGGGGTTGCCAAGGCCATTGGCACAACACCGAGACAGATCGTCCAGCTGGTGATGTTCGAGGCTCTTCTGCTGGCCGTAATCAGCTGTTTTGCGGGGCTGATACTGGGTTACCTTTCAAGCGACTACTTCTCAGAGTACGGGATTCCCATGGGCAAGATGGAATTTTCCGGCGTCGTTCTCGACGGCAATATTTACACTAAGCTGGTCGCTTACCAGTTCATTGCCTTCCCAATTTACGTAACCCTCCTGACGGTTGTTGCCGCCATTTACCCTGCGGTTTTCGCCGCACGTATCGTTCCAACTCAGGCGCTCCAACGTGCGCTTTAGGATGCAGTCATGACAACAGTTATCGAAACCAGAGATCTCTACCGATACTTCGGCAGTGATGAGACTGAGATCGTTGCACTCGACCACGTTTCCGTCGATATCCAGGAAGGTGAATTCACGGCCATTATCGGCCCGTCTGGCTCAGGGAAGACCACACTATTACATCTTATTGGGGGCCTCGATGAACCCGACGGCGGTTCCGTCAAACTTTCCGGCACCAATATCGCTGAGATGAACGGTAACGAGCTCTCGGATTTCCGGCGCGATCACATTGGCTTTATATTCCAGGCTTACAATCTGATCCCGGTACTTTCCGCAGAGGAAAACATCGAATACATCATGCTGCTGCAGGGCATCTCGCCTGCTGAAAGAAAGAAACGGGTCCAGGAAATGCTTGCGCTGGTCGGTCTTGAAGGCCTTGGCGAACGTCGGCCGGCTCACCTCTCAGGCGGACAGCAACAACGTGTAGCTGTGGCGAGAGCCATGGCATCAAAACCCGATATTATTCTGGCCGATGAGCCAACGGCAAACCTCGACTCAAAAACCGGCATCAGCCTGCTCGAGGTCATGCGCGAACTCAACCAGACACGCAACATGACATTCATTTTCTCCACCCACGACGAGAAAATCATGGAAAGAGCAACCAGACTGATTCACCTGCGCGATGGCAAAGTCGAACAAGACGAGCGCAAGTAGCAGCTTGACCCGTCTGCTTACGGTCTGCCTGCTGCTGATTGCAGTTCCGGCATCTGCCGACATCAACATTACCGGCTACGCAAAGTCTTTCGCTGTCGTTCAGGACGAACTCGACAATCCCTTTATTGCCGCTGACAAAATATATCAGTCCCAGAATAGCTTTCGACTGATGCTGGAAGGATTCGGCGAGCGGACGGTATGGCAGATTCACTACGAACTGAGCCCCGTCTTTGT
>JABHYO010000121.1 GCA_018656865.1 Gammaproteobacteria bacterium | reverse complement strand
GCCAGCGACCATCGGGGATGCGAACTTTCGCTGCAATTTTCCTGATTCTCCATTTGCCATTATTTTTCTATCCGGTCCTGCGCTTGTGCCATTGGCTTGAATTCGGCCAACTAACGACAATACTGATCTTGACCCCCGTTGCTGCAAGTCAGGTCATCAGTCGCTGGTGGCTGCGTGGAGCCAGGAGCTGGTTTGCAAAGAGGGTGCGACAGATCGCCGACTTCGTGCTTGGCATGAGCCCAATCACGATTATGGCGCTGCTGGTCGCCGAGATAGCTGTGGCAGGTGGCTTGGCGCAGCCTTATGGGGCCGCCTGGGCCGTGGTTGCTGTGACCGTTGTTGTGTCGATTTATGGGCTCATCATGGCTATACGGCCAATGGTCAGGCGAATTGCGCTGACGGCCGGTCATCTGCAACGGCCGGTGCGGATTGTCCAGATCACAGACGTGCACATCGGCTCAAGGAGCAGTCGATTTCTTGACAGAATTGTTGATCGTATCCTGGAGCTGGAACCGGATTTTCTTTGCATTACCGGTGATTTTGTCGATGCTCCGGGAATCACGGAACGAGAACTTGCATCGCTTGGAAAAATTGAATGCCCGATCTATTTTTGCATCGGCAATCATGAAAGATATGAAGATCTTCAGAACATTGTTGAGAGGCTTGAACATCTGGGTGTCGTCGTGCTGAGAAACCGGCACACCAAATTTCGCGAAGATGTTCAGGTTATAGGGATTGATGACCGGGACGATGCGCTTCAGGTTGAACGTGTTCTCGACAGAATGACATTGGATGATGAGAGTTTCGTCGTATTGATGTACCACAGACCGCATGGTTTTGAAGCAGCCGCCAGGAAGGGAATTGATCTGATGTTGAGTGGCCATACCCATAATGGCCAGATCTTTCCATTTCACCTCGTGGTTAAGAGTGCCTTTGATCGCGTAGCCGGATTGTATGAATTGGGCCAGTCCAGGTTGTATGTATCACAAGGTACGGGCACCTGGGGACCTGTTATGCGAGTTGGGACTCGTGCCGAAATTACGTTGTTTGAATATGAGGGAAGTCGTGACTGAAAAATTTCGCCTGCAAATCCGTGAGTGGCTGGACGAAAACTGCCCGCCATCCATGCGGACACCGATGCCTGCCGATGAAACGCCAACCGGAGGCAAAAAGGCCAGATACAAGAATCCGGACACAAAGCAGTGGATGGAAACCTGTGCAGCAAAGGGCTATACCGCACCGATCTGGCCGACAGAGTATGGCGGCGCCGGTATGAGTGCGGAACAGCATCAGATATTCCGGCAGGAAATGGCACGAATCAATGCCCGGCCGCCACTGGCAGGAATGGGACTCGCCATGATAGGCCCGGCATTACTGGAGTTTGGCACCGACGAGCAGAAGGCGGAGCATTTGCCGAAAATCTCCAGCGGTGAAATCTGGTGGTGTCAGGGATACAGCGAGCCGAATTCCGGTTCGGACCTTGCCAGTCTGCAGACTCGCGCGGTGCCTGATGGCGATGAATATACTATTAATGGTCAGAAGATCTGGACCTCGGGTGCTGACTCTGCCGATTGGATATTCTGTCTGGTCAGGACGGATACGGAGGCGCCGAAACACAGTGGGATTACGTTTATCCTTTTTAGTATGGATCAGCCTGGGGTGACGGTGAAACCCATCCTGTTGATCAGCGGAATGTCACCTTTCTGCGAGACCTTCTTCGAGGATGCGCGTGCGCTCCGAAGCAATGTGGTTGGCAAAGTTAACGAAGGCTGGACTGTGGCCAAGCGGCTTCTGCAGTATGAGAGAACCTCTATCGGCAGCGGTGGTGGTCAATCGCAGCGTCCGGTTGTGGATTTTGCCAAAGACTATATTGGCCTTGTTAACGGTCGCCTCGCAGATGCGCCGTTGCGGGATGAGATTGTAGCCCACGCCATGGATGATCGAGCCTTTGCGCTTACCGTACGGCGAACGACAGAAGAAAGTCGTTCAACGCAGGCTCCGAGTTTCGTTTCCTCCATGTTCAAGTTTTACGGCACAGAGCAGAACAAAATACGATTTGAGTTGATGATGTCGGCGATGGGAACGCAGATGCTTGGTTGGGAGGGGGGCGGATTCGATGACATGGAGCTGACCCAGACCAGAGCCTGGTTGCGTACCAAGGCCAACTCCATCGAAGGCGGTACCTCGGAGGTGCAGCTCAATATCATTGCCAAACGGGTCCTGGGTTTACCCGACTGACCGCAACTGCCTGGCTTTCAGTGCGCGAATGCTCGCTGATAGCCAAAACTGCCCGTCATCCTGAAGCGCAAAGCACTGAAACACAAAGTGCTGAAGGATCTGGTTGCAGTGTCATTTCATTCATCCTTTGACAGTTGTGCCCAGGTCTTCAGGGACTATAATGAATTTATGGTCGATCAATCTGAAGATACGCCAGTCGATGACGACACTGATCTCGCCAGGCGCAAACTCTTGAAAACCGCTGGCTGGGTTCCACCTGCCATTGTCGCAGCTGTTTCAATCGGAACCCGTCACGCGATTGCGGTGACCTGTGGCCCTGGGCCCGGCTGTTCGCCGTCTACCTGCAATCCGGCCACCTGCAACCCGGCCGATATGCCACCCTGCATGCCGGGGTAGTACTCATTGACAATCCAAGCCCCGGCACCGCTCTATCTGGCACCCTCCTGGATCGGCATCGATAACAGCAGCTGCCTTGAGTTGATCGATGGTCGAGATGGCGCCAGCCTTGAACTAACCGGCAGTCTTCGCGATGCATTCCTTGAAGGTCGGTTACTCGATGAACCTTCCGCCCAGGCAATGGTTCGCCTCAGCCCGCTCATGGGGCGATTAATAGGATCGCTTGCCGTCGCGAATCCAGAATTACTGGATCGCCACCAGTTACTACGCGGCTCAGGTTGGAGCCGCCTCTTCATAGAGCTGACAGGCCAGTGCAACGAACGATGCAGTCATTGCTACGCTAGTGCCTCGCCCGATGTTGCAGAGTCACTGGGTGAGGATCTCGTCATAGAGACTTTAGGGCAGGCCCGTGAATTGGGTTTTACGTCGGTGCAACTGACCGGCGGCGATCCACTGTTGGCTGATACCTGTTTACCTGCAGCCAGAAAAGCCCGCGAACTCGGATTTCCGGTCATCGAAATTTATACCAACGGCCTGGCACTGACGGACCGGCTACTACAGGAGCTGGCTGAACTGGAGGTCTGTTTTGCATTTTCTATCTACGGACAGGATCCCCTGGTTCACGATGTAGTGACTCAGGTCTCTGGCAGTCATCGCCGGACCCTGGATGCCGTTGAGCGAACCGTTAAGGCAGACCTGGAAGCGAGAGTCGGTATTATCGACACAGGGCAAACGGGCTTCAACCTCGAAGCCACGGTTGATCTTCTGGTCGGCCTCGGAGTCTCGGCAGATGCCATCGGGTTTGATGTTCAACGGGAAGTCGGTCGAGGCAACTATCAGAGTGCTGCACAGGATAGTGAGTTGCCTAAAGCGGGTGATCTTGCGCCGCTGTTACCAGATGAACTGACAGGCGTATTCGCAGGCACCGCAGCTGTCTCCTATGACGGCTATGTTTACCCCTGTATTTTTAGTCGAGATTTACCGCTCGGTTGTATCGGTGAAACCGGGCTTGCAGCCATACTCCAGGACCCCGGCCCCGTAAATGCCCGCATGGATGACCTGCTTGAGATCGCCGCCGGTTGGGCGGATCGACTGACCTGCTGGAAGTGCCGGATTAGAGCAGCGATGCTGTCGAAGGAACCTGCCCATGGATAGTCGTATACCCGTTCGCGGGGTCGCTCTGACCCACGAGGTGCGGAGCAGTGGTGAGACGGTATTGTTCGATGAGACCGGCGATCAGTTGATTGTGTTAAACGATATTGGTGCAGCTATCTGGCTGTTGATCGATAGCGAGAGGCCGGTTGAAACCATTGTCGAGGTTGTCGTCGACACCCTCAAGGCACCGGCTGAGCTGGTCGCCGATGACATTGGTGTATTTCTTAAGGAACTCGAAGGCAAGGGTCTGATCACCTGGCGATGAACCCTGACCTGACATTCTTTCTCTCCCATGTCCGATTCGATCTGGTTTGTCCAAATCCGTCAGTTCTAAGGGGACTTTGTGCGATATGGAAAGGTGCGCTGAAGCCACAGATGCCCACCGAGTGTCATGTCGAGTTTGAGGTCAGGCCGTACCAGGTTCTATGCGACGGCAAAGTCGTTGACGAGGTTGAAGACAGCAGACAGTTGCTGCCCAGAACCGAACTTGCCATCTATAACTTCTTTCTGGAAACACACCGGCATCTGACCGTTATGCACGCAGCGTTGTTGCAGCATGGTGAGCAGACTCTGCTGCTGGCTGGACCCTCCGGTTCAGGAAAGAGCTCGTTGTCGATGGCAGCGGTTAGTGCTGGGTGGCAATATCGCACGGACGAATTGTCTGTCACGGATGGCAAAAGGTTGTGGGGAATCCCCAGAGCAATACAGTTCGACGCTACATGCATTGGTGACACACAACCCGGCTTTCTCGAAACAACGGACAGTGAATCCTATCGGTTCAGGCACCCTGTTTATGGGGCTATGTATCAGCCCCTCGTGACAGTATCTGCGCCCAAAGGGCAGATAGAGCTACCCCGTCTGGAAGAGGTCAGCACGATAATTCTCCGATCCGGTCGAAAGGAAACGCTTGAGCCTCTGGACGGTATTAATGCACTTAAGCATCTGCACAGAGCCTGTTTTTTGCTGCCGCAACATGACCTTGGGGCTCTGGTCGGTGACGCCTGGCGGCTGGATTGGAGTGATACGGGCGCAGCGATTAGGCTGATTCAACAGCTATCGACTGAGGTTTCCTGCAGGTGATTCGCCGCGGCCCCCTGCCACTTCGAATCTTTCTCGGTTTTCTGCAATTCATCGAAAAAATTGCCAGGGCGATCAGGCGGGAGACTCTGAATTTTCGAATCGGTCTGATGACCGAAGCCCTTTCTGACGAAGAGCGGATGCAGGTCAGCATCGATGCCTATGATCAATCGTTTCCTCTAAATCGGGCGGATGCCGGTCTGCATGAATGGGAAGAAGCCTGGTTTGGTAATACCCTGCCGAAGGCGCCTGCAAAATTACTCATCGCCGCTGCTGGTAGTGGCCGGGAAGCTGTCGCGCTTCAAGGATTGGGCTACCAGGTTGATGTTATAGAACCGGCCACAGCCCCGGTCAACCACTGCAAATCCCGGTTAGCCGAAACGTCGCTTGTCGTACAGGCTGACTTTGCTGATTTGACGGCGGCGGTTCTTGAGGCAACAGATAATTCTGCATCCAGACTTGCAGATTCCTATGACGCTATCATCCTGGGCTGGGGAGGTCTTGCCCATGTGCTGCGGCATGATGATCGAATCCGGTTACTGTGTTGTTGCGACAGGCTGACGAAAGGACCGGTGCTGGCCAGTTTTTTCATGGATCCACATGCCTCAGAACGTCAGCAAGTCAGCACAGCCGCCAAAGTCGGTAGCCGTACTGGCCGTGCAATCGCAGGGCTGCGAGGTCTGCCGCAGAATAGAGAGCCGGTTGAGTACACTGAATGGGGTGGTTTTATTCGTCACCTGAGACCCGAGGACCTGGATGAGATAGGGAAGGTTGCCGGGCGCATCGTTCAGTGGCAGAAGGAGGGCGGTTTCCCGCATGCCACTTTTGTCTCTGTAGACGAATGACCGATTTCGAACACTATATCGCTGAAACGTTGTCCGGTGGCTCACCGGCCTGGAGCGATGACTGGCCCGCTGATGAATTTGTTCGTACCTGCCAGGTGCATGGTGCAGGAGCGCTAATTGCGGATCTTGTGCAGCGCCATTCGATCGATCTGCCGAAACAAGTCTGCGATCCTCTGTTTGACACTCTGGAAGCTCACAAAGTCTACGAGTTGCTTCACGCCGATCAACTGGTGCAATTATTGGCCAGGCTTGAGTCCGATAATATTGAACACCTTCTGCTGAAAGGTACGGCGCTTGCGTATAGCGTTTATTCGCATCCCTGGTTGCGCTCAAGGGGGGATACGGACCTGATAATCGATGACGAGGATAGGAGGGCGGTGCAAGCCGTGATGGCTGAGTTCAACTTTGAGCAAAAAGTGTCGTCATCGGTTGAACTGCTGCAGTATCAACAGGCGTATACAAAATCCGACCGGTTTGGTTACACGTTCATGATGGACGTCCACTGGCGCGTCAGTAACCTACAGGTATTTGCGCTGGCCTTCCCCTGGGAAGAACTGAATCAGAATTCAGTCGATTTACCTTGTTTGCACGGCAGCGCTCGTACTCTGGACAACGTCTACCAGCTTTTGCATCTCTGTCTGCATCGCGTAGGGCATCTAAACACTCTGGACTATGGTGATGAGCTGACGGCACGTGGTGACAGATTATTATGGTTGTACGATATTTTTCTCGTTTGTCAGCGTCTTAGCGAGGCTGACTGGAAACGGTTTGGTGAGATTAGCCGTCAAAAACAGTTGTGTGCCGTCATGCTCGATACCCTGGAGGCTGCTGATGAATTTTTCAGCGTTAACATCCCGGAAGCTGATCGGAAGGTGTTAGCCGGCCACGGGAGTACCGAAGTTTCTCATAGGCTGCTGACCGGCAGCCGGTTCCAGGGTTTACTGACAGATTTTCTGGCGCTACCGGGCTGGGGGCAGAGGGCGCAGTTGCTAAGAGAACATCTGCTACCTCCCGGTTCGTATATCCTGATGAAGTACGGCAAACAATCTGGTTGGTGGTTGCCGCTGCTATATATCCGACGGTTGATCGGTTTCAGGTTTTAGTAACGCCTTTCTTCGAGTGTGTCATGGCTTTGACCCCAGCAGCCGTGCGACCAGTTCTTTCCATCTCTGGATGTCTGTATCTTCAGCTTCAAACAGAAGGAATCCAATACGATAGGCGCCGGATTCTTCATCGGGTCGCTTCCACTTCACTTCACCCACCAGAAAAATAGGGTCTGCATCCTTGAAGTCGATGCACAGTCTCAGGATCGACCCCATCGAAATCTCTTCATCGACAATTACCTGAAGACCGTTGGCGGAAAGATCCAGGGAATTGCACATGAGCACGCTGCCGGCCGAGGAACTGTCCGAGGCAATGATCTCGATGAAGATGGTTTCTTCCAGATCGAGCCTTGTTTCAATCCGACTATTTTGATCCTGTGAGGTCGTCATAACTTTTCTCCCTGTCCGCGCGGAGTTTGGTGACAACCTGAGCAAGGGTGTCTTCGAATTCGACACCCGTGTCGCTGATTTCGCCTTGTCCTGCTACGAGTAGAGTTGTGAGTTGTTCGTTGGTGTATTCACCGATCTTGACACCGGTGCGTGAGACAAAAATGAGTTTATCCGCAGCGGCGATCTTGACGGCTAGTTTGCATTCCTCAAGGGACCCGTCGGCAGCGGGCAGTTTCAGCCAGGCTCCGACGGCCAGCTTGCTCACTTTCTCTGTTAATTCAGCAACCCGTTCCTGGTTTTCTTCCAGGTTGGCTTCGGCCTTGGCCTGCTGCAGCCGTTCGTTTTTTTCTTCTTCTTTTCTCTTGTCGTCCGCTTCTTCTTTTGCCCGCGCGATGGCTGCTGCCTCTTTGAGGGCCTTCTCCTTGGCTGCTTCGGTTTCTGCTTCCTTTTTGCCTGCTTCTTCTGCCAGCTTCTGCTTTCGTTCGTATTCGTCCATCAGACCCTGGTAGAAGGTTCTGAAGGTCGATGAGAAAACGGACTCGTGGTTCAATGGTTTGATGACGCTGGAAGACATGAGGTAGGCCATCTCGTCGTAGCTTTTTTCAAGTGCTTTCATGCCATTTCGATTGGTGAACAGCATCTGTTTTACGTCCTGCAGCTTCAGAACCAGCTTGATGCGTGCGCATTTGCCATTCTCGTCATAGGTAAACCACTGTCCGGGTTCCAGGTTGTTCACCTTTCGGAGAAGGATGCGGCTTACGGATGTACGCTGGCCGATGGGCTCTCCGTCAGATTCAATAGGTTCGAAGTCGGCATACTCAAGCTCCTGCCCTGACACCATTAGAATATGATCCTGTTCGATGTCTTCGATTGCTGTATCCAGATTGGCGCTGTTGTGCTCAAAGGCAAGTAGTAGGTCACGAATCTCGCCGGTCAGGTTCTCAACTATTCGGTAGAGCCGTTGTTTTTCCGCGTTCGCCTTTTCTTCATCGGCGGAAGTGATTGGTTGGTAGGTCCAGATGATGGTCTCTGTTAGCTTGGTTGCGCGGATCCAGTCATCGCCATCGAGTCCCCCGTTAATAGCAAGCAACTGCATCGACTCGTACCAGGGTCCCTTAAGGAAATTCGTAATGTTTTCGGTCAGTTGGTGGCCTTCCATGGACTTGTTAATCATCTCGGCGGCGAGTGATCGGCTTTTCTGAGAGCGTAGCTTGCCCGATTCGGATGCCGCCAGGCGGTCTTCCAGTTTTTGAATTCTTGACTGATCTTTACCAAGAAATGTCGAAAGCTCCGTTTGCAGCGTTTCGAAGTCGACAGGCTGGGATTGAAGCGAGGTGACAACCTCATCAACCTTGGTGAGTAACTTTTCTCCTGCCCGGCCCTGGTCGCTCGACCAGCCGATGGTGGCATCGAGCAATTTGTCGGCGATGGAAAGGACGGATGAGTTGGCATCCTCGAGAGGCAGTGTCGGCTGCAGAACCAGCTCGGCAGCGACGACGGACGTCATCTGTTCAATTCGAGCTGTAATCTCCGGGTCGAGGTCGACAAGGTTGAAGATCATGGTCATACAGTCACGGACTGAATGTAGTACCGCGATTTCAGAAGTGCCGGGAATCCAGTCCGGATGCTCGTTGGCGATAGCATCGAGAAGGGAGTGATCTGAAATCTGATTGGGATCGAGTGTGCGGAGGAAGTCCGCGATTTCTTCGCACGACTTGTTAGGGGCGCTCGGTTCAGCACCAATGTACCGCTGTGTCAGAGCGTCGATGACAAGTCGAGAGCTTACAGGCATTCCATTTCGTACAACACACTGGGTTCCAAATGTTACCACGACTTTCCCGTACGAATACCTGTGCCTGATATTGGCAACAAGACTGCTATAATTCGCGACCTTCGGCTTCTCATACGGATTAATCGATGACCACAGAAGGAAGCAAAGCAAGTCCGGCTTCTCGAATCTACTTTTCTCAGCGGCTGAGATTGCACTATCTCGACTGGGGCAACGCAGACAAGCCACCCCTGTTGCTGGTTCACGGCAATCGCGATCATTGCCATAACTGGGATTGGATAGCAGAGGAGCTGAGAGAGGATTATCACATCATTGCGCCGGATTTCAGGGGGCATGGCGATTCCGCCTGGGTTTATGGCAGCTCCTACAGCCACAACGAATACGTCTATGATCTGGCACAGCTGATTCATCAGCAGAACCTGGCACCATTGACCATGATTGCCCACTCTCTGGGCGGTAGTGTTGCACTCAAATATGCAGGGATCTACCCTGAAAACATCGAGAAAATGGTTGTCATCGAAGGTACGGGTGGGGCACCGGCTGAGTGGGAAAAAAGACCGCCCCATGAACGTATGCGGGACTGGATCGAAAACACACGGAAGGTCGCAGGCCGAATGCCTATGCGATATGAATCCCTTGAGGATTCCTATCGCAGGATGCACGATGCCAACAGCCACCTACGGGAAGACCAGGCACGACATTTAACCGTACACGGTGCCAATCAAAATGAGGATGGTTCCTACAGCTGGAAGTTCGACAACTACACCCACTGTATGGCGGCCTATGACATGCCCCGGGCTCAGGTTCGGGAGTTGTGGGGGAGGATTGATGCACCTGTACTGCTGGTGAGTGGGAGTGAATCCTGGTTCAGTGATGAATCCCGAGAGGATCCGCTACCTTATTTCAAGAATGCGAGGCACGCTCGGATCGAGGATGCCGGCCACTGGCTGCATCATGACCAGCTCGACGAGTTTCTTCAGATTACCCGGGCATTCCTGGCCGAGTAGCCAGCTTCATTCCAGGAACCAATCAAGCAGGGCAGGGTTTTCGGTTCTGGCGTAGGTATGGGATAAACCCTCGATAATTCGGCAGGTCAGGTTAGCGCCAGCTGCGATTAGTTCCGCTTCTGCCATCTGGGCGGTCTCCACCGGAAACATCCAGTCCTGAGTACCGTGAACCAGATAGATGGGCTTGTCCCTGGCATGGACAATATTGCCACTCATGGTGATCTCGGGATGCAGAACGCCGGAAAAGGGCGCGAGGTGAGTAAAGGGAGATTCTGCCTGTAATCCAGCCAGCAGACTGTAAGTACCGCCGTCGGACATGCCAGTGAGCAGAATATGGTCGCGGTCTACATTGGTCAAATTGGCAATAAATTCGATTTCCTGGACCAAAACCGGCAGGTCGATATCCTCCTCCATCAGTGCCCAGGTGTCGCCCTGGGAAGTTGGTGCCATCAGGATGAAACCTCGGGTGCGCGCTTCACGTAACCAGGCCCAGACGAAATCGGCACCATGACCGGTTCCGCCATGCAGGGCGATAACAAGAGGGTGTGATTCTTCCGGGTCCAGGTATTCCGGGATATAAAGACTGAATCCGCCCCGTGTTTCCCTTGAATTGTTGGCATTGAGAAGTCCGACTTCCGCGCCGGGTCTTTCCTGTGCCAGCTTGCCCAGCAGCTCACTGTTCTCACGGGCATACATTTCCAGAAAGTATTGGCTGATGGGTTTCAGTATCGAAGCAATTGGATAAAGTTTTTCCTGTGCGCGACTGTGGGCGCGCATGGCTTTCATGGCGGCCCAGGTGTCGCCCTGACTATCGGTGATACCGTTGCAGGCACGGAGTGCATAGGTGGATGCCTCCTTCAGGTGTTTGCCAAATTTCTCGATGTGCTCAGGGAATTGCAGGTCTTTGAATTCCTCGAAGGCGTGCTTGAGATTCGCTTCAAACGGGTTAATGAATTCAGCCAGCTGATCGATGCGGTTTGGGTGCATATTGCGCTGCACCTGCTCGAAGGCCTCCAGGGTGGTCAGCAGTGTTGGGGTTAACACTGTTATTCCGTTGAGCAGATCTTCATCGCTGGAAGCCATAGCTATGCTTTTCGGGACTGAATCCGGCACTATACGGGAATGTCTGTCACTGATGAATCAGAATTCACGCGGTACGTACCACCGCCCTGCGAAGAGGAAGTAGAAGTCCTATTTGTAGACGACGAGATACTCATCGTCAGCAAGCCTGCGGGATTATTGTCAGTGCCGGGGAGGTTTTTAAAAGACTCGGTTCTGCGGCGGCTGCTTTATGAGTATCCAGATGCCAGGATCGTGCATCGGCTTGATCTGGATACTTCCGGGCTGATGGTGCTTGCGTTATCACAGCTGGCGACGAGTGATTTAAACCGGCAGTTTCGCGAGCGTATCGTCGAGAAAACCTATATCGCTGATGTCTGGGGTGAGATGACGGCCGCTTCGGGCGAAATAGATCTGCCGCTTCGACCAGACCCGTCGAATCGACCAAAACAGATTGTTGATCACGAGTTGGGGAAATCGGCGCTGACGCGGTTCGAGAAGATACAGGCGGACGATAAAAAGACTCGAGTACGGTTAAAACCTGTCACCGGTCGCAGTCACCAGCTCAGGTTACATCTGGCGGCGATAGACCATCCAATTCTCGGTTGCGATCTCTATGCACACGAAGATGCATTCAAGGCATCACCTCGCCTTTGTCTGCACGCGCAGGAACTCGGTATTCTGCATCCCGGTACCGGTGAAATGATGGTTTTCCGTTCCCCTGCACCGTGGGTAGCGGCCTGATTCTATCTTCGGCTCAGGCGCTTTTTCTTGTTCTGAACATAATCAACCAGGATGTATTCACCCAGGTTGTGGGGTTCCGCATAGAAAATTCTGCCACCGTTGATTTTGCTCATCTGTTCGACGAAAGCTTTCAGGTAGTAGCTCTGATCAAGCATGAAAGTATTAATGGTGATGTTCTTGGTCGTGCAGCTTCGCACGGCGCGCAGTGTTTTACTGATGGTCGTCGGTGTAGGTGGATAGGCAAAGACCGGTCTGCCGTTTTCCAGGTGGGCCGTCGGCTCACCATCGGTGATCATGATGACCTGCCGGGTTCCCTGCTGATGCTTGGCTAGCAGTTTTTCTGCCAGGATCAACGCATGCTGCATATTCGTACCGAGCAGATAGTCGTCGTATTGCAGATAGGGGAGATCGTGTGGCTTGATTTCCTTAGCGTAAGCAGAGAAGCCAAGCACGTATAGCGAATCGCGCGGGTAGGCTGACGAAATCAGATTGTGCAGTGCCATGGCGACCTTCTTGGCCGACTGGAAGGAGCCCCGTAGCGCCATAGACCAGGACAGGTCAACCATCAGTACCGTCGAGGTCTGGGTTATCTGTTCGCTGCGGTAAATCTCAAAATCGTCCATCTGCAAATTGATGGGCGAGCCGGGTCCTTCCCTGTCCAGTGCATTGCGAATGGTGCGGGACATGTGCAGATGGAAAGGATCGCCAAACTCGTATGGCTTGGAATCCTCAATGCGTTCGCCGAACCTGCCTTCCTCGGGAACAGCGTGATTGCCTAGATTTTGTTTTTTCAGTTTGCCATAGATTTCGGTCAGAGCTTTTTGCCCCAGGCTGCGTGTGCCCCGTGGAGTCAGCTCCCATTTATTGCCATCTTTAGTGACGTAGCCGGCTTTCTCCAGAACCTCGAGCATCTTTTTCATTTCTTCGAGATTGTCGAGGGCCTCGTCACCCAGCAGTTCCTTTATCTTGTCTGGATCGATATTGTCGACCTTGCCGTCATACTGGGCACGCTGCATCTGCTGTTCCAGCTGATCCAGATCGCCCATTTCCCTCATTAACTCCATCGCAGCCATGAGGTCGATTTCTTCGTCACCGGAAAAGTTGTACTGCTTTCCCTGTGGATTGAGGAAGTCCAGTTCTTTGGCCAGCTTAGCCAGTTCTGACTCGAGTTCAGGGTCGCCGAATTTTCCCTGCATCATCTCCTGAAGTTGCTGTTGTTGTTCAGGTGACATGGAATTAAAGAGTGACTGGGTTGCCGCCATCTGCTGCTGTATCTGATCCAGCAGTTCATCCAGATTTTTTGGCGGGTTGTCGCCAAACATGTCGCCATACTTGTCCATGAATTCTTCAAATCCCGGATCTTCACCGGCAATTTTCTTGACCAGCATGTCGTTCAGGTCTTTGACCATGTTCTTCATGCGTTCAATATCGCCATCCGACATTTCTTTGACCATTTTCTGGATGTCCTTGAAAAAGGACTGGGTCATGGCCTTACGCAGATCGTCGATCAGCTTTAGAAACTTCTTCTGAGCATCGGTGTTCAGAAACTCATAGTCCTGCAGAGCTTTTACCTTACCGGCGGTATCGTCTGGCAGACTCTTGATGAACTCCTTGTTGGATTCGCCGATATTACCCAAAACCTGGTTGGAGAAATTGCCATCCTCGTCACTTCCCTGGGTTGGCGTATCGGTCTGAAGATTGTTCTCCAGATCTTTCATCAGGTCGTCCATGAACTTCTGGGAATCGTCGGGATCGCTTTTCTTATCGATCCATTCGTTGATGGTCTGCTTTTCCATATCGAGGATCTCATCAAGTTGTTTCTTGATGTCCTCCATAATGCTGCCCATATCGAAGCGTTCGAGTCGCTCTCGGCGTTGCTCTTTTAGCTGCTTTAGGAGATCGCGCAGACCTTTGATGTAGTTCCCATCTTCGGTTTCCATGCCCCTTTGCATCAGGTAACGCATCGCTTGCTGAAGGTCGCCGAACTCCATCAGGTCTTCAGACAGTGCCCCCAGGATATCATCGGCATCCAGCTCAACTTTCTGGCTGCCGTCCCAGTGGGAGTATCGATTTAGTGCAGTGTATTTTGGGCTCATCGGGGTTAACCCATGTAGGTTGTTCTGCCGCCGACCCTGTCCTTATTAAGCAACTGACTCAGGTGCAGACCTTCAAGAATGAATTCGATGGCAGATGCACGATTTGCCACGTTACCACCCGGGACGAGTTTTTCGATTGCGGCTTCCAGTCCATCTATTCGCTTGACGATGTCTTCATACTCGGAGGAGGGCAGCGATTCGCCGGTCGTTACATGAATGCCGTCGGCAAACTGAAGTGACAATGTTTCCATGTCCATGGACTCGGTGAATCGAGCGTATACGGATTTGACAGCATCCTGAAACAGGCGCTCCATAATTTTCTCTTCACGGCCTTCTTCCATGGCCTCGAACTCAACCTTGCCTTGCAGTGACGGCATAATGAACGGCAGATCTGAAATCCTCGGCACGATATCCAGTTCCCCTGTTTTGATAGCCCGACGCAAAGCGTTAGCGAGTATGGCTTCGTAGTTGGCGACGGAGGCTCTAACCGAAACGCCGGAACGCTGGTTGATGTCAGGTGACTTCCTGGCCTGCTGTGTAATTTCTGCAATGATTTGGGACATGAATGGCGGCACGTCTTCACGATACTCGCCCAGGTTCAGCTTGCGCTGTTCCTGCTCCATGATTGTTATTTCTTCGAGTATACCGCTCGGGTAGTGGGTTCTGATCTGCGAACCGTAACGATCTTTCAGCGGTGTAATAATTCGACCGCGATTTGTGTAATCCTCCGGATTAGCGGTGGCGACGATGAAGACATCCAGGTCGAGGCGAATCTTGTGACCGCGTATCTGGATATCACGTTCTTCCAGGACATTGAGTAAACCTACCTGGATTCGTTCAGCCAGGTCCGGTAGCTCATTGATGGCAAAGATCCCTCGATTAGTATGCGGAATAAGACCGAAGTGCAGAGCTTCCTCATCTGAGAGGTAGCGTCCCTCGGCGATCTTGATCGGGTCAACCTCGCCGATAAGATCGGCGATAGTAATATCGGGTGTGGCCAGCTTTTCACCGTAACGCTGATCGGGACTGATCCATTCGATGGCAGCATCGTCACCCTGTTCTCTGACAATTTTTTTGCCCTGGGCACTGACTGGTGCGTACGGGTTCTCGGGGATTTCGACCTCAGCCAGTACCGGTGTTCTGTCGTCGAGCAGGCAGGTCAGACTGCGGATGATTCTCGATTTGGCCTGACCGCGTTCGCCCAGCAGGATAATGTCCTGGCCTGACAGAATCGCGTTTTCGATCTGGGGGATAACGGTTTCCTGGTAGCCGATGATGTTTGGGAAGACATCTTCTTCAGCCTGGAGCTTTGCCATCAGATTGCGGCGCATTTCCTCTCTGACCGGCAGAACCTGATAATTGCTCGCTTTCAGTTCTCCCAGGGTTTTAGCTTCAGTCACCAGTTTCTCCGATCTATTCAAACCCAGGTTCATCTAAACAGTTTGCTGCACCGGATTTCAAGCCCGATTGCCTGGAATAGTCGCCAGTTGTCATAATGCTGGTTCCAACATCGGCGTTGTAGAGGGGACCATGCCTTGATCAGTCTGGACCAGGTGAAAACAGCGGCTTCTGCCTTCCTGGAGGAAAAGTGGGAAAAGCCGGTTGCAGTCACGGATATCCAAAAAATCTACGGTGGTGCATCGCGGGAAACCTATCGTATGCAGTTGGATGTGGATGGTGAGTCGAAGGGAGTCATCCTCCGACGTGATCCACCGTCCAGTCTGATCGATACGGAAAGAGAACTTGAGTACGGCGCCTATGCCCGGATTTTTGGTACCGATATCCCGGTACCGGAACCACTTTTCCTCGAAAACGATGCCAGGTACCTGGAGCAGGCTTTTTCAATCATGGCAGCCATAGACGGCTGTCAGACCGATGTCGGGGCATTGCCTCAGGATGAGCGGGAGTTACTGGGCAAAGAGAAGTATGCGATTCTGGGTCGCCTGGCGGCTCACGACCCTATTGAGCTTGGCTTCGATGAATTGATGGCGGTGCCCGCACTAGACAAGTGTGCCGAGGAGCAGTTGAGCTATTGGGAGAGTGTCATTGTGCAGGATGAGATGCATCCCCAACCTATTGCGCGGGCAGCCATCAGGTGGTTGCGGCGGCATCTACCTCCAGCTGCGCAGAAGCTTTCGGTCGTGCATGGTGACTACCGTACCGGCAATTATCTGTTTAACACCGACGGACGTATCACCGCGATTCTCGACTGGGAAATGTGTCATCTCGGAGATCCTTTGGAGGATCTGGCCTGGTCCATGGACCCGCTCTGGCGAGGCACTGAAAAGCACCTGGCCGGTAGACTGGTGCCTGACGATGCAGCCATCCAAATATGGAAGGAGGCGAGTGGTCTGGACTATGACGAGGAGGCATTTCAATGGTGGCGTATCTTTGCGTCCCTCAAGGCACTCGCCATTTGGATATCTTCGTCGGAAGATCATGAGCATGGAGAGGGTAAGGATTCTATATTGGCGGTGGCTGGCTGGATTATGACCGACAGGCAAAACCGGATACTGCTGGATTATCTGGCACCGGCGGAGGTGAGCGTATGATTCCCAATACTGATCAGGCTTTGAGGAATATTGCCCACAGGCTCATGGTATCGCTGGTGCCGGAACTCCGATCGGAGTATGCAATGGCTGACGGCATGTCATTGGGTATGCTGATTAATGTCATCGCTGACGAACTTGCCGAGGGGATACAGCGGCGACTGGAAGATATCACGGAGATGCAGGAAGTTTTAGGCAGCTGTGAGTTGTCGGAGAAGGAGAGGGGAGTCGCTGAAGCGGGTATCGACAATTATTCGCTGAAGGCAGTGAATGCCAGGCATGACGAACTGACCAGCATTTTGATTGACTGGCACGAAAAGTCTGAGGCGGACGACTCGCTTGGCGCGCTCAACCACGCTATCTGGCAGTATCTCAGGCGTCACGCGAACCGACATGTGATAACCGCTATTCCCGAGGCCTAGTCGTCAGGGTCTGGTCGCAATCAAAACGGCTCTTACGGGCGCAGGATAGCCTTCGATCGTTTTTGACTGGTCGGTTGGGTCAAGAAAGTCTGTAAGTGACTCAAAATCCATCCATTCTGTGGCTCTCTGCTCATCGGTCGTGGTCGCGGTGACGTCGACAATGCGCGGGTTTGAAAAGCCCGCTCTTGAGGCCATTGTCGTTAACACGGATGGAGAGGGAATAAACCAGACATTTGCCATCTTCGCGTAGCGATCTTCGGGAATCAGTATCGTCTGTTGATCGCTATCGACGATTAGTGTTTCCAGTACCAGCTCGCCGCCGGGTTTTAGAAAACTGAACAGCTCTGTCATGTGATCAATGGGTGAACGCCTGTGATAAAGCACACCCATGGAAAACACAGTATCGAAGCATGCAAAAGGCGGCATATGCTCACTGCGCAGCGGCAGCAGAAATGCATTGTTGTCAGCGCAAACTTTTTGGATCAGTGCGAATTGGTAGTTAAAAAGAATGGTGGGGTCGACACCAACGGCCAAAGAGGCGCCGGCGCCCAGCATACGGAACAGGTGATAGCCATTTCCGCAGCCAATATCGAGAACCTTTCGATCTTTGAGCGGGCTAAGGTGGGCAACTAGCCGCTGCCATTTCCAATCGCTACGCCACTCCGTGTCGACGAATGTTTCCCCGATTCGGAGGGGACCTTTGCGCCAGGGCTTTAGCGCGGTGAGAGTCTCGGAATAATTTTTTCCTGCCGACCCTACCTCAACTGTATCTGTATGGAAGAGCCCCGGAGTGTTCTCTTCTTCTATCGATGCAAGAAGCGCATCCCATTCCGGCGCACGGCCATGCTGCCTGACTGAAGAATCGAGAGCCTGCCGTAGGGCATCGTGATGTGAAGCCAGATCGGTATCAGCGGTCGCCGAGAAAAACCTTTCCAAATCAATCTGCATCGCGCTCGATCTCAATGTGGTCAGCCAGCATGTCGAACGCATCGTAGGACTCGATCAGTAACCGGCAGAGAAAATTTTGGGCCAGAATGTGCGCAGTGTGGTAGATAAAGATTGAGACGACAAAAAGAGAGACGGACCAGCTATAGGCCTGAGGTAATAA
The DNA here is from genome assembly GCA_018656865.1 of Gammaproteobacteria bacterium. Lineage (GTDB taxonomy): Bacteria > Pseudomonadota > Gammaproteobacteria > Pseudomonadales > Azotimanducaceae > UBA9659. The sequence continues at coordinate 22,143 of JABHYO010000121.1, read as the reverse complement.
TTGACCGGCAGCCAGTGCCAAAACCGTCAACATGATGGTGCGCGGTAGCTTGCCATGTTCGGTTGTAAATCCGGCCAGAATCGTCCAGAAGATACCGGTAAGCGGGATGGCCACAACACCGGCAAAGCCCGAGTGCCTGGCGAGCAGGATCAGGCTGATCAGGATCAGCACCAGCGAGAAGCCAATCAGGGAGAAAATGGTTGATTTGTGGAGCCGTTGAGACTGACCGGTCAGATCCCTGACATTACGATGGCCGACCCGGGTGTAGAACTGGCGCGCTAGAACTCGGGGAATCTTGATGCGCGCGAGTTTAGCTTCGACGTCCTGGCGGAGTGTGTCGTGTTCGTCTCTGGATAAAAGTTCAGCCATCAGCGAATGGCCAGGAATGTCTCGAAATTGAGACAGCGGACACACTGAACCTGGGTTGAGAATCCAGCCTCTGCAAGGCGACTAATGTGTTGCTGCTCGGAATTTGGCACGAGGACATTCTCCAGGGCTGTCCGTTTCTGGGCAACCTCAAGATCACTGTAGCCCTGATACTTTTTGAAGTCGTGATGCAGGTCGGCCATCAGGGACTGTTCTGATTCACCATCAAACCGAACTTTTTCAGCGAGGAGCAGAATTCCACCGGGGACAATGCCTTCGGCGATTCGCTTAAGGATGGCAAGCCGTTCCTGGTCGGGAACAAACTGCAGCGTAAAATTCAGGACAACGATGGATGCGTTTTCAATGACAGTATTCCGTAAATCCTCAAGTCTGATGTCGAACGGTGCGGCAGAATGATCCCGTGATAACGTTGCCCTACATCGTTCGACCATAGCCTCTGAACTGTCTACGCCAATTACCTGGCAATTAGGGGGTACGTGTTTCCTCAGTTGCAGGGTTGATGCACCAAGAGAGCAGCCTAAATCGTAGACATTGGTCTGCGAACGACCATATCGTTCAGCGAGGCTGCCGATCAGTTGCAGAATTAAACCGTAACCCGGAACACTTCGCTCGATCATATCTTGAAATACGTCGGCAACCGCCGCGTCAAAGCGGAAGGCTTCGATGGTTGACATGGGGGCGGCGTAAACCTTGTCTTTCTGGTCTGCCATGGGTTACGGTGACTGCAATAAGGGGGTGCGAGATTACCATAAAGGTCTCTCCCTGAGAAAAGGAAAGACTTGACCCCCGCCCGGTGATCAATATGATTAGTAGCAAATTGCGGTGACTGTGTGCGATGAGTCTCAGGATCTTGCGAATAAATACAGCAGGTTTACCGATCGACTGGCTGAGTTGGCAGGAAGCAGTCTGTCTCCATGCGAGGGAGCTGGTTAGCTGGACCTATGGTGAAGAGGTTATGGAAGTCCACGGTGGACATTCCAGAGTCACCGGTCAGCAAACGGTTCTTACCCTCAACAGTATCATTGCCTGTAAGGGCAAGGTCTACGACAAAATTCGAAGTGAACCGCCGCTGACCAACCGCGCGCTGTTTCGGCGTGATCAAAAGATCTGTCTTTACTGTGGAAAGGATTTTAAGGAATGTGATCTCAGTCGGGATCATGTTGTGCCGATTTCACGTGGAGGCAGAGACAAGTGGACCAATGTCGTTACGGCATGTAAGCGCTGTAATGCCCACAAAGGAAATCTGGCTCTGGATGAGTGCCGAATGGAATTGCTGGCGCTGCCGTACCGGCCGAATCACGCAGAGTATCTTGCGCTGTCTCACAGCGGCAGGATTCTTGGTGATCAAATGGCCTTTCTGCGCAAGCAGTTCTCCAAGAACAGCCGCCTTCTGGACAAGAAGCTTCTTAGGTTCAGCCAAAACACGATTGGCTGAAGGCTGAGGTTGTTGCCGACGAGGTGGTCGTCAAATCTGCTACCAAGATAGCTTAGAAGATCAACTTACCTTTAACGAAAACCGCAATCCCGTCATTCAGGGTAAGTAGTTCAGGGATCGGTCGTGAGCGGAGGCATTGGGCACTCCAGTGTATCGGCGATGGTTCGGAGTAGTTCCTGCTCGATCAGGCTGACCACACCATCAGCCGTCACAGTTCTGATACAGGCTTTCAGCAATTTTGGTTTTCTTAAAGGATGTAATGCTGCGAGATTCTCGAGGGCTGAATCCAGTGCCCGGAATCCAAGCTGTTTTTTATCTATAAGATTGATTTCAAAATCGAGTTCTTCACTGCCTGCGGCAAACGCCTTCGCCGGGCTCACCGCAGCTTCGCGGTCTGAGTAGGCCAGCATCGAGAGAAGGGTTTCACAATGCTGCTTCAACGGCTTGAGTGAATTGTATTTCACGTCGGTATGTTGTTTTTCGAACACTTCCCCAAGATGTTTGTTGATCAATTTTTGTACTGCCCACTCCGACAGCCCGATGCGCCCATCAGCCTTGATCAGAACATCCAGATTGCCAAGAAACAGTTTGTACTGTTGATAGCTGAGCTGCCGCAGGGTTGGCAGGGACATTTCCAGAAGGGGCAGGCGCATGGCCGTGTGAAAGTCGTCCTCGTCGTCAAGTAGTTTTGCCAGGGCATCGAATACGCCTAAATCAGCGGCCTCTTTAAGGTGATCCATCTGAGATTTGCGAACCTCCTCGTTACTATCCAGTTGCATGAGGTAGACCAGTGCGCGTGCTGAATAAGGTTCGTGCGCTGCGCTGACATAGCTGGCAGGCAGCGAGGCAATGATGCTTCGAGCTTTTCGAATCTGAGATTCACCCGGATTACCGATCTGGGCAATGGTTTTCTCTGCATCGATCCTAATCGGGGCGCCAGCAAATCCCATGGCGGTTTCGGGTGTTTGACCAGCGCCAGCCTGCCCGGTGTCAGGTTCCTGGGTCATGGATTCAAGATACTGACCGTCCCATCCGGGATCGATTCTCTTTATTCTTTTCTCAAGAGGCGGGTGTGTCGCCAGCATGCCAGCCAGGGAAAACGTAACGCCTTCTGAAAAGAATGTATGACTGAGTTCTTCGCTTTCGGGGTGCTGGAGTATCGAACCCGATGAATATCCGCCGATGCGTTTCAATGCCCCGGCGATTCCTGTCGGATCTCGGGTGAACTGAACAGCTGACGCATCTGCCAGGTACTCCCGCTGGCGGCTGACAGCAGCCTTGATCATATTGCCGAAGAACTGGCCTAGATATCCGACGATAACCAGGCCCAAACCCAGTAGGGCGATACTGCTGCCGTCGCGGTCGCGACTGCTACCCCGGTGCGATCCTGAATGCAGCAGAATTCGACCGAGAAGGGCAACCATCAGGATGCCATAAAGAATACCGATCAGTCTGATGTTGAGCCGCATGTCACCGTTCAGGATGTGGCTGAATTCATGGGCGATAACACCCTGCAGTTCGTCGCGGTTGAGATTTTCCATCGCCCCGTAGGTGATGCCGATGACGGCATCTCCCGGAGAATATCCGGCTGCGAAAGCATTGATCGCCTGATCTCGAATCAGATAAACAGGTGGTACCGGTGTTCCGGAGGCAATGGCCATTTCTTCGACGACGTTGAGCAGCTTCCGCTTGTTGAGATCGCCACCGGCATCGACCAGCAATTCTCCGTCCATCATTTCAGCAACGGCGCTGCCGCCCTGGCGCAGTGAGCCGAGCCGGAACAGACTGGAAAGGATGACGAGCAGGATTACAGCGGCGGAGATAGCAAGAAATGTCTCCCAGGTATAGTAGTACTGGCCGCTGGCCATGCGCGCACTGTCCTGGAAATTGATAAAGGCGAAGACCAGTAGGTTGGTCAGCAGTACCAATGAGATGACTGCCATGACGAACAGAAACAGCAGCAGCTTGGTATTGCGCCGGGCAATATCCTGTGACTCAAAAAAATTCAAAACTGGTCATCCTGGGCGATCTACATGTCATCCTGAGGCCACAGCCGAAGGATCTCGATACGATGCCGTGATTCTAAAAAGAAACGCTGGGCGCTTCCTGTATCGCCTCACTATCGGCAAACTCGAGCAGTTCTGCGTCCGTCGCGTGACCGAGGGCGCCGGCAAGGACGATCTGTGGGAATGATTGACGATAGGTGTTGTAGCCCATCACCTGATCGTTGAATGCCTGCCTGGCGAAAGCAATCTTGTTCTCTGTGGACGTCAGTTCCTCAGAGAGCTGCATCATATTCTCGTTGGCTTTGAGATCGGGATAGGCTTCAACCGCAATGTTGAATCGGCTGAGGGCACCTTGCAGCACGCCTTCCTGGCTGGCGAGGTTACGCATCGCCTGGGCATTGCCTGGGTCCATAGCAGCATCGGCCAGCACAGAAGCCGCTGCATCGCGAGCCTTGGTCACTGCCTCAAGGGTTTCACGTTCATGATCGAGATAGCCTTTAGCAGTCTCAACCAGGTTGGGTATCAGGTCGTAGCGGCGTTTAAGCTGTACCTCGATCTGTGCAAAGGCATTCTTATAACGATTTTTCAGTGCCACTAGTTGGTTGTAGATGGCGACTGCCCAGATGGCAAGGGCGGCCAATACCACAAGAACGATGATGGTTGAAATTTCCATGTTGGCCTTTATGTCTGAAATGTTGTGTCTGTTTTAATCGCTGGCGGGCGTCAATGCAAACGAGAATAGATAAGTTTTAATCAAATTTACTGAATTCTTCGCGGATCTTTTCATTATCCTCACCAATTTCTGGCAGTCTCAACGATTTGTTCACTTTCCCTGCGATCTCTGCGCCGCGACCAAGCGCCTTTACGATTCCGTTGGGAGTGTCGATTTCTCGATAGCGGTTCTGTGGGTGAGCGGCCAGATCGTTGAGGTCCGATAGACGACCATAGGCAATGTCGGCGTTTTTGAGCTTTTCGATAACCTGCTCACGAGAATCCGGTGAGAAGATCTCCGTGATGTGTGCGTCCAGAGCATCCCGGTTTGCGACCCTTTGAGTATTGCTGTTGAATTTTTCGTCGACGGCCAGGGAGGCATCACCAAGCACCGTTTCGCAAAGGCGCTGCCATTCCCGTTCATTCTGGATGCTGAGCAGTATCTGTTTGCCGTCGCCGCAGGTGAAAGCGCCGTAAGGTGCAATACTGGGGTGTTTAAGGCCATGGTTTTGGGGCGTGAAATCACCATATCGGTGCTGCAGATAAGGGACATTCATCCAGTCCGCAGTCGAATGAAAGAGTGATACGTTGATTAACCGACCCTGGCTTTTCTCGTCTCTTTCTCGCGCAAAGAGTGCGAGTAGGATCTCCTGGTAGGCGGTCATTCCTGCCGAGATATCCGAGACCGAAACCCCAACACGGGTCAGCTGATCGCCGGTGCCAGTGACAGAACAGAGGCCCGTTTCAGCCTGGATTAACAAATCGTAGGCCTTCTGATCCCGATAGGGACCATCTTCACCATAGCCGCTAACTGAACAGATAATGAGGTGAGGGTAGGTCACTCTCAGATCTTCCGGTGCAAAACCGAGCCTGCCCAGTGCGCCTGGTGCCAAATTCTGGATAAAGATATCGGCTTCAGACAGCAGCTCTTTCAGGAGATCGCTGTCCTCTTTCTGCTTCAGATTGAGTGTGATGCTTTCCTTGCCCGCATTTAGCCAGACAAAATAGGCGCTTTGCCCCTTGACGAAATCGTCATAGTTTCGGGCGAAGTCACCTTCCTCACGTTCGATCTTGATAACCCTGGCCCCTGCCTCGGCCATCCTGCCTGAGACATAGGGGGCAGCGACTGCCTGTTCGAGAGAGACAACGGTGATGCCAGTGAGATCGTCCATGATCAGTTAACGAGGCCTGGCAGCGCCAGTCTCGACCAGTGGATTAGTCCACCTGGAATATTAGCTACTTGCTCATGGCCAGCAGCCATCAGGATCTGGGTCGCCATGGCGGATCGTTTACCGGATTGACAGATGGCGACGACGGGCTTGTCCGTTGGAATCTCGCCGACCCGTTCCCGCAATTCATTGAGTGGAATCAGTACCGACGATTCCAGATGACCTAGATCGCCTTTGAATTCGACTTCGCTGCGTACATCCAGAATAAACACTTCTGCATGGTGTCTGGCTACCCAGTCGGGTTCTACCTCCGGGATACCTGCGAAGGTAACGGTAATGGGACCCCAGTCGTGACTTTTGATTTCAGAGTCCGGCCTGCCAGAAACCTTATTGGCGGGTAGGGCGATTTCAAGCTGCTTCGGGTGTGGCAAGTTTAGGTTATCCATGTAGCCTGCAAAATCCTCCTCTTTGGCATCGCCGCCTATTCTCGGATTGAACTGTTTTTCTTCGCCAACAGTAGATACGGTGCGACCCATATAGTCATGGCCGGGATAGATCAGGCAATCATCTGGCAGTGTGAATATCCTGTTCTTGATGCTATCCCACATTGTGTGGACGTTCCCCGCCTGAAAATCTGTTCGCCCGGCAGCCCGAATCAGCAGACAGTCACCGGAAAACGCCATGGACTTGTCACCGGTGACAAAGGTCATGCAACCGTCCGTATGTCCAGGTGTCGCCATTGCTGTTACGGAACAGTTACCAAAAGCGAGTACATCGCCATCCGCCAAACCAGCGTCTACATTTTTTGCTCCAGCGTCTACCGCTAAGCTGATCTGTGCATCGAACTCCTGCTTCATCAACCAGGCACCCGTGACATGGTCTGCATGCACATGGGTATCTATCGCGTAGCGGACAGACAGGTTCAGTTCGCGAATCAGCGCCGTATCACGCGCATGCTGCTCGAATACCGTGTCGATGATGATGGCCTCTCGGGTTGCTTCACAGCCGAGAAGATAGGTATAGGTCGATGAAGTGGAATCGAACAACTGCCGAAAAATCATGATGGCTTAAGTATCAGTGAAAGCCGCATATTATCCCTCACCAACGTCATCCTGAGCAACGCGAAGGATCTCGACTCGCCCGGGTCATTCTGAATTCACCCCGGGTCATCCTGAAATCACCTCATTGTCATCCTGAGCGAAGCCGAAGGATCTATGCGAGATGTGATGGGTCATTCTGAATTCACTTCATTGTCATCCTGAGCAAAGCGAAGGATCTCGACGAGATGCTTCACTATCGTTCAGCATGACTCTATAATCCCCGCTCTTTCTCAATCCGCCCATAGTTCAGCTGGATAGAGCCCAGCGGGCGGCGCTCCGACTTCGAACCTCCCTGCCGGGAGCGGATTCGAAGCGAGTATTGAGTGAGTTAATATTGATATCTATCCGCCCATAGCTCAGCTGGATAGAGCTCAGCCGGCCGGGAGCGGACTTTGAACCGTAGGTTCGAAGCTTGTTCGGTTTAAGTTAGTATTCAATTTCTATCCGCCCATAGCTCAGCTGGATAGAGCACCAGGCTTCGAACCTGGGTGTCGGGAGTTCGAATCTCTCTGGGCGGGCCATTTCTAAAGGGCTTTAGCCAGCCAGCCAATTTTTCTGTCACCAGCCCAACACCTGCTAGTCCCTCTGTGACATTTGCCGTGGGCACTAGGTTCAGTATGTTGGGTCTGGATATCCCGAATATCTTATTCCGCTTAACAACGACATCTCTCGATGCCAGGTCGCCAGATCATTTTTGTTGAACTGATCTAATGCATCATGGCCGCAGGCTCTGGCCAATACCTGCATCAACTCGACTGACGCGTTAAAGAAGTTTTTGAGTTGATGGGCCGATTTTTCAACATCTAATCTCTGTCGCAGATCGGCTTTTTGGGTTGCTATACCGGCCGGACAGTTATTGGTATTGCATATTCTCGCCGCTACACAGCCAATTGACTGCATAGCGCTGTTGGAGATCGCAATCCCATCTGCCCCCAATGCCATTGCCTTTATAAAATCGGTCGGAGTTCGTAAGCCGCCGGTGATGATCAAAGTGACTTGACCACTGACACCTTGTTCATCCAGATATCTACGGGCTCTTGCTAATGCAGGAATGGTTGGCACACTGATATGGTCTCTGAATATCTCCGGAGCAGCACCTGTTCCACCGCCACGACCGTCAAGAATGATGTAATCGGCACCGGCATCCAAAGCAAATTGAAGATCTTCTTCGATGTGATTGGCGCTGAGCTTGAAACCTATTGGAATGCCACCGGTAACTTTACGAACGCGATCTGCCATCCTTTTGAAGTCATTGGCGGTGTTCAAGTCTCTAAACGTTGGCGGAGATACAGCGGGGGCGCCTTCAGGTATTCCACGTACTTCTGATATCTTCCCGATGTTCTTGTTGCCGGGAAGATGCCCTCCAGTACCAGTTTTAGCACCCTGACCGCCTTTAAAATGGAATGCCTGAACATTCTTTAGCTTTTCTTCGTCATATCCAAATTGCGCGCTGGCTAGTTCATAAAAGTATCGAGAATTTGCAAGTTGTTCTTCCGGTAGCATTCCGCCTTCGCCAGAACAGATTCCTGTACCGGACAATTCTGCACCGATAGACAAGGCGAGCTTCGCTTCTTCTGATAAAGCACCGAAACTCATGTCGGAAACAAAGAGTGGGATCTTGAGTCGCAGCGGCTTGTTGGCATTAGGCCCGATAATCAATTCGCTATTCACACTAACATCTTCAAACAAAGGTTTTGTTGCCATCTGTGCTGTCATGATTTGTATGTCATCCCAATGCGGCAGTTGGTTCCGAGGTACCCCCATTGATGTCATCGGGCCGTGATGACCCATTTTGGATAAACCTTCTCGGGCTAACAGGTGAATAAATTCAACGGTTGGCTCTTCTACCGTGGCGCGCGCAGCAGGGATTGCTGCAGCGTCAACTTGGACTCCCGGACCTTCCTTACCAATGAGGCTGTCATCAAACGCTTTGTGGCTACCGTCGCAAAAAGGCAGACTATTGGAGTGTTTGCACTGGCACAGGAATGCGTCGCCATCTTCCTCTGCCACGAATGGGCTTGGTTTGAATTCGGTACCCGCATGTGAGCCATCACAAAACGGCTGGTTATCTGACCGACCGCAGGTACAAAAATAGTATTCTTCGCCTTTAATAAGCGCTACTTTCGAAGGTTTGTTGTTCGCTATGACAGGTTTCATTATTTGTTCTCTCATTCCTAATAATTTGGTTAACGTTGCTAGCTAAGGCAGATCAAACAAGAGTAATTCCGCATCTGCTTTGGCTAATGATGAGCAAGGAATCATCACGCCCATCCGGCGATACGATAAGCTGCCGTTGGGCCTCAGTTGGGAAACTTCTCTCTGCGTAGCCAGGAGGCAGACCATTGGTGTGGGGCCATATCCAGATCTGCAGAAACCGCAACGGCTCGCTATGTGATGGGTTGTGCTCGCTGTGGGTAACGCCCGTGCCCGTTGTCATAACCTGGAATTCACCGGCCTTCAGTTGCTTGATAGGAAACACCCATCAGAGTAGTTGCGATAGATTTGACAGATTCACCCTAGGATATTAGGCAGATACCAGTCAAGGTGGCGAACGGATAATTCATGGCGGTAGTCGTTCATGTGAAATTGACAATGTAAGAGATATGCTCGATTCCTACTGGCGATGGAGAAATCCAGTTGAAAGTTCCATTCGGTTTGAAAGACACCAGGATCTTCTTTTTGTTTTTTCGCCACTTCCTCCACCTTCAGTTTGCTCTGTCGCTAGAAAAACGCCATGAAACTCATTAGCCACGCCGCGTACAGAATATGATACTGGTTCATGTATATTAGTGATTGTCTGATATTGAGCAGGTTCAAAATGAAGCGATTCTTTCAGTTGATTGGCGTGTTGGCTGGATTGCTTATCGTCACGATGGCTTTCAATACAATTACGTTTCAATCTTCGGACTCCAAGGAGTTCGAAAACATTCAGGTTGAACTGGCCAATGACGGTATAGCTGAACGCCTCGCCGGGGCTATTAGAATACCAACAGTTTCACATCAGCAAGTTCAAGACATCGATTACCCTTCATTTCTTACCTTGCACCGATATATAGATGAAAACTTTCCAAGAGTAAGACAATCTCTTCAGAAAAATGTAATCAACGAATACAGTTTATTGTACAAATGGCAGGGCAGTGACCCGAATCAGCAACCTGTTCTGCTGCTATCTCATATGGACGTGGTTCCAGTGGTCGCGGGTTCTGAATCACGTTGGGAATACCCGCCTTTCTCTGGAGAAATTGCTGATGGCTACATATGGGGGCGTGGCACGCTAGATAATAAACAAGGCGTTTTCGCGATCCTTGAGGCGGTAGAGGATTTGCTTGCCAAAGGACACCAGCCTGAAAGAACCCATTATTTAGCATTTGGTCACGATGAAGAAATAGGTGGTAGTCAGGGTGCGGGTAAAATTGCAGAGTATCTGAAATCGAAAGATGTTAACGCTATCTACGCATTGGATGAAGGTGGGTTCATCACCAATGGTGATCAGTTCGGTTTGCCGGGCAAGGTCGCAATGGTGAACATTTCTGAGAAAGGCATTGTGAACCTCAAATTGACTGTGACTGGCAAAGGGGGGCACTCTTCAATGCCCCCGGCTGAAACTGCTGCATCCATTCTTAGTCAGGCGGTGGTCAAAGTTTCCGCTAATAAACTACCGATAAACACAGATCCGGTGAAGAAGATGTTGGAATCTGTGGCAGGGGAGTTGCCTCTGCATCAAAGAATTGTTGCGGCAAACTTCGGCTTATTAAAGCCTTTTGTAGCGTATTTTGCCGAGCGCATTCCAATGCTTAATGTTTTTGTTAGAACCACAACCGCGCCAACAATGCTTCAGGGCAGTCCCAAGTCCAATGTGCTACCTACAGAGGCTTTCGCGATCGTTAATCATCGAATTATTCCTGGTGAAACGGCTGAATCGGTAAAAGCGTTCATCACAAAAATCATCGATGACGATCGTGTGAGCGTTGAATTTAGCGGCGGTTTTGGGAACCCGTCAGAGGTCGCTTCGGTAGATAGTATGGGGTTCAGAACCATCAGGAAAACAATCAAGCAAGTTTCGCCAACGGATCCAATCATTATCACTGGCTTGTTACCTGCGGCGACTGATACCAGGCACTATGGTGATGTCTCTGAAGATGCATATCGATTTATTTACGCAGAAATCAATATGGACGAGAACAGGTTTCATGGAACGAACGAAAGGATCAAGGTGGAATCTTATCTGGAGGCCGTTAAGTTCTTCGTTCAATTGATTAAGAATTCAGATGCCGCAGGGTCAGACGCTGGTTGATATTGCGCAGCTACTTCTGCTGCCTCGCGGATCAGAAGCTAAAAGACGATTCGCTGGTGTGGTCTATAAGGCGTTCAGTGCCTCAGTCAGGGTCGTGTTACCGTCCAGCAGGCTGAATGATTTCCCTATGGTGTTGTCACTATCAAGGCATGCAACGAGCGCAGACGCCAGGTTTTCACGAGAAGTTAAGCCTCTTCCCTGAAGTTCCTCACTAATGGACACCAGGTCTGTACCTGGTTCATCAGTCAGGCCACCGGGGCAGACGATGGTGTAGTCGAGATCGCTTTCAATAAGATGATTGTCAGCGTGTGCCTTGGCCCGGTGATAGTGAGCGATGGGTGATTTGCTGTTGATATCGTTGTTGATTGAACTCAGCATGATATATCGACGAACGTCGTTCACTTGTGCGGCAACCATTGAGCGGATCGCTCCGATATGATCGATCAACACGGTCTTGTCTTTGCCTGTCTTGCCCCCTGACCCTGCCGCAAAGATCATGGCATCACATCCTTGAACTGCGTGATCGATAGGATATTCAAGGTCTGCCAGAATAGTCGGTACACCCAGGCTATCGAATTTTGCGCGATGCTCAGGGTTTCGGATCATGGCGACCGGGTCATGGTTTCCGTTAGCCAGCCGTTTGATGACTCTTGTGCCCGTGTTCCCATTCGCACCGATAACCAGTACCTTCATAATTCACCTCGGTTAGATTTGCTGTCTAAATATTGAAGGCATGTTACATCAGAAATAGAAAATTCCAGCGTTGGTGGGTTAGTGTCGAATGTGAGAGGCAGCGGAAACAAATGCTGAAAGACCTTATGCGGCCGCCGTTAAGTGGACGCGCTGGGTGCACAACCACAGGCTCGACAATATGGACCATGAACAAATGTCAGTTCACTACAATGTTCGCATTTGTGAAACTGTTGAAAACCACATAGCGTACATGCATTGCTGTCTACTCCAAGTCGTGAACCACACTCTTGGCAAAGATTCCTCGTTATACGTCGCGCAATCTCCTTTTCTCTCGAAAACAACCTCTTCTGGAATACGTAGACGAGAAACAACGCTAACAATATTCCAAGTGACATCAGCACGTAGTGCCAAATGGCAACTAGCCCGAGTGATTCCAGAAACTCAATGAGTCCAGCGAGGAATTTGTGGGGAATAATATCGTAAATCAGTTCAGAAACTTTGATGACTACAGGGATAAAAACAACCACAAGTAAGTGGGAAGATACGAGCATCTGAAATGGTCGTGAATATTTCGTGCTAAATGAATTCCAAACGTAGAATGCAAGTATTAGCGGTAGGAGGAACAAGATTTCCATCCCTAACTTCTTGGCCGGATACCAAAAAGTTAGTTCTCGATATTCTTCTGCTAGTTCTTCTCGCTGACTCATAGAGGCTGTCTCAAGAGTGCTTCGGAGGCGAGTCAGCTTTTCGTCACTTTCTAATTCAGCGATAAGATTCTGCTTCTCAAGTACTTTTACATCCAGCCTGGAGGAAAGCTCTGTGACGGCACGCTTTATAGAATCACCGCCTCCCGATTCCACTTCTGCTATGGTCTCGAGCAGCGTAGTTTCGTAAGCACCACGAACTTTATCGAGATGGGCGTTAATTTGGTTCACCTCATCGGTCAACACAGTCAGCGTCTTAAGCCTATCTTGCAGGTTCGCGTCGTTTTTAACCTCGTCTACATGATCAGATAGGTTCTCGCAGATAGGATGCTGGATAGGAGCACGAACGTTACTTAGAGGACGTTCTTGATATCTGGTAACTAGATTTGCTGTTCGTTGTATTCGATTCTCTTCGTTCCACGCCTGAGAAATCACAACTTCTCTACAAATTGGAGAGATATATTCGTTTGGAGATGTAAGTTGGCGAGTATGTTCACTAAGGCCATCAAAGATGGAGACAATGATAAACAGGTCAAGCAGGACGACTACTGTTAATGCAGCTTTCCCAATGGGCTGACTATCTAGCTGAAGCAGGTTTTTTTTGATTACCGTCGATACTGATTTGATGTTTTCAAACATGCCATCATTCCTTTGATAAGAAAGCCCTGGTTAAGAGTTGAGAGTTGAGAGTTAAGAGTTGAGAGTCGCGTTGCGTACTTTGGCTAGGATACAGCAAAGATACCTGTGGTTTTGACAGGTTTTCGTCGTCGACTCTCATCCATCGAACAAGGCGCCTGCGCAACATTGGCGGTAGTTATCAGCCTAGAACTACCAGCGGGGGCCAAAAAGTTTCAGGTCTTTCTGTCGCAGCGTAAGATATGTATCGAACCTGGAAGAGTAATTCGATGAGCATCCTGGATATCAATTTCGTTGAGTATCGACCCGAATACGGATTGGAAACCGTTAAAATGTGGCGGCAATCATTTCAGCGAGCGATGAACCTGGAAGAGCAAAATCACATCGATGAACTAACCGATCAGTTGGATTATTTTTCTTCCATAAGTCCGGCCAGTATTCAAATTGCGATTGATTGCCGGTCGAGCGCCGTAGCAGGCTTAATGGTACTGGTTTCCGGGAAGTTAGATCACTTGTATGTAAATGTTGGGTATCAGGGCATTGGTCTTGGATCAAAATTCCTGACGGAAGCGAAACTGCGATCCCCGCAGGGAATAGAACTCTATACATTCCAGAAAAACATCAGAGCACAGTCATTTTACAAGCATCACGGTTTTAGAGAAGTGGAACGAGGTTATGCGGATTTTGAGAGCAACCCCTGGGCTTCATCCAAAGAAGAACTTGCCGACATCAAATACAGATGGGTACCGTAGGTTAAAGTCTGCTCTTGTCCGATAAGGGATGTATGATTAATGCAAGGCTGATCGAGGAGTGGTTGCATGGCGGATGAACTGTGGAGTAAGACCGCGAGCGAACTGGCAAAACTGATTCGTGTAAAAGAAGTTTCGAGTCGAGAGGTTGTTGAGGCTCACCTGCGTCGTATTGAAGAAGTAAATCCGAAGGTTAATGCCGTCACCGTGGTATTAGCCGAAACAGCGATTGATGCTGCTGAACAGGCAGATGCGTCAGAGGCGACAGGTGCCCTGCATGGCGTACCATTCACTATCAAGGAAAATATTGATTGCGTTGGCTCAGCGACAACCCAGGGTATGCCGGTATTTGCCGAGGCTTTTCCTGCCCAGGACGGGCCTACGGTTGAACGGATGAAAAATGCCGGGGCCATACCTTTGGCGAGAACCAATCTGCCGGAGTATGGTCTGCGTATCCATACCGACAATCCCCTTAGAGGATTGACCTACAATCCCTGGGATCGAACCAGGACGGCGGGTGGAAGCAGCGGAGGTGAGGCGTCGGCAATTGCCACGGGGATGTCGCCCATCGGCCTCGGAAATGACATAGGAGGCTCCCTCAGAAATCCTGCTTTCTGTTGTGGCATCACTTCGATAAAGGCCACCACCGGGCGTATTCCATGGGCGGTGACGGTACCCGCAGTCGAACAGCCCATTGCCTACAGTCTGATGGTTGCAGAAGGTCCAATGGCGCGAAGCGTTGCCGACCTGAGACTCGGCTTGTCTGTTCTTGCCGGAAGACATTATCGTGATCCTGTAAGTGTCAGCGCGCCCTTAGAGGGCCCTGAACCCGGTAGCAAGAAAGTTGCTCTGGTAACAAGCATAGAGGGGTGCACATTGCCTCCCGCATATGTTGACGCGATTCGAGCCGCTGGCGATATTCTTTCTGCTTCCGGCTGGACAGTCGAGGAATGCCAACCGCCTGAGATAGGCCGTATTAACGAAATCTGGGGTCATCTGCTTGCCAGCGATATCGAGCAGACTCGTGAACTGATTGCACCCCTCATGAGTGAGGCCGCAAATGAGCTAATTAGTAAATTGATCGAAACCTTTCCCTCCTCAGCAATGAACAATGTAACGGTTCATACGGAAAGGGACAGGCTGCGTCGTGCCTGGTCTGCCTTCAATCAGGAGTACCCATTGATTGTC
The DNA here is from genome assembly GCA_018656865.1 of Gammaproteobacteria bacterium. GTDB lineage: Bacteria > Pseudomonadota > Gammaproteobacteria > Pseudomonadales > Azotimanducaceae > UBA9659. Next base: position 7,071 of record JABHYO010000121.1, on the reverse strand, counting down.
GGCCCGGTCTGGACAGATATACCCTTCGTCCACGATGCTGATGTGGACCCGGAGACGGGTGCGGAAACAACGTTGGGCAGACTGCGTTTTATTACACCGGGCAACCTTCTCGGGATTCCCGCAGTACCCGTACCTATGGGGCTGAACGAAGGTTTGCCGGTCTCTGTTCAGATATATGCTGACTCGTGGCGTGAAGATCTTTGCCTGGATGCAGCAGAATTGATTGAAGCTGCCTCGGGCAGATTATGTCCGATTGATCCAACCTGGTAGTTGAGACATGGGGGCTGCGCGGTGGCTCAGTTGTCTGATGTGTTCTTTGCGTCTTCGACATCTTCTGCGGTGAGACCAATAGCCGCAGCCACTCTAAGAATGAATGTTTCTTCTTCCTCATCGATGCGCCCATCGGCCAGTGCGACATGCCAAAGGTTGTTCAGGATGGAGCGCTTGTCTTCAGAGGGGAAATGTTCATCAACGAGTGCAGTTATCTCATTCAGGTAAGAATCCTCGCTCGCATCATAGGCAAAGTTGAAGAGTTTCTGGATGGTTCTCTCCGGGATGCCAAAGGTTTCTACCAACAATTCCCTAACGGCTTTCTGCTCTTCAGCGGATTCATCGAGGTCTGCATTTGCGCAGGCGATCAGGAGCGCAGCGGAGGCGTAGCGAAATTCGACGCCACCCCGTTTCAAGGTGTCGTTTTCTCGTTCGCGCATGTAAAGATCAAAAAAAGTGGAAAAGCTCATATTGGCTACCGTTATTCGAGAAGGCCCAGCACACGTTTCGCTATGATATTACGCTGAATCTCATTACTGCCAGAGTAAATTGACGATGCACCCAGGGATAGAATGCTAGGGGATGGTTTATTTGGGGAAAGCAGCGACCGAAACGTCTTCTGACGATACGGTATAATTCTGCGTTGTTTTGGTCTAAAAACTTTACTGAGATGATTCCTGAAACAGACGTAGATATCGATGCCACCGGTCTCAGGTGTCCTGAGCCGTTGATGGTGGTGCGCAATCGCCTCATGGATATGACGACCGGTGAGGTGATCAAGGTGACGGCAACGGATCCGTCCACGTCCTGGGACTTCCCGAACTTCTGCAAGTTTCTCAATCATGAGCTCGTCCATCAGGAAACAGAAGGGGATCTTTATCTTTACTGGATCCGCAAAGGTTAGTGGGATGAGAGAACTCGTTCATTACTATTTTGCCTACGGCAGCAACATGAACCCGGAGCGTGTCAAAAAGCGCCAGATGGATTTTCATTCGGCGAGGGGAGGCCGGTTGCGCCACTATCAGTTAGCATTTAATAAGCGTTCAGTGAAGTATCCGGGTGCCGCATCGGCAAATGTTGTCCCCATACCCGGTGCCATCACGGAGGGTGTTGCTTACCGCCTGGCCGCCCCGGAACAGATTGAGATGATGGACCCCTTTGAAGGCTACCCGCATCGATACAATCGGTTGCCACTTAGGATTCATCTCGAAGGCGGCGATGTCGACGCCTGGGTTTATGTGGCCAATCATGAATACGTTACAGAGGGTCTGAACCCTGCCCGCTGGTACCTGGAGCATTTACTTGCAGGTAGGGAGTTTCTGTCACGGAACTACTACGAGGCATTGTCGGGTACGCCTTGCCTTCCGGACTCCGAAGAAGAACCCTGAAGTGGACGCGGAAGAAATCTGTAGAGTGTTCCACGCCTGTTTCGAACAGGAGTACCGGACCCGTCTTTTGGGCGGTGCGGCTGAACCGCTTTACCAACCAGCGACGAACGAAGCTTCCTGGCATAAAGTATTCTTCCGGGAGGACTTCGCCGCTAGCGCACTGCATGAAGCTGCCCATTGGTGTATCGCGGGGTATGCAAGGAGGCAGCAACTCGATTTTGGCTATTGGTACATGAGTCAACGGGATGTTGAGCAGCAGCGAGCTTTTGAAGAGCTTGAGGCAACACCGCAGGGCCTGGAGTGGATCTTCAGCATCGCAGCCGGTGTTCCGTTTCGTGTAAGCTGCGATAACTTCGATGAGAGAGCGCTCGCGTTGGACCGGTTTAGGGATATGGTCCGTGAAGCAGCCCAGGAATGGCTGGCAGGGGGATTACCGCCCAGAGCCGGACGCTTTGCCAGGGCACTCAGCCAGCACGCAGGTTCCAGGGAAGTATTCGATCAAACGACCTATAGGGAGCTGCCGGGCTGATGGCTGTCATACCAGAAGGATATTCAACGGATCCAGGTTTTGATGCTGCGGAAGACCATGCAGGTCCGTTTTACTATCGTGAGTCGGAAGGGGCTTTTGATTGCGCCTTCGTCGCGAAGCCAGAGAACTGTAACGTCAATAGTCTGGTTCATGGAGGCGTGCTCATGACGTTTGCCGATTTTGCCCTCTGTCTTGCCGCAACCGATCACTACAAGCAAGAAAGCTGTGCCAGCATTAGCTTCAACTGTGATTTTGTGGCTGCGGCCAGCGAGGGTGACCTCGTCGAGTGCAGGCCGGTCGTGACCCGTAAAACAGGTTCCCTCGCTTTCGTCACAGGAGTGCTGACAATTGCGGGAGAGACCATCATGACATTCAGTTCCGTTGTGAAACGGCTGCGATCGAAGTAGTTCAAGCATGCCGAACAGTCAGGCTAAGAAAACTCTATACCTGATCGATGCATCGATTCCCTGCATTGAGCTTGATGCTTTCTGTGACCGCATGAACTTCCGCCTGCGAATGCGGGAAAGACCTACTGCGGTCGCGTATCAATGACAGAGCGACGAATCAGAATTGGTCTGCTGCTGAATCCCGTAGCCGGAATGGGTGGGCCGACGGGTTTAAAAGGTACCGATGGTGTCATCGATGAGGCGATTCGGCGTGGCGGAGAGAGTCGTGTTGATGAGCGGGTCGAGCTTTGCCTGAATTCGCTGGTCGATACAGACATTGAATGGCTGACTCTGCCAGCAGCAATGGGCGCTGACTTGCTTGCCCGACTTGGCCTGCCGCACAAAGTGACAGGCCGCGTTCAGGAAGGTCGTACAACAGCTGAAGATACGCGTAGGGGGGTAGTCAGCCTGGAGGGGGAAGGAATTGATCTCCTGCTCTTTGCCGGGGGTGATGGTACCGCCAGGGACATCGTTGATAGCTATCACGATTGTTCCGCAATTCTCGGTGTTCCCTGCGGAGTTAAGATGCACTCAGGTGTCTTTGCGACCTCACCGCAAGCGGCCGCCGGGCTGATCAACAAGCTGAGCGTTGGTGAATTATTGTCCGTAATCCAGGCTGAAGTGCGGGATATCGATGAAGCGTCTTTTCGCGAAGGCATCGTCAAGACACAGTTTTACGGGGAACTGCCAGTCCCCGACGATCTACGCTTCATGCAGCAGACCAAGGTTGGCGGTAGGGAAGTCGAGGAACTGGTAATAGAGGAAATCGCGGCAGAGTTTATCGAAAACCTCGATCCGGAAACCCTGTACATCATGGGTTCCGGTTCGACCATCGCTGGAGTGATGGCGGCAATGGGTCTTCCCTCAACTTTGCTGGGAATTGATGTGATAAAAAATCGTGAGATTGTAGCGACTGATGTCAGTGAGCAGCAGTTGCTGAAACTCCTGCAGAAGGATTTGCCTGCGCGCATCGTTGTCACTGCGATCAGTGGTCAGGGCCACATTTTTGGGCGTGGTAATCAACAATTGAGCCCGGTCGTTATTCGGAAGGTCGGCGTGAACAATATCGACATTCTGGCTAGCAAAAGTAAGCTGGCAGGTCTGAATAAGCGACCCTTGCTTGTAGATACTGGTGATATGGCGCTCGACGAATCGCTGCGCGGCATCAGATCGATCGTTACGGGCTATGAGGATAGAGTCCTGTACCGTATTGGCTGAAAAGAAATTGGACTTTCAGTTCAGCTAGTTCGTGTCCGAGAAATCGATACCGCGGTGCTAGTTTCCTGATAACCTGTTGATTCTTAAACTAACAATATTGGGCAGTCGCGCCCAACACCCATGAAAGCTGCCTTTTTCGGACGGAAACTAGTTATGCAGGATGTGGTTAACCACTTTGTTGATGGCGATGGATTCACCACTTCGGAGCGCCTGTCTTAATTGATTGATCACCAGTTTCTGGTCTTCGATCACGGAAGGGGAAAGGCTCTCTTCTTCAGGTTGCACAATACTGACGATATTCGAGTCATCGGTCTGATAGACCGTCGCCTTGTAGATGGGCTCAGAAACCTGCGTTAGCTTCAGGAAGGACTTGTGGGTCAGAACAACCTGATCGACGCCATCCTGGCGAATAGTATCCTGAAAACGAACATAGTCCTCCTCCGCCAGCCAGAGTATGGCGAAGAAGCCTGCCGTATAGTGCGGGCTGTGCAAGCCATATTCATCGGGATTGTCAATTCCAGCGACATCGTCCACATAGAGTGGTGTTTTCGACGGAAATGTCGAATACAAGATGCTGAGAATCCTGGCGATATGCTTGTAGAAGTTTTCTATGTTGATGTCAGCCACAATGCTACGCGGAATGTTTCTGAAAGACCTATTATAGTCTGACGCGATTGGATGGAAAAATGAAAAACTTCCTCGATAACTGGCTGGGTGCGCTGCAGCTAATTATCACGGTCACCGCGCTGATCTGGTGTGCTGCCCTGCTGAATTACCTGTCCGGCTACACGCTAAGCCAGTTTGGTATCTATCCTAGAGAGGTAGTGGGGCTTGTGGGGATCCTTTTCTGGGTTCTCCTGCACGGAGATTTCACACATATCGTTCTGAACACATCACCCCTACTTTTTATGGGGTTTTTCGTCGCGCTACGGGGGCCGGTTCTCTATTTCAAGATCACCGTGCTGGTCTGGTTGGTTGCGGGACTGGCGGTTTGGGTCTTTGGCAGACCGGCGATCCATATCGGTGCAAGTGGGCTGGTGTTCGGTTACTTCGGCTTTATTCTGGCGGTTGCCGTCTATGAGCGGAGTATCTTCGATCTGGCGGTGGCATCAGTGACGATCTTCTATTATGGCGGACTTTTTTTCGGCATTTTCCCGCTCGAACAATTCGTGTCCTGGGAATCGCATCTCTCGGGTTTTCTGGCTGGAATACTGGCGGCCCGCTTGTTTGGCAAGGATTGGGTTAAGGCTCCTTAGAAAAACGGCAAAGTGAGTGTCTGGCGCGACTATCAAAGCTTGAGATAGCTACTGAACGGTTAAAATATGTCAGGGCCGCGCACTAATTCAAACCAAATTCCAGGTTGTGGCGTCCTACCCCCTGTAACCGGTTGGCTTTGGAAGTATTGTGAAGAAAACACTGATTAAAATTCTCACTCCAGTCGTCGTTGTTGGCGTTGGTATAGGCATCTATGCGTTGCTGCACGCGGCTAAACCTGAGCCGGAGAAGAAAGATGAGCCTCCCAGAGCGCTCAGTGTGTTTGTGCAGCCAGTAAATCGCTCAGATATTCCGCTCAAAGTGATCACCCAGGGGGAAGTCAGAGCTCGCACCGATGTAGATATTGTGGCCCAGGTGGCGGGTCGGATCGTAAAGGTTTCACCGGAATTCATCGAGGGTGGTGTGATTGAACCCGATGTACCGCTGGTTATTATCGAATCGACCGATTATGAGTTCGAACTTAAGCGTAGCAGTGCCGTTGTGGCGGAAGCTGAAGTGCGGCTGCAGCAGGCGCTTGCAGATGCCGACGTTGCACGCAAGCAGCTTCGCGATACTAAAGACCCTTCGCCACTGGCCCTGAAGAAACCACAGGTGGCGGAAGCACGGGCAGGCTTGATGGCAAGTGAAGCGGTCCTCAGCCTGGCGGAAACCAACCTTGACCGAACCCGAATCACATTACCGTTTCATGGCAGGGTGATCAGCACATTGGTCGATATCGGTCAATATGTGTCACCGGGTACACGAATCGGCCGTGCATTCGGGAATGACGTTGTAGAGATTCGTCTGCCGCTGAACGACACGCAACTGGCATCTCTGGGTCTGCCAATCGGGTATATCGCTCCAAAGGGCGGTGCTCTCGCTGTCGAGATTACTGCCACGGTTGCAGGCAAGGAGCAGAAGTGGCAGGGCGAATTGACAAGACTGGATGCGGCCATCGATCCATCTTCGCGACTCTTATATGGCATTGCGGAGGTAAACAATCCCTATGGCGATGGTGCGTCTCAGTACGGCATGCCGCTGGCCGTTGGGCTTTTTGTTACGGCAGAAGTATCGGGCCGTGAGCTGCGGGATGCTTACATCATTCCCAGGCATGCACTGCGTGCAGGTAACCAGGTCTATGTTGTGAACGACAAAGGCCGGTTAGAAATAAGGGCGGTCGATGTAACTTACAGTTCGTCAGAAGAAGCTGTCATCGGCATGGGTCTGGCGCCGGGGGATAAAGTCGTCGTGTCATCGATTCGAAACCCGATCGAAGGCATGCAACTTGAGGCGTTGCCCTATGGGCTGGACAGTTCTGCAGTGGCCAAAGATGGTCACAGACCCGTGAAGAAGTCAGAACATATTCAGACGGCAGGGGGATAAGTCATGCGAGGTGTTATTGGATGGTGGGCTAACAATCCTGTCGCCGCTAATCTCCTGATGGTTGGTATTCTTTTGTCGGGCGTTCTCGGTTTTATTGCCATGGAGCGGGAAGCCTTCCCGATCTTCAGGGCCAATTCAGTCGAAATTCAGGTGCCGTGGCCGGGTGCTGCACCTCAGGAAGTAGAAGAACAGATTCTGTTTCGTATTGAGGAAGCGATCAAGAATATCGATAACGTCAAACGCATTTATTCGACAGCACAGGAAGGATTTGCCTTTATGGAGATCTATACCTACGCCAACGTCGATATTGAGGAGTTCCTGAATGAGGTGAAGATGACCGTCGATGCGGTGAACTCGCTGCCTCGGGATATAGAAAAACCTGTGGTCAGGCGCCAGATCTATCGGAACGAGATGATCAGAGTTGCAGTACATGGTGATCTGGACGAAAGAACCCTGACGCGCCTGGCTGAAGACCTTCGCGATGAGATCGCCAAGTTACCATATGTCTCCATAGTCGACCTATTTGGTACGCGAAGGGAAGAGGTCACAGTGGAGCTGTCGGAAGAAGGCCTGCGTCGGTACG
>JABHYO010000104.1 GCA_018656865.1 Gammaproteobacteria bacterium | reverse complement strand
TAGCTCAGTTGGTAGAGCTCCGGATTGTGATTCCGGCGGTCGAGGGTTCAAACCCCTTCGTCCACCCCAGTAAATTGAGGTAGCTGGGATAGAAGGATTGTTGGCGGTCGCGGCTTTCGCGATCTTCAAATCGCTGTGTGATTTTGCAAAGGCGTGACCTTCATTCATCTGGTTATTGGGTTAGCACTGCGAAAGTGGCGGAATTGGTAGACGCGCTGGATTTAGGTTCCAGTGTCGTAAGACGTGAGAGTTCGAGTCTCTCCTTTCGCACCAGAAAGCGGCACGTGGACATACATTAAGCGTATGTCGAAAATTCTTGAAGATAGTCAACAGGTAAAGAAATGCAGGTAACGGTCGAAAATACTAGTGGTCTCGAAAGGAAGATGCACGTCATCGTGCCTTCGACGGAGATTGAAGATCAGGTCACCGAAAAAATAAGGCAGACTGCGCAACAGGTTCGGCTAAATGGATTTCGGCCCGGCAAGGTGCCGCTCCGCGAGGTCAAACGGCGCTTTGGCGATGGAATTCGCCAGGAGGTATCCAGCGAAGTGATTCAGTCTACCTACGGTGAGGCATTGCAACAGGAGGAGATTAGTCCTGCCGGAATGCCGAAGATTGAGGACGTGAAGATCGAAGAAGGTCAGGATCTCGAATACACCGCAATCTTCGAAGTCTTCCCGGAAGTGAAAGTTGCTGGTTTTGAGGGTATCACCGTTGAGAAGATGAGCAGCGAAATCGCGGAGTCGGATATCGACGACATGATTGAAACCCTGCAAGAACAGCGCATGGAATACAACGATGTTGATCGTGCCAGTGCGGAAAAAGACAAGGTTAAGGTGGATTTCGAAGGATTTCTGGATGGCGAAGTATTCGAAGGTGGCAAGGCGGAAGGTGCTGACGTTATCCTCGGTTCGGGATCGATGATCCCGGGTTTCGAAGAAGGTCTGACGGGTATAAAAGCTGGTGAGGAGAAAGAGCTCGAAGTCACTTTCCCGGATAACTACCAGGCAGAGAACCTTGCCGGTAAAGAGGCGCTGTTCAAAATAAAGGTCCACTCGGTATCGGAGCCTGCAAAACCAGAATTGGATGACGAATTTTTTAAGATTTTTGACGTTACAGAAGGTGGTCTCGAAGCCTTCCGTGAAGAGATCAAGAAAAACATGCAACGCGAGTTGGAAGCCGCTACAAAGGCTAAGACCAAGCAGCAGGTTATGGACGGCCTGGATCAGGCAAATGAGGTAGATCTGCCCGCAGCACTGATCGAAGACGAAGTTAATCGCATGCGCCAGGAGGCTGTGAAACAATTCGGCGGCGGTGCTGAAAGTCAGATCGATCCTAGTCTCTTGCCTGCGGAAATGTTTTCCGACCAGGCTGAGAAGCGCGTGAAGCTGGGTCTGTTGGTCAGCGCGGTCGTTGAGCAACACGAATTGAAGCCGGATGATGCCCTCGTCAAGGAAATGATTGAGACCATGGCGAGTTCGTATGAGGATCCAGAGCAGGTCATGAACTTTTACTACAGTAATGAACAGCAGCTAACTCAGATCCAGAATATGGTTCTCGAAGATCAGCTTGTCGATCTGGTACTTGAATCAGCCGAAGTTACTGAGAAAACTGTTCCCTACCAGGAGGCAGTCAGTCAGGAACCCGCTGACGCGAGTGAAGAAACTGATGAAGAAGGTACGGAAGCAGCGAAAGAATAGTAGAACATAGGTTGTCAACTTTGAAGTTAGGCGAAATTATCGCAATATAGCCGGTAAGGGCGAGAGGAAGAGAAAACATATGCATAGATTTGAAGACAAGGTCTTACCGGAGACCACGGGCCTGGGCTTGATACCCATGGTGCTGGAACAAACCGCCCGCGGCGAACGTTCCTACGACATATACTCCAGGCTGCTGAAGGAACGGATTATCTTCGTCGTCGGTCCCATTGACGACAATGTGGCGAATCTTGTTGTTGCGCAATTACTGTACCTTGAATCCGAAAACGCTGACAAGGATGTTCAGTTGTACATTAATTCACCTGGCGGTTCTGTCACAGCGGGCTTGGCCATCTATGACACCATGCAGTTCATCAATTGCGAGGTTTCGACGCTCTGTATCGGGCAGGCAGCCAGCATGGGTGCTTTTCTGCTCGCTGGTGGTACCAAGGGCAAGCGTTATTGTTTGCCGAATTCACGGGTCATGATTCATCAGCCGAGTGGCGGCTCCCAGGGTCAGGCGTCAGATATCGAGATTCAGGCAAAAGAGATTCTTTATCTACGTGAGCGGATGAACGAAATCATGGCTCGGCACAGTGGTAAGACTGCCGAAGAGATTGCCAAGGATACGGAAAGAGACAATTTCATGACGGCCAGCCAGGCGATGGATTACGGCCTGATTGACAAGGTACAGGAGCCGAGAGCGAAGCTGGCAGCAGCATAACGACCGAATATCCGCATTTTGGGAATTTTGAGTCGATTGACTATAATGGATCAAGGGCTTTGATCCATGAATGCCGGGCGATGAAGAGCCGGGCGAAGTAAGTAGATAGAAGTAAGTAGATAATTGAGGTTTTGGGTATGTCTGACGATCATGACGGTAACGGTGGCGACGGTAAGCTGCTTCACTGCAATTTTTGCGGGAAGAGCCAGCATGAAGTTCGCAAACTGATTGCCGGCCCTTCTGTATATGTTTGTGACGAGTGTGTTGAACTTTGTAATGACATAATCCGCGAGGAACTACAGGAAAGCAGCGAAGAGGCAGAAAATAGAAAGCTGCCGACGCCGATGGAAATCAACGCCATCCTGGACGAGTACGTGATCGGTCAGGCGCGCGCAAAAAAGGTATTGTCAGTTGCTGTCTATAATCACTACAAACGTCTGAACTATTCCGGCAAGAAGGATGATGTCGAGCTGCAGAAGAGTAACATTCTGCTGGTCGGCCCAACGGGCGTTGGTAAAACACTACTGGCCGAAACCCTGGCCCGTTTGCTCGATGTACCTTTCACCATTGCCGACGCAACCACGCTGACGGAGGCGGGATACGTCGGAGAAGATGTCGAAAATATTATCCAGAAGTTGCTGCAGAAGTGTGACTACGATGTAGACAAGGCTCAGGTTGGCATCGTTTATATCGATGAGATCGACAAGATCTCGCGCAAATCCGACAATCCATCTATTACGCGAGACGTGTCCGGTGAAGGTGTCCAGCAGGCATTGCTGAAGCTGATCGAGGGTACGGTAGCTTCGGTACCACCGCAGGGTGGACGCAAGCACCCGCAGCAGGAATTCCTCCAGGTTGACACAACCAATATCCTCTTTATCTGTGGCGGTGCATTCGCCGGCCTCGATAAAGTTATTCAGGACCGCTCCGCTAAGAGTGGTATAGGTTTTGGCGCCAGCGTACAAACTGAGGCGACCAAGAAGAACCTGGGCGAAACACTCAGTACCGTGGAACCTGAAGATCTGGTTCGCTACGGTCTGATTCCCGAGTTTGTCGGACGCCTGCCGGTTCTTGCCACCCTGGATGAACTTGATGCCGAAGCACTGGTACGGATTCTGAAGGAACCCAAGAACGCCTATACCAAGCAGTATTCGAAACTGTTTGAGATGGAAGAGGCAGAAATTGTCTTCAGGGAAGACGCATTGGCTGCGATTGCTGAAAGGGCGATGGATCGCAAGACCGGTGCACGGGGTCTCCGCTCGATTCTTGAATCGGTCCTGCTGGAAGTTATGTATATGCTGCCTTCTGAAGAAGGGGTATCCAAAGTTGTCGTTGACGAAAATGTCATCAACGGAACCTCCGAGCCGATGCTGATCTATGAAAACCATGATCAGCAGAAGGCGCTACCGGAATAGTCCGATCCAAAAAAGCGGACCGCTCATTCCAATAGTTCGATAAAAAGGGGCGCTTATGCCCCTTTTTCAATTAAGATGAACGATAAAGCAGGTGCCAGAAAAAGACTTACTGTGGCAGGGAGACCATGATGGCCGAACAGATATTTGACGTACCAATCGTGACCTTAAGGGATATGGTTGTGTATCCCCACGGTGTACAACCGCTATTTATTGGTACCGAGAAGTCCATCCGCGCGCTTGAACATGCTCAGGGTCAGAAAGATAAGAAGATCCTGCTCCTGGCAAAGAAAGACCCTACCAACGAAAACCCTGGTACCAAAGACCTCTTTGCTTTTGGTACGGTTGCGTCAATCCTGCAACTGATTCGTCTGCCGGACAAGACCATCAAGATCCTGGTTGAAGGGAACAATCGCGCCAGAGTCAGCGATGTGCGGGATGAGAACGAATTCTTTTCCGGTGATGTCGAATTGCTTGAAGAACCCCAGGTCGATGCGGGTGAAGCCCAGGCGATGATTCGATCACTGATGGGTACCTTCGACCAGTATGTCCAACAGAGTAAGAAGGTGCCACCTGAGGTAATGACCTCTTTGTCCAGCATCGAGGATCCGAGCCGGCTGGTTGACACAATCGCGGCACAGCTGAGTCTCAAGATTGATATTAAGCAGCAGCTACTGGAGATGGTTGATCTCAAAGAGCGGCTGGATCATATGCTGGGTCTGCTGGAAGGTGAACTTGAGCTGTTCACTGTCGAAAAGCGCATACGCGGCCGAGTCAAGAAGCAGATGGAAAAAAGCCAGCGCGAGTACTATCTGAATGAGCAGATGAAGGCGATTCAGAAGGAGTTGGGCGATCTCGACGACGTGCCCAATGAGATAGAGGACATCCAGAAACGCCTCGAGTCCTCGGGTATGCCAAAAGAGGCCAAGGATAAGACAAAGGCCGAAGTCAACAAGCTGAAGATGATGTCGCCTATGTCTGCAGAGGCGACCGTAGTCAGATCCTATATTGACTGGATGCTGAATACGCCCTGGAAAAAGCGTTCAAAGGTGCGTACTGATATAACTGCCGCTGAAGAAGTACTTGAGGCCGACCACTACGGTCTTGAAGAGGTGAAGGACAGGATTCTGGAATATCTGGCGGTGCAGAAACGTGTCAAAAAGATAAAGGGCCCCGTTCTCTGTCTGGTTGGTCCGCCTGGAGTTGGTAAGACATCGTTGGGTGAGTCAATTGCAAGGGCCACCAATCGCCAATTCGTTCGCATGGCTCTTGGCGGTGTTCGAGACGAGGCGGAGATTCGAGGGCACCGTCGTACATACATAGGCTCCATGCCCGGAAAGATAATCCAGAAACTGGCCAAGGCGGGTGTAAGAAACCCTCTGTTCCTGCTCGACGAAATCGATAAGCTGGGCCAGGATCACCGTGGCGATCCGGCATCAGCCCTGTTGGAAGTGCTGGACCCTGAACAGAATAATTCCTTTAACGATCACTACATGGAGGTTGACTACGATCTATCGGAAGTCATGTTCATCTGTACATCCAACTCCATGAATATCCCCGCACCACTTCTCGATCGTATGGAAATCATCCGAATTCCTGGTTATACAGAGGACGAAAAGCGGAATATCGCATCCCGCTATCTGGTACCAAAACAGATTGAAAATAACGGCTTGCATGAAGGTGAAATAGAGATTCCCGAAGAGACCGTAACCGACCTGATTAGGTATTACACCCGTGAGGCTGGCGTTCGAGGGCTTGAGCGGGAAGTCGCCAAGATCTGCAGGAAAGTGGTCAAGGAAAAAGCACTTGAGGGTGACCAGGCAGCCGATTCGCTCGAAGTCGAGCCTAAAATGCTTGAAGATTATTCAGGCGTGCGAAAATTCAATTTTGGGCGAGCTGAGGAAACAGATCAGATTGGTCAGGTCACAGGTCTTGCGGTGACCAGTGTTGGCGGTGAACTGCTATCGATTGAAGCTGTGGCCGTACCTGGCAAGGGTCGACATACTCGAACTGGTTCCCTCGGTGATGTCATGCAGGAGTCGATTCAGGCTGCGACTACCGTGGTAAGAAGCCGATCTAGTGTCCTGGGTATCTCCAGGGATTTTCACGAGAAATATGACCTCCATATCCACATGCCGGAGGGCGCGACTCCCAAAGATGGGCCGAGCGCAGGCATCGCGCTCTGCACAGCCATGGTTTCAGTGCTGAGTGGCATTCCTGCGAGATCCGATGTTGCGATGACCGGTGAAATTACGCTAAGGGGTCAGGTCTTGGCAATAGGCGGTCTAAAAGAAAAACTTCTTGCCGCGCATCGGGGTGGAATCAAGACCGTAATCATTCCAGATGAGAATAAACGAGACCTGAAAGAGATCCCTGACAATATCAAGTCGGACCTCGAGATCCTACCTGTTAAGTGGATTGATGAGGTTCTTGAAATTGCACTTCAGAGGATGCCTGAACCTCTTGCTGAAGAACTGGAAGCAGAGGCGGAAGCCGATCCTGAAAAAAGTAGTGAAACCGACGAAAGCCGCAGAATTAGCGCTCATTAGCGACTTTTACCTTGTATAAGGGCCTTTCATTGGGTATAACAATTCGAGGCACAGGGCAACTGCATAGGGATATGCAAAACATCGTAAACTACTACAACAAAGGGGTAGAGTGTGAATAAACAAGAGCTGATTGAAAACATTGCAGCATCCGCGGATATCACCAAGGCCGCTGCGGGAAGAGCGCTGGGTTCAATGATCGATTCGGTTACTGACTCATTGAAAAAGGGTGATTCCGTTGTACTGGTAGGGTTTGGCACTTTCAGTGTTCGTGATCGTGCTGCACGTACCGGCAGGAACCCTCAAACGGGTGAAGAAATTCAAATTGCTGCTGCAAAAGTTCCAGCTTTTAAAGCAGGTAAAGCATTGAAGGATGCGGTCAACTAAACTCCGGGTTGTTGATCGTGATGGGACGGGGCTGCGCTAACGTGTAGCGGTAAACCGACACATTTAGTCGAACTTGAGCGGCGCATCGAAAGATGCGCCGCTTTTTTATGGTGCTTTTGGGGTGCGCGACCGTCTAGTGCGGTCTAAAATAGCGGCCTTCGAAGATTATGAGGTAAGAGAATGCTGATCCAGCACATGAGGGACGGCTCCGAAGGGGTTCTGGCCAAAGTTATTATTGGCCTGATCATTATTGTCTTTGCCCTTTTCGGCTTCGGCTCCATTACCACGTTCCTGGCTCCTACGCCGAAGGTCGCGACCGTCGATGGCGAGGATATCTCGCAACAGGAGATGGAAGTTGCCGTGGAAAGAAATCGCCGAATGCTCATGGCGCGAGACATCCCTGCAGAAGAGATCGATGAGGACAAGTTGCGAGAGGATGTTTTGGATTCCCTGGTTACCAGGACGGTCCTGGCTCAGACAGCCGGTAATCTGGATCTGCATTACAGTGATGCTGCACTCGATCAGGAGATTATTGCCAGTGAAGTATTCATGCTCGACGGCATTTTCAGCAGCGAGCAGTTCAAGCGGGTTATCGGTAGTGCCGGATACACTCCTCTAAGTTATCGTGCGGAAATGCGTACGGACAAGCTCTTTGATCAGATGATCACGGGCATTCGTCAGTCTGCCTTTATCACGCCTGATGAGGCAAAACGCTATAGCGGCTTGCTATCGCAACGTCGTGATATCGCCTACATTCAGATTGCCGTTCCTGACCTGATCGATGAAGTTACCGTTACCGATGATGAGATTGAGGAATATTTCAATGCCAATTCGAGTGATTTCGTCACCGATGAGACTGTTAACCTTCAGTATATCGAGCTGAAACGAGAGGATCTTGCTGCTGCATACGAACTGGACGAAGACGAACTTCGTGACTACTTCGAAGAAAACAAGGGTGTTTACTCAACTGACGAATCTCGGAGAGTTGCACACATCCTGATTGAAATCGATGACGATACTGGCGCGGAAGAAGCTGAAGCACTAGCGATAGAGGTACATGGTCGCATTGTTGATGGTGGAGACTTTACAGCGCTTGCCAAAGAGTATTCGGATGATCTCGGTTCACAGGACAGCGGTGGTGATCTGGGATTCAACAATCAGGGAACATTTTTCCCTGAATTCGAGGCAGTAGCCTATGATCTTTCGCTGAATCAAGTGTCTGGGCCGGTACAGACAGAAATTGGATTTCATATCATCAAAGTACTGGGAATAGAGGAAGCGAATCTCCCAGGTCTGGATGAGGTCCGGGCAGAAGTTGAGCAGATCTACCGCCACACAGCCACGGAAGATGATTTCGTTAGCAAGTCATCCAGGATGGCAGAATTACTGTTCGAAAACTTCTCTGAACTGGAATCAACAGCCTCAGCGATTGAATTGGATGTGAAAATAACCGGTGATCTCAAGCGTGATGCCAATCACGAGCTCATGTCAGTCAGTCGAGTTGTTGCTGCGGCGTTCAGCCCGGACGTACTTGTTGATGGCAATAACAGTGATCTCATCGAGGTCAGCGAAGACCACCACATTGGGTTGCGTGTACTCGAACATAAGCCCAGCAGCATCAGGGCGCTCTCCGAGGTTACGGAGGATGTACGCTATATTCTGCAGCGGGAAAAGGCTGCAGAACTGGCGCAGACGCGGGCGAAGGAGATTGTTGCAGCCATTGATTCCGGCTCGCTGGCCCAGTTTGTTGCCGATGAGTACAGTCTGGAATGGCAGGTGGCGCTGAAGGCCACGCGCTTTGATCAGGAAGTTGATCCGTTCATTCTGGGTGAGGCCTTTAAGCTTTTGAGGCCAGTGGAAAACAAGGAATCTCTGGGTGTTGCCACCTTGCTAAACGGCGACAGTGTCGTCCTGAGAGTCTCATCAGTGGTCAACCGACCTGCCGGGGAAATCGAGGAAAGTGAACTTGCCGGGGTTCAGGCTGGTTTGGCGAGGCAGATGGGACTCAGTGACTTCCAGGAGTTTCAGCAGAGCCTGAAACAGGAAGCGACGTTGGAAAGGGTTAACTAGCACCTCGGTATCGAACTCTCGGACAAGAACTAATTAGTTCTCGGGACCGCGCCTTCATATAAGAACGATGCCGGCAAAGGATAGCTCCCGTGATTTTTCATTCTGAGCAAGTCGCACAAAATGAAAATCTGCTAGTTAATCAGAGACGTCACATCCACATATAGAGTCAGGCGATCACCTGCGTAAATGTACTTCTGAAGGTTCAGGTCTGAATTCCAGGATCTGATGCTCCGTACGGTGATATTGAACTTACTTGCTATCAGCGAAAGCGACTCTCCTTCGCGTACTTTGTAGTTCAACTTTCTCACCTGTTCCCTGGATTTCTTAGGCGCGCTCGCAGTGGTTTGATTTTTCTTGAAAATTTTAAGGTCAGTACCGGGGTGAAGAAGGGTGGTTGTCCCCATTCCGTTCCAGCGAGCCAGGTTTCGCATGTTAACCCCGTACTTCCTCGAGATTTCCCAGAGGGAATCGCCGGCTTCTACGGTGTGGATAAGTGGCTCACCACCGTAAGTCTGCGTTAGCGAAGCCTGACGGCTCGCCAGGCGACCCTGACTGGTCATCGAGTATTGAGTTTCCGCAGAAGCAGCCGGGATAAGGAGTGAGTCACCGGCTCTGATCAGATTGCCTTTGATCTGGTTGGCGGTGCGAATTGTCTCAGTTGTCGTTTGGTACTTTTGCGCAATGTAGCCCAGATTTTCGCCCTGCCTGACCTTGTGTCGTTGCCAGGCGACTCTTCGTCCGGGTGGCAGACTCTCAAGTGCGGATTTGAATCGTTCGATATTATTAACCGGAATCAGCAATTCGTGTGGACCGTCGGGGTGAGTTGCCCACTGATTGAAACCAGGGTTTAGCGAATACAGCTGTTCAGGTTTAATACCAGCAAGTTCGGCCGCTCTGTGCAGGTCGAGTTGATTACCGGTGTCTACTGGTTGCCAATATGGTTCGTTCGGCAATGACGGTAGCTGCATGTGGTATCGATCCGGGTTGGCGATAATCTCGCTAATAGCGAGCAATCGGGGAACATAGGTATAGGTCTCTCGCAGAACCTTGATTGACCAGAAATCGATCTCTTCTGACGGTAATTTGCTCCTGCGAATAGAAGACATTACGTTTCCCTGGCCTGCATTGTAAGCGGCCAGCGCTAGCAACCAGTCGCCGTTGAACAAATCGTGCAGGTATTCGAGGTAATCAATGGCTGCCTTTGTCGAGGCGCGAACATCCCGTCTACCGTCGTACCACCAATCTATCTTCAGTCCATAGAGACGTGCAGTTGAAGGAATGAATTGCCAGAGACCCGCGGCACGACCATGGGAGTAGGCGAACGGATCGTATGCGCTTTCAACAATAGGGAGAAGAGCGAATTCAAGAGGCAGGCCGCGCTTCTCGATTTCGGTGACGATATGATAAAGGTGCGGGCCAGCACGACGGGCTACCCGCTCGACGTACTCGGGATGGTTTACAAACCACTTGAGTTCATTGGTGACTCGCTGTCTGTCCAGCTCATGTGAAAGCTCAAAACCGCTTCGCGTCCTCTCCCAGAGGTCGGTGACGGGTTTCGGCAGTTCGACCTCAACCGGAGCGTCAAGAGGAATCTCTTGCTCTTGCTGCGTTTCTGCATCGTCACCAGACCGACTGACTTCAATAGTGGTCATGTCGATAACCGAATGTTCACTGAGAGTCACGTCATCGCGCTGCGGAGACAGTATTTGGCAGCCGCTAAGTACAAGCAAACTCGCGATAATGAGGATCAGAGGAGAAATGGGGCGCATAAACTACTTACAACTTTTCAGCGCATTATAGCGGATATAGCAACGTGGCCAAGGTGCATTATAATGGTTGTCTTATTGGTATGGCGGGCAACGGGTGGAACCTTTGAGCCGGATGACTTCTCTTGATGACAAATCACTTCCAAAGCTGGATGAGATAAGGCGGTGGTTTGCATCTCCTCTCGGTGAGCATGTCCTGATGACGGAGTCCGCAATCCTTGATCAGTTGCTGCCCGGATTCTTCGGGTACCACCTTGCTCAATTTAGCATTCAGGGGCGAGGGCTCTACAGGACCAGCCCAATTCAGAACAAATTCACTATCGATCTGGAGAAGTCTCGTGATAGTGGAATAGTGGCAGCGCCGTCGAGCATACCTCTTGACGGTGACAGTGTTGATGTTGTCCTGTTACATCATCTTCTTGATTTTTCCGTATCGCCACAGGAAATTCTGCGAGAAATCAGTCGAATAACAATCCCCATGGGACATGTTGTTATTACCGGTTTTAATCCTTTCAGCACCTGGGGGTTGTGGAAAAGCGTAGCGACGTTCGGTGGGCGCGCGCCGTGGAACGGACAATTTATTCGGCCGGGAAGGTTGATGGACTGGCTCAATCTACTCAATTTCAAGATCGACAGAGCCCAATACGCCATTTACAGGCCGCCACTGGCACGACTATCCGGTAAGATTGATAACTACTCACAGGGCGTCAGCCGCAGCCTGAACCTGCCTATCGGTTCGGTCTATACCATCGTCGCCCAAAAACATATTGGTGCCATTAAGCCGGTTAAGCCTGTCTGGCGGAGGACGCCAGCTTTTGGAAGACTCAGCGCGGTTCCATCAGTGAACCGTGACGGTATGACATCCATTGAACCCCGGGAAGAACTCTGAAGACCAGCGACGTTGAAATCTTTACCGATGGTGCCTGTCGGGGTAATCCCGGCCCTGGTGGCTGGGGTGCTGTGCTGAAGCATGGGAGCAAGGAAAAGACCCTGCATGGTGGGGAGGAAGCCACTACGAACAACCGGATGGAACTTACGGCGG
>JABHYO010000188.1 GCA_018656865.1 Gammaproteobacteria bacterium | reverse complement strand
CCTTACCTGGATGACCGTACAGGACGCTCCGCTGGGGGAGTTTGTCGAGGGTGAACACTATCAATTAATCGACAATCCTCGACGGATTCGCAGCGACAAAATCGAGGTTATGGAGTTTTTCAGCTACGCCTGTGTACACTGCTTCAACTTAGATCCGAACCTGACAGACTGGGTCGAAGAACAGGGCGACAATGTGGAATTCATACGCATACCCGCTGTCGCAAGCGAATATTGGCGGCTTCTCGGCCGAGCCTATTATACCCTGGAACAAATTGATGCTATCGGCGCTCACCACATGACTTTATTCAGGGCTATCCATCAATCACGACAAACCTTCCCGACACCTGAGTCGTTATTTGACTACGCACAGGATGCCGGCATTGATAGAGAATTATTCGAGTCAACCTACAAATCGACACCGGTTAACTCCGCTCTCAATCGTGCTGATCAGATGTCAAGGAGACTTAAAGTTGCCAGTGTTCCCACCATCGTCATCCAGGGGAAATACATAGTGAGAACGACCCGGGCAGTCGGTCCGACACGGATGCTGGAGGTGATGGACTATCTCGTGGAGAAAGAGCGAACGGCGACCAATACGGACTCGGAGAAATGACCCCTATCCCGCTACTCGATGTTTAACCGACTCTCCGGATCAACACGCTTGATGGAAAACGACTGATCCGGATCTTTAAATGGCTGTATAGGTTTCCTGCGGACAAATCGTAAAGACGACATGGTTACATCCCAGGGTAACACCTCTGCTCGTACCAGCCTCTGCTGAACACCAGGGTCCCGACTGGCGAGCTTTTCTGCCTCTTCCAGCGAACCGGTTCGTATCAACATGACGCTGAGCTGGTTTCGACTGGCTTCTGCCACTCCGCCCCCCATGACGATCAAATCGTTTACGTGCAGTTCACGAACATACTCGTGATGGGTTTTCAGACCAGGTTGTTTATCATAGGGAATAGCCTCGTTCCAGGAAGCACCGGGGTAGTATGTCAGAAGAAAGTAATTGGCTTCCTGTGCCTGAATAGCCATCGCCAACATCAGGACGATGCAACCAATGATGTATCGCATACAGACTCCCTGGCCCTAGTCGCTTATCTTCTTGTGAAGATGTGGTAGTGAACTGGGATCTTTCGGGTCCAGAAAACGTTTTTCAGTCCCCGTACGCGTCACGTTCTCATAAGTGCCGTCATAGCGCTTTTCCAGCTTGGTAAAGCCGAGATTCTTGAGGTGTGCATTACCCGAAGGTGTATTCGCCATCGGTGCCGTCATAATCACTTTTCGCACTAGTGCACTTTTCACTGTCTCACCCGGATCGATCCCCGCGAGGTCACAAAGATCACCCCAGGTTGCAACGACTGTTGAGATTTTGTGCACGACTTCGATAGTCTGACCATTGTCGTCACAGCGATAATCGTATCTCGGCAAGTTTTCTTCCTCCTTAAGATCCGAATCGATAGCGGATTTTGAACACTAGCGCATTTCCCATAGGATCATCATACCCATCGGAGAATGCATCTGAGAAGCTTTTCAGGCTACCACTGTGATCCACCAGGCGAGTATAAACAAGAAAGACGTCAGAAAGCGGCGCAATCTCCCAGCGATATCGAAGCTGCATGGTCATCTGAGACAGGCTGAAACTATCTGACGGACCTTCCGGTTTTAGGACTTCAATCAGATCTCCGGGTCGATCTGGCACCAGGTAGAAGTCCCTTTCTCTTGCTTTGATACCGACCCACTGCAGTGAAAAACGGAGTTGCTGCCTGGCACTGACAAAGTACTCCGCGCTCAATCTTG
Organism: Gammaproteobacteria bacterium; assembly: GCA_018656865.1. GTDB lineage: Bacteria > Pseudomonadota > Gammaproteobacteria > Pseudomonadales > Azotimanducaceae > UBA9659. The sequence goes on along the minus strand of JABHYO010000188.1, from coordinate 3,873 downwards.
GCGTCCACTGCTCTGCATCAAAGGCGGTCATGTTGCGGTCTTCCTGGTGCAGCAACCAGCCCCTGCGGTCTGAATGTCGAGTATGAAAAGTCAGTGCAAAGCGATCACTGGGTCGCCACGTGAAGTTCAAACGAGTGATGATCGTGTCACCACCCAGCTTTTCTTTGTGGGTACCGATTCCCATGCCATAGCTAAAGGGCTTTGACCGATCAGAATCGAAGCTGAAACCGAGCCATGGATTTTCTTCAATGCGGTAGGTACCGTTGCCAAACGAATTCAAATCGTCATAAGACTCTGGAAAAAAGTTGGCCCGAATCGTGAATTGATGCAGATTGTGAAATGTTGTCCTATTGGCCAGGAAGATTCCGCCCCTGGTAAAGTAGCCGTCTCCGTTCTTCTGGATGAACCCTCGCACATCGAACTGATTGTTTCTGGCCCACGACAGATTGGAACTTGTCCGCGTGTGTGCCGTCCGAATCTGCCAGTAATCGTTTCGTGACTGGAAACCGAGGTCATTGATATCCACATGTCTGTCCGCCCACTCAATCCCCAGTCTTTGTTCCACGCCCTGCCTGAAGTTGTAGTGGAAGTCGACAAAGCCGCCGGTTCCGGACTCTTCTCCTTCAATATCTGACAGGTATAACTGACCATCAACTTTGAGCTTACCCCCTGCAGTCAGATAGTGGGCGTCCAGCCCGTGTGTCATGGCATCGCGCTGCTCGTTAAGGGTTGCTGTGGTCATCAGCCCCAGGGCTTTGTAGGCACCACCGGGTGCATCTTCGTAAAGGATTCTGGCAACACCGTAGTCGGTGGGATTGCCTTCCAGGTGAATCGGGTCATCGTTCAGCGCTGCATCGAACTTGAAGTCATCTTCGAATGCCGCAAGAACCCCGTAACGGAAGCGGCCAGCCTGACCGGTCACTTTCATCGCTGCAAGCAGGTCGACGGGTTGATCGAGTTCCCGGTCAGAGATCGAATATTCCGAACCCAGTTCCGGTTCCAGGGGTTTGCCGCCAATGCGCCGGGTGTTGATCAGTGTCGTTGGCGTGCCGGTGTTACCTACCCCCATGGATTGTGTTCTAGCACGAGGCGAGGTGACGAATACATCCTGACCCTCAACAAAGAAGAGCCGCTTTTCAGGAAAAAAGGTTTCTGTCGCCGTCAGGTTGATGACGACATCGTCCGATTCAACGGCGCCGAAATCTGGATTAACCGTTGCCGTCAGCTGGAAGTTCGAGGAAGGTCTCCAGAACAAGTCTGCACCACTACGGTAGCGAACGCGATCGTCGAACCGATCATCGGTGACCGAGGTGAATGGGTAAATACTGTACTGTTGCTTTGGATCAATCCCATTGACTTCCAGACTCTGCATTTCAGAGATGAACTTGGGTCTGGTCCTTGGCAATGTTGGCCAGCCATAGCGTTCATCCCTGTACGCCACCTTCCGGGACATGTAGAGGCCAATGCGCCTTTTTCCGGGGCTGATGGGCATCGCCACTGTTCCCCAGGGAATATGAAACTCACCCGACCAGCCATTTTCGGTGACCCGGCTTATTCCCCGCCAGGCACCGTCCCATTCATTGGAAAACCGCTTTTCCGGGAGAAGTGTTCCATCCGACAGTGAATCACCGAGATTGATCCCGAACCAATAGCCGTACCGACCCTCGCCGGATGTATCCAAGGTAACATTGATACTGTCCCGATTGATTCGTCGTCGATCTCTGCCAGAAAGCCTGGCAATGAGTGAATCAGCGGGCTGATCCATATCAATGCCGAGATACAATCCCGATTCATCGTAGAAAAGCCGCACCCGGGTTGCATGTTCCGGTTGCTCGAGGGTGTCAGGCTCAAGAACCACGAACTCATCATAGGCATCCAGCTTGTTCCAGACATCCTCAGTCAGATCCCCGTCAAGCTCGATATCTGCATCTTCATGCCGTTCCAGCACCACAGTTTCTGTCGGCGTAATATCGACAACGACCTTAATCAGGTCTGAAGCAGTTACCCAGGAAGATAAGAGAAGCGGTAAAACTGTTGCAACGCATTTACGCAATAAAAACTCCAATCACACCGACGCAGGTCCGGGGAAATCTACCCTCAGATTTCGTTTCAGAACCTTGCCGTTGGCATTCCTCGGAATGACCTCGATAAACACCACACCTTTCGGCAATTTGTACCTCGCCAGTTTTCCGTCACAATAGTTCAGGACATCCTTTTCGGCCAGGGCGTCAGTCTTTCTCACAACAACCGCAAAGGGTGATTCACCCCAGCGCTCGCTGGGTTGTCCAATGACCGCGACTTCCGCCACATCGGGATGCGTCAGGATGACATTCTCGATTTCAGCGGGATAAACATTCTCGCCACCGGAAATGATCATGTCCTTGATCCGATCCTGTATGTAAACAAAGCCATCTTCATCAAAAGTGGCGATATCACCCGTTCGCAACCAGCCGTCTTCGGTGATGGTATCAGCAGTCGCGTCCGGTCTGTTCCAGTACCCCAGCATAATATGACGGCCTTTTACCCAGATCTCACCTTGAACCTCCGCAGGGACATCATTGCCCTCATCATCGACAATGCGAATATCCGTGTGAAAGAATCCCCGCCCGGTCGAACCTATGCGTGCAATGGCGTCGTCCCCGGTAATCAGACAGGCCGGGCCACAGGTTTCTGTTAGGCCGTAGATCTGATGAATATCAATGCCTATGTCTGAATACTGTTGAATCAGACTTACCGGCAGCGGCGATGCACCACTTTGAATCCAGCGTAATGATGAATGATCGAATCGGTCGAGGTCGTTGACCTGAATCATGAAGTTAAGCATTGCCGGTACCAGCAGACCGGTCGTGACCCGCTCCTCACCCATCAACTCCCAGGCCCGCGTGGCATCGAATTCTCTCATAACAATACTGGTGACGCCGCTATAGACATTTAGTGTTACTGGCGTCAACGCACCGACATGAAACAGCGGCAGAGCCGCAAGATACCGGTCACCGTCGTGAGTGTCGGCTATTGATTGGAAAGTCATCATGGCCCACAACATGGTGTTATGGGAATGGACAACGCCCTTGGGTAAACCGGTCGTACCCGAGGTGTACATGATGTAGAGCAGGTCATCATCCTCCGCCGGGCACTCTGGATCATCCACCGGCGCCGCATTTCTGACAGCTTCGTAGTCCTTCGCAAAGTGGGTTTCTGAGTCGCCCTCAGACGAGTGCAGCCAGTTTACGATATCGGTCTTGTCGCCCCGACTGTTCAGATCCGACGCCAGGTCGATAAATTCACTACCGAAGATCAGTGTTTTCGAACCGCTGTCTTTCAAAATGAACTCAAGCTCGTCGGCAACCAGCCGCCAGTTCAGAGGAACCACGACACCGCCAATCTTGGCAATGGCGTAGTAAGACTCGAAAAACTCCGCACTGTTCATCATCATGATGGCAACGCGATCACCCTTTTCTACTCCCAGATCGACCAGCGTGTTGGCTACCTGGTTCGATCGCTCATTCAGCTCCCTGAACGTAAGACGCAAACCTGACTGACTGTCGACGTACGCCTCGCGATTACCGTTCAGCTGTGATCTTCGAGTCAGCATCAACCCAATATTGTTCTTCATCTTTGTGTTCTCCTGCTACCTGCCAACAAGACTTCTTGCAATCAGTTCTTTCATGATCTCGGAAGTGCCGCCGTAGATTCTTTGCACACGGGCATCGACGTAAGCTCGCGTGATCGGATACTCCTTCATGTAGCCATATCCTCCAAAGAGCTGCAGACACCGATCAACAATACTGCCCTGCATTTCCGATGCGGCCAGTTTGGTCATGGAAGCTTCCTCAGTCGTAAGGGTCCCTTCCATGTATTTGGCGATATACTTCT
>JABHYO010000015.1 GCA_018656865.1 Gammaproteobacteria bacterium | reverse complement strand
GAGCTCATGTCCAGGAATGGTGGATCTTTCGTTCTTCGCATACAGGGTGAGGAGCCAGACTTCTTCCTCTTCGAGCATGTTGTAGTAAATCACTCGCACACCACCACTTTTACCGGCACCAGATCGAGCCCACCTAACCTTGCGGACCCCACCAGAACCTCGAACGACAGAACCCGCGGTTGGGTTCCTGGAGATGAAAACTGCAAACTCTTCTCTTTCGCTGTCTGATAGAAGTGCTTCGGCTTTTCTGGAATAGATCGGCGTTTCGATTACACTAAACACTAAACGATTGTACGGCAATGCCGTACCTTCTTCAATCGGGCTACATAGTAAAATTTGTGCCCGTGCCGTGCCCAATTGACTTTAACTGATGTAAATGGCGTTGATGAACTGAATGTGTTCAGGCTTTGTGAATCAGTTAGTTACAGATAAGGGGAGAAGGGATCATTTAACGTCAGACATCGTTTTTGCACTCATAATGCTGGGGTCGGTGTCTGGAGCGCCAGCCCGGTCAGTCCACCCGTAGCTACCAATCTCAATTTCGCGTCGCGAAATTGAGAGGCCAGGCAGCAGTTCGCGCAGCGAAATGCGTTGGCCGGTGTGTACTTCTCGAGAAAGCCCAAACCAAACACGGCAATCAATTCGCGCAGCGAAATGATGAAAGCCCCAACCAAGCACGGCAGCCAATTCATGAGTCACGATGACTCCACGTTGAGCCAACAAACTCCAATATCAGGTGGAAATCGATATCTTTTGTACATTTATGATTTTGTTATCGGACAACTGTCACCCAATGCCAGTTTATTTGGCATTACCCGCTAATGCCTTGATAGCCAACGGAATACCTGCAACCACCAGATCCACCTGATCTGCGATGGCAGCAAGTCGCTGATTCAGTCTGCCCTGATGGTCTCTGAATTCCCGGGAAAGCGCAGATTCAGGCACAATCCCGAAACCCACTTCGTTGCTGACCAGAATGTAATCACCCTCTACCGATTGCAAACATTCAACGAGCCGTTGGATCTCAGCCTCAATATCAAGTTCATAATGCATCAGGTTACTCAGCCATAGAGTCAGGCAATCAATGACTAAAAGCGTCGAGGTCTCATCAACAGATTTGATCGCTGATGTCAGATCAATGGGAACCTCATGGGTTTCCCACCGGTCACCCCGTTCATCCTGATGTTTCGAAATCCGCAATTGCATTTCTGCATCGAGCGGCTCACTGGTCGCAACAAATACCTGTCGCTGGTAACGGTCATTGCCAAATGACAATGCATATCGACTTTTACCAGATCTGGCACCACCAAGGATCAGCATTAGCATCGTTTATCTACACTCTCTGTTCTGCTGGATCATCGCCTTGCACTCATAGTCCTCACAGTCGTCGCCATTGCTCAAGCGCAGAAGCCAGCCTCTCAGCTTCGAGTACAGTTGCCGGTAACCCAATCCGTAGAAAATTCTCATAGTGCTCGAATCTTCTGACATAGATTCCTTTTGTCATCAGGTGTCTCCATAGCTGAAGCGCATCAGTCTCTTCAATGAGCCGAAATAACGGAACCTCACCCTGCGGAGAATAATCAGCAGCAGTGAGTATCTGTTCCAGTATCGTCTGCCCCTGCCGTAGTCTGGGCAACATTCCGTTCCGCCAGTCACTATCGCGATAGGCAATGGTTCCTGCTTCAAGCGCCTTACCCGAAACCGCCCAGTGCCCCAGCAGATCTGACAATCGATCGAGGATCTCGGTCCTCGCAATCACTGCCCCGAGCCTTAACCCGGGCAGCCCATAAAACTTACCAAATGATCTCAGGATGAGCACATTAGGCACTACAGGATGCGCTGTCATAGAGCATCCCGGCAACGCGTCGGCATAAGCCTCATCGATAATCAGCCAGCCGTCACTCTGTGTTGTCTGTTCCGCAAGCGCCGCAAGCCATGAACGGTCTCTGACAACGCCATCGGGATTGTTAGGATTACAGACAACGTAGACATAACGCTGGCCCGTTACTTTTCCCGCATGCTGAGCGACATGATCGAGCTGATCGCGTACCGTCTCAACCTTCTGATTGGTCGACTGCCAGGCGTAGGCGTAGTCTCCGTAAGTTGGACTGGACAATACCAACGTCCTATCGGGTAACAGTATCGGTAGCATTCGAATAACCGCTTCACTGCCTGGGACAGGCAACACGTTCTCAGGATGACATGAAAAAGCATTCGCCATGGCGGCCCGACACGCTCGTTTCTGCGCCCGAGTCGGCAGACTATGGTACGCGCTGTTATCGGACGACAAGGGATAGGCCCAGGGATTGACGCCTGTCGACAAATCAAGCCAGGGCTGCGCGCTATCAGGAAAGTCTGCAGCAAACTGACTGATATCCCCACCATGTTCCAGTTGTCTGTAGCCACTCATTGGAGCATGCCCTGAACCGATGCCACGACAGCCAAAGTGAGAGTGATCAGAATGCACGCTGTCAATCGATCATAAAGCTTGATGGCCTGGAAACAGGAAGCGATGCAAGGGGGCTCTGTATGACCATTCAGGTAGTGCGACTCTACCAACTGGTCAGGATAGATTCTCGGGCCTCCCAATCTAACGGCCAGCACGCCGGCAACGGCTGCCTCCGGCCAGCCGGCATTCGGCGATCTGTGCCCGCCGGCTTCCCTGAGCATAACCTTAATGCCAGCCAAGGCATTTTCGCCACCCATCAGGGCAAGTCCGAAACCTGCGAGCCGGGCTGGAATCCAGTTAACCACATCATCCAGCCTCGCAGCAGCCTTACCAAAATGCTCGTATCGTGCACTTCTATAACCCAACATCGAATCCATCGTGTTGACAGCTTTATAGAACAACAAACCAGGAACCCCGAAGACAAGCGCCCAGAACATCGGAGCCACGACTGCATCTGAAGCATTTTCCGACAGGGACTCGATTGCACCACTGCAGATCTCAGAACGATCAAGGTCCGCAGTTTCGCGGCTAACAATTTTAGCCAGTTCCTTTCTCGCACCTGGCAGATTTTCTTCAGCCAGGCAACTCACGACAGATGACACATGGTCTCTCAAACTTCTGGTTGCGAACAGAGAGGCCGCGACTAGCACACTAAAGACAGCTGCCAGGATGGTCTGACCCCAGGTCTGCCCGATTGCTCCTAGCAGCGTCGTGACCGGGATTAGTGCAATGCCCGAGATAACCAAGACCAACAGCCCTCCCCTTAGCTGTTTCGAAGTCGGGCTCAAATCTTCGCGATTCCATTTGACCTCCAATGCTGAGATCACTCGACCAAGCCAGCTGACAGGATGTCCGATCACGTTGTTTACCGATGCAGGCCAGCCAAATTTCAATTCCAGCAGGAATGCGAGCAACAGCACCCCAAATAGCCAGTCAGTCTGAAACGGCCCTAGCATGCACTAGCCAGAAGGCTATCAACGTCGAGGTGTTTTTCAAGATCGCTGGCCAGTTCATCCAGGACCCGATCAACCGTTGCCTCGTAGTGCATGAAGGAATCCGCCGAAGAATCGACATGGAAGTCTGATCTCAGGCTTTTTAGCCAATAACCTCTGAAACCGTCACTGGTGAAGAGGCCATGAAGATAGGTGCCATATATACGATGGTTTTCAGCCACAGCGCCATCGGGGCCGGTTTCCAGCGTCAGATAGGGCCGTACTGTATCAGCACCAGTGGTCTTCCCTGAATGAATTTCATATCCAGACACCTGGTGTCCGGCTTCATGATGATGCCCGTGATTCTGACGCGACGTCTTGTCAGCGCGCATCGTTGTTTCGACATCAAGCAGACCCAGCCCTGCCTCCATGCCTGGTTGACCGTCATATCCAGCCGGATCCCTTAATTCTGTACCGAGCATCTGATACCCACCGCAAATACCCAGAATCGTTTTGCCCGCCCGAGCCAGTGATTGAACCTCATGATGCCACCCCTGTTCTCTGAGGAATCGCAGATCGGCAATTGCCGATTTCGTACCCAGCAGAATCACAGCATCAACATCAATGGGGATCGCCTTCCCCGGCGGAACAAATATGACTTCAACACCAGGTTCCAGCTTCAAGGGATCGAGATCATCAAAATTTGCAATACGCGGCAACATCGGTGCCGCAATTCTAATCATCGCCTGATCATTCGTATTGGTCTCGAGAAGCGACCGCTCGAGCGGGACCGCATCCTCCTGTGGCAGTTTTCGGATCACAGGCAACCAGGGTATGACGCCTTCTGAACGCCAGCCCGTGTAGTTCTGTATGAATTCAAGCCCCTCATCAAAGAGTGAGGGATCACCCCGGAATTTGTTGATGATAAAACTCTGTATCAGCCGTCGATCTTCCTCACCAAGGATCGCATGGGTCCCGGCCAGAGAAGCAATCACACCACCTCGATCAATATCTGCAATTATGCAGACTGGTATGTCGGCGGCACGGGCAAAGCCCATATTGGCGATATCCCCTTCTCTCAGATTGACCTCGGCGGCACTACCTGCCCCTTCAATCAAAACCAGGTCATATTGTTGTTTCAGGTGGTCAAAGCTCTCGAGAACCCGGGGAAGCAAAGACATGCGTTTTTTCTGCATATATTGCCTGGCAGGCTGTACTTCGACGGCACGACCGTGGACAACAACCTGTGCATCCTTATCTGACTGGGGTTTCAGTAAAACAGGATTGAAGTGGACACTGAGGGGCAGTCTACAGGCACGCGCCTGTAGTGCCTGCGCTCGTCCTATTTCACCGCCATCGGAGCAGACAGCCGCATTATTTGACATGTTCTGGGGTTTGAAAGGCGCAACTCGAAGCCCTCGATTGCTGGCCAGGCGACAAAGCCCTGCGACGATAACAGACTTACCGACATCAGAGCCGGTGCCCTGAAACATTAACGCGCGGGCAGTCATAATGCATCGACTATTGAGACATTGTGATAGCCCCTGATACGGCTTATCTCAGATGAGACCCCATATACCTCGGCGACCATGTTCTCGGTCATGGTTTCATCGACACTGCCATCAGCAACAATCCGGCCGTTGCGGATCCAGATCAGACGATCAGCAAAACGTGCGGCCAGGTTGGCTTCATGGGCAACCACCAGCGCACCTCGACCACCGTCGACATAGTCGCGAATCAATTTCATGATGCCTAATTGATGTTTTGGATCCAGTGATGCCGTTGGTTCATCGGCAAGCAGTACATCAGCATTGGCAGCAAACGCCCTCGCACAGTGAACCCTCGCAGCTTCGCCACCGGACAGGGTATCTATTCGGCGATCTCGAAGATGCTGCAACTGGCAATCCACAATGGCTGCCTCGACCAGCGCCAGATCACGTCCTTTCAGCTGCCCCAGTCTTACGCCATAGGCATAGCGACCCAGTGAAACCACATCGAAAACTTTCACAGGCCAGGCGACGGGGCGACTCTGTGGCAGGTAGGCTACCAGCCGGGCCCGGTTTGCTGGCGACAAGGTATCCAGGGGCTGCCCATTCAGATACACGCTGCCTTTAACCCGAGCTTTCGGTTCCAGCGCACACTTCAACACGCTGCTCTTACCCGCACCATTGGCACCGAGCAGGACAACAAGCTCACCTTTACCGATGGAAAAACTGACTTCGTCGAGTATCTGCTTGTTACCCCGAACGTATCCCAGTTTGTTGACCACCAGTTCAGTCATAACTGTTTCCTCCCATCATCCGTTGGGATGCAATCCAAACGAAGACAGGCGCGCCAACGAGCGCAGCCACCACGCCAAGTTTTAACTCTGTCGTTGTCGGGGTCAACCTAATAAAAATGTCTGCCAGTACCAGTATGACGCCGCCCAGCAATGCTGATGGAACCAGGGTTGCAGAGGGCTCATGGTCGACATGTGGTCGAACCAGATGTGGCGCGACAATGCCAACGAATCCTACCGTCCCGGCAATGGCAACAGCACCGCCTGCACACAAACCGGTACCTAAAACTATTTTCAGTCTGATTTTTGCGAGATCAGCGCCAATACCTGATGCTGCTTCCTCGCCGAGAGTAAATGCTGACAGATCACGACCTGACAGCAATATCATCGCCGCACCTACAAAGAGAAAGGGCATCGCAAATGCAATATCCTCAAAACTCCGGTTAGCTACAGTACCCATCATCCAGTTGACCATATCAGACAATGAGAAGGGGTTGGGTGCGAGATTCATCAACAGTGTCATCAGCGCGCCGGAGAAGCTCGACAACCCGACGCCGATGAGAATGAGCGTAACAACTGAGTTAATTCTTGCAGCCACCAAGGCAAGGAACATCGTTGCTGTCAGTGCACCTGCGATAGCGGCCAGCGGCAGCACCAGACTCGACAGCGCAGAAAACCCGAAATAGAGGGTAAAAGTAGCAAAGAGTGATGCAGTTGCAGAGACACCAAGAATGCCGGGTTCGGCCAGCGGGTTCCGCAGTAACCCCTGCAGCGCAGCACCACTGAGCCCCAGCACAGCCCCGACAACATAGGCCGCCAACGCCCTTGGCAGGCGGATTTCCCACAACACGACGGCATCGCCAGGCGATCCACTTCCGGTCAGTGAGTTGATAACGGCTGACAAGCCTAGTGGCGTACTCCCGAGGAGGATAGCAGCCAGTAGAACCGTGACGCTCACAGTAACCAGCCCCAGCACCAATGGTGCATTTCTCATTGTGACGACCCCGCTTCGCTGGCTAGTTTTTCAATTGCATCAACGATGAACCAACCACCGCATGCTGTCGTTGCACCTTGCAGATTTACATACCGGGTTACTGCCAACTGCTCTCGAATAACAGGGTGGCGGGCTGCCGACCAGAAGTTTCGATGATTCGTTTTGTCGTTGTAAAACGCCGTCGCAAACAGCTCCGGCTTGTTATAGGCCAGATCCTCAAGGGGGAGACTCTGCCAGCCTCCTCTCTCTTGAAAGTTTTGCAGACCTGCTATTTCAATCATGGAGTCAATGAGCGTGCCTTGACCTCCCGTAATACCACCTGGCGTCACGTAAAGCAGCGTCTGCTGCCTGATACGAGGCAATGCAGCCATTCGCGAATTCATGTCGGCCACAATCTGTACCCCAACTTCAGCCACCCCCAGTTTCGATGAAACATCGAGCATGACTTCTTTGACCGAATCAACAGAGTTCGAATAACCAATTTGCAATACCGGAATACCCAGGCGTTTGAAGAAATGCGAGGCATTTGGCCCACCACCGTAAGTTCTGACAATGAGGTCCGGCTTCCGTGCAATGACTTCCTCAGCAGTTGGTTTGACACTGGGATGGTCAAGCGCTGCCTGACGCATATAAGAGAACTCTCTGACTGCGTCCGGTGAGAGCGCTTTGATCCTGTCGGCTGACAGCAGCTTCAAAACATACTGATCGGCACAGTAGTCCAGGCTGACCACAGCAGCCGCTGTCTCAACCGTTTTCGCTGGCAGGATACCTGGCCAAACACCGAACCCAACCAGTAGGCAGGCCATAATCAACTTGAACCGGCACACTTTCCAGATCATCCCAATTAACCAGATTCCTGTTAGGCGTCTCTAGAAGGAAAATCTGGCGCCGAAATACCCAGACCGTTCAGGTGTGCCATAACCGAATATCTGCTGGTAGTCCGAATCAATCAGGTTTTCTATTCGTGCGAAGAATTCCACATGTTCGTTCAGATGATAGCTACCGGCCAGATCGACCCGGGTCCAGCTGTCGACAGTACCTCGTCGATCACCTTCCTCGCCGTTATAAACCGCCATCAGGCTGGCCTGAATAGCACTGCTAGGATGCCAGTTGATCATAAGATCAGCGGTTTTTTCCGGCAACCTGATCTGTTCACTCCCCGTACCATCCTCGCTATCAAGGTATGTCAGATTCGCCTCAATCGACCAGGTTTCATTCAGGTTGTAAGCGAGTTCCAGTTCGACACCCTCGGTATCGACTTCAGCGATATTTTCATATCCGCCGACAGCAAATGAGAAATTGATCAGATCAGTCGTATCCTGATTAAAGTAGGTAGCGCCCACCGTGCCATTACCCTCGGCAAATCTGTATTCAATACCAAGATCGAATGCCTCACTGAATTCAGGTTTCAGTTCAGCGTTCGCTGATGTAGCTCCACAACAAAAAAAAGTTGTCTGAAAGATCGTCGGCGCCTTAAATCCCTCACCCCAACTTGCATGCAACAGCATCGTGTCTGACACCTGCCATGCTGTCGCAATTCGCCCGACAGTCTCTGAACCAAAAACTTCGTGATCGTCGCGCCTCAACCCAAAAGACAAGGTTACATCATCGCTCGCATGCAATTTGTAGAGCGCGAAAGCACCATCAATACTGCTGTCATTGTTGCCCGATTCGCTATCCTCAGCTTCATAGCCGATTGACAATAGATGACTATCTGAAAAATTGACCGTTCCCTGATAACGCAATAAAGAACGCTCGCCCTCAGCTGAAAAACTGGTGACACCGGATGAGAAATTTTCTCTCTCGATTTCAGTTCGACCGTAGGTCACCACGTTCTCCAGGCGATCTTCAAACAGCCCGAAACTGAGTTTAGCCTGTGCCGAACGATGATTGGTTTCACTGACCTCATCGCTATCCTCAACTCCCGTCGCCGGCCCGAAGCCATCAAATTCCGTTCGCGCATCAGTATCCCGATAGCTGATTTCCAGCCGGGCAGCCGAACCAAGATTCAATCCACCTTTAATGGACAGGGTTTCAGCGTCAAATCCGTCTTCCTCTGTATTACCATCGACTTCATCAGCTTTGGAAATACCATCTGTCTCAATATCTGAGTAACTGATTCTCAAGTCACCCACTTCATTCGCCCCAGAGGCATTGGTAGCTATTCGGTAAGTACCAAAACTGCCAGCCTCGGCGCTGAAATTGGCATTGAATGTCTCTTCCGCAGGCCTGGACACGATATTGATCACACCGCCTATCGCATCAGTGCCCCACAGCGTAGATTGTGGTCCCTTAAGAATCTCCACCCTCTGGACGTCAACTGCATCAATGGCACCAAAATTAAACCCCCCACCAGGCGAGGTGGTGTCATTCGCAGGAACACCATCAATCAACACCAGTGTCTGATCGCTACTCGCACCGCGAATCCTGATGCTGGCCTGACCACCGAAGGGACCATTCTGATTGAGCGTGACACCAGTTGCAGAAGCGATTGAGTCGGCAAGGAAGGATTGTCCGCGTGAACGAATCAGTGCTTCATCAATGATAGAGACACTGGCGCCCGATTGTTTCAAACTCGTCTTCAGGCGCAGAGTACTGACAACAATTTCTTCTATTTCAGCAGATTTTTCTTCTGCCAGAAGGGCGGGGTTATTCAAAAAGGTTAGTGCAAGACACAGGCTCAACAGCCTAAGGGGCATTCTCATGATGACTCTCCATATCTCAGCCGTGCGTCAACTACTGAGCTAATTCGACAGTCCTGTTGTAATACGACGCGGACATTCCTGTCGCTGCTACGGAAAGCAATTCCTGTCCCAAAAACTAATCCCGGTTTCGGACGAGCGACGAGACGGCAGGTCTACTGGCTTGCGAGTCATCACCTTCTCACTCCTTCCCAAAACTCATGTTTCAGTGGATTTTTGTGAGAGGCTCTTCGCCTACAGTTGCGGGTACAGCCCCGGATTCACCGGGTTCCCATTTTCAGCCTGGTAACAGGCACCGTCGGCGTGAAGTATCTGCAAATAAACAGAGAAAGTACACATAAACAAGCGGGTATGTGATGAATTGGCGAGAAACTTGAGCTAGAAATCGATCCCTTGTTTGGCTTTGATGCCCTGTTGGTAGGGATGCTTGATCTCCTTCATTTCAGTGACCAGGTCTGCAGCTTCAATAAGCTCGGGCCTCGCATCTCTGCCAGTCAGAATGACGCTGGTCCTATCAGCACGAGAGGCCAGCACATCGAGGACTTCCTCCATCGCCAGGTAGTCATAGCGCAGTACAATGTTGATTTCGTCGAGTACAACGAGATCAAAGTCCCCGCTCTGCAACAGCTCCGCAGAGGTCTTTAATGCGGCCTTTGCAGCTTCAATATCACGCTGCCTGTCCTGTGTCTCCCACGTGAAGCCCTCTCCCATCGTGTGCCAGGTCAGCGAATCTCGGAATTGATCAAAAAAGTTGCGTTCTCCTGTTTTCCACGTGCCCTTAATGTATTGCACCAATCCTACCTGGTGCCCCCAACCGAGGGCACGGACAATCACACCAAATGCTGAGCTCGACTTGCCTTTACCGTTACCGGTATGAACCAGAATCAGGCCCCGATCCAGCTTCTTGCTGGCCAGGCGCTTTTCCCTTTGCTCAGTCTTAAGTTTCTTCATTGCTTCAACATGTTCTTCATCGGTGGTCATGGCAATTCATCTTTTGTGTGTGGCAGGTTCAGCTCGACGACTTCTCCGTAGCCTATCTGTATTTCTCGTTCATCCTGCTGGTGAGCCATCGCAAGCAATACTCTGATCACACCACCATGGGTCACGAACAAGATTTTCCGGCCCGGGGCTGATGGATGTTTCTTGATAAACCCACGCAGTCGCGACCGGAATTGCGCAATACTCTCCCCGCCATGGGGTCGAGCGTTCTCGAATTCATCTGCCCAGGCGTCTAGCTCCAGGACAGGGATGTCATCCCAGTTTTTGCCTTGCCATGTGCCGAAATTCATTTCCGACAAGGCGGGAACTGGTATTGCGTCACAACCAGACCTTTCTGCAATCAGCTCTGCCAGTTGCCGGCAACGCACCAGGGGGCTGGTATAAATCTCATCAAAATCAGGCAGGGAGGCCAGTACCCGACTCGCATCCTCCTCAAATGAATCTGCCAGCGCAACATCAAGATCGCCGTAACAAAAGTCTGATTTTACCGTCAGCTCGGTGTGTCGCAACAGCGTCACAGGCATATCAGTGCACCAAGATAGAGAGCTGTTTCACTCAGCTGTTGCGTCGCCCCGAGGCAGTCTCCGGTGTATCCACCAAGCTTCTGCTCGAAGAACCGGCGCGCAATCACATGTCCAGCTATCGTTCCCAGCACGGCACCCATCAGCACCCAGAACCCCAACATCGCGCCAGCCCATACACAAACCACCAAGCCTGTAGCTGCCAGCACTTTACGGCGCGCAGGGCTCACCCCAACCGCAACTGGCTTGGCTACCCCTTCACCACGAACATACTCGCTGGTGAGGATGACAACCACGGCCGACAGTCGACTCAAACTATGGGCCAGGATTAAAAGGACACAGACCGTGACTACTGCCTCATCGGGAACAATAGGGGTTGACAGGAATGCAGTCAGCACTGCCAGTTTGACAGCAAAAAGAAGTACGAGCCCACTGACCCCATAGGTCCCCAACCGGCTATCCTTCATGATTCTCAGCGCTGCACTCCGATCAACGCCGCCGCCAATTCCATCACACATATCGGCAAAACCATCTTCATGGAAGCAGCCTGTGACCAGCACAAGCAGCGCAATGGCCAGAATCATCGCCACAAAAGCGGGAACGAGCAGTGTCAAACCATAAAAGCTTATTGCCCCGATCGAACCGATAATCAATCCGGCGATAGGGAAATAAGCCGCAGATTCGTTGAGCTTTTCATCAGAGAATTCTATGTTCCTGCCCACGGGAATTCTGCTCAGGAACTGGAGTGCGATTAATAACAGTTCGAACTCCTCTCCTAGACGATTTTTCATTCGAGAGGACCGCTATCAACATCGGCACTGTCGAAACTAGCCATGCTGGACATCATCGCTCCGGCACATTGAATGATCGGCCACACAAGCAATGCCCCGGTACCCTCGCCCAGCCTCAGATCAAGATCCAGCACGCCGTCAGCCGCCAATGCCTTCAGCATTTCAGTGTGGCCATGCTCTGCGGACCGATGGGAAAATATCATGTATCCCCTGATCTCAGGTGCCAGCCGGACCGCCAACAAAGCCGCAGCTGTCGCAATGTATCCATCAACAATCAGAATTCTGTCGGTTGCCGCTGCACCGAGCATTGCCCCCACCATCGTGGCAATCTCAAAGCCACCATATTCGCGTAACACCTGCTCTGCAGATAGGTCATGCGCTGTTCGTCCGGATGCTTGAATCAGGCTCCGCAGCTTCCTATCCAGACCAGCGTCATCAAGACCTGTCCCCCGACCTACAAGATCTTTCAGTGGCCTTCCTATAAGTTTGTGCACAATCATCGCTGCTGAAGACGTGTTGCCAATCCCCATTTCCCCAAAGGCGATTGCGTCTCCCTGGGTTTGCTGGCCGAGAGTGACGCCATTATTTACTGCCTGCACCATCTGATCCTGCGTCATGGCGGGCTCGATAATAAAGTTGCTTGTGCCTGCGGCAATGCGCAACGAAACCAGTCGGCCATCTTCGATTGGCGCTCCTGCCACGCCGGTATCAATGACTACCAGCTCAACATCGTTGGTCTTTGCGAATACACAGGCCGCTGCGCCCTCCGCCAGAAAGTTGAGTACCATCTGTCGCGTAACTTCAGCAGGAAATGCTGAAACACCAGCTTGGGTGACGCCATGATCCCCCGCAAATAACAGCAGACTGCAGTGCTCGACACGGGGATTCAACGTGCGCTGTATTCGCCCCAACTGGGCACCGATATCTTCGACACGACCCAGCGCACCCAGTGGCTTTGTTTTGCTATCGATGTGACGCTGCAGGTCCTGATCCAACAATCCGGATACTGGTGCTAAGTCTGGTAGAGGAAATGAACTCATGGTTTGCGTGACACCAGTGTATGAATAAAAAGGTGCGCTAGGCTAGCATCATAAAAATAGAAGGTCTATTTACTGAGGCCGCTTACTGAGAGCAGGCCACAGGCCAGAAAACGGCATAATGCACTCTTCTGTTGAGTTTAACGCCAGGATTTAGTTACATGCCTCTCTCACGGCGGGTACATCGCTGCAATTTTAAGCACGAATGAGCCATAAGAAAGACTCATCAGAAAGACTCATCAGAAAGACTCATCAAAGTGACCCACAAGCATGACGCCTAAACCCGACAGACAATTCAGTCAATCTGATCAATTGAAACTGGCTGCCATTATGTCGAATCGTCGGGACGTCAGGGGCAACAATTTCCTACCTGATCCCGTTTCCGACGAAGACATTCAAACATTGCTACAGGCGGCGGTTTCAGCACCGTCAGTCGGCTACTCGCAACCCTGGTCATTCGTTGTGGTTCGAGATGAGACGATAAAAAATAAGGTTGCGAACAGCTTCGCTGAGGAAAATGCTCGAGCTGAGCGATTGTTTCAAAACGATCGTCGATAACACTATGCATCCATGAAACTGGAGGGTATCCGGGAGGCCCCGGTAAATATTGCCGTGTTCTATACGCCATCAAACACATCGGTACTCGGACAGAACAGCATGCCTGAAACCGGAGAATATAGTGTCGCCTGTGCAATACAGAACATCTGGCTGATGGCGAGAGTAATGAATATCGGCGTCGGCTGGGTAAGCATTCTGAACCCTGATACCGTCAAATCTATCCTTCGTTCACCTCCTGAGCACAAACTGATCGGCTACCTTTGCGTGGGATATGTCAACGAGTTCTACGATAGACCCGAACTGGAAACACTCGGCTGGCAGTCCAGGAAACCACTTGAAGATATGGTTCACTATGATGAATTTACCGATGGTCCACCATCGGTAATGACAAATTAGCTTCCCCATCCTGGTCAGAGCGGACAGAACCTGGATGCGGTTCCTATAGAGGAATGCGTGGACCCAGGTAGGTTCGTTCAGGCCACAAAAAGTCGATGTGAGTGCGTTCGATCAACCATTGGCCATCCACCTTGCGATAAGCATCATCATAGATACCATACAAAGCGACCGGATCCTTTGTTCCCTCAGACGTCAGAATATCAATGAGATACCAGCGGGCATTTGCGGTATCCGGCCCGAGCAGGCGGATCAAAGGGTTAGTAGTAGCATGCAG
>JABHYO010000045.1 GCA_018656865.1 Gammaproteobacteria bacterium | reverse complement strand
GTGTTTGATATCCCCGCCGGTGACAACCTGTCGTCTATATCGAAACGGCTGGTCGCCATGGATGCGCTGCCAGTGGATGAGGCTTTATTCAAGGCGATGGCGCTGATGACCCGCGATGAGGGAGCAATCCTGGCAGGACAGTACCAGATCATTGCTGACATGACCGCTGAAGACCTGCTAGCTCTGTTCCGGTCCGGCCGGGTTATCCAATACCGATTGACCTTCCCTGAAGGGTGGACACTGGATGAATGGATGATGGCTATGGCGGAGGCGCCACATCTGAAGTACGTTTCCGGCAGTCTTAGCAGATCTGATCTTGCCGCCAGACTTGGGCTGATGGGAGATCCTGAAGGCTGGTTTTTCCCCGATACATACGTCTACCGGAAAGGTGATACAGATTTAACGATATTGAATCAGGCATATCGCCGTATGGAGGCTGTACTGGAAGAGGAATGGCAGGAGCGAGGGCCTGTTGCCCATATCACTTCGCCAGCAGAAGCACTGACTCTTGCATCCATCATCGAGAAAGAGACCGGATTCGAACCGGATAGACCACGAATCGCCAGCGTCTTCCACAATCGTCTGGCCCGGAGAATGAAGCTGCAATCCGACCCGACAGTGATCTTTGGGCTTGGCGACACTTTCGATGGGGATTTGACCCGGAGTCATCTCAAAACCGACACGCTCTACAATACCTATACACGGTCAGGATTGCCGCCGGGTCCTATCTGTTCGCCCGGCAGGGCGTCCATTAAAGCCGCACTAGCGGGTTCCGCCCACGGTTACCTTTACTTCGTTGCCATGGGTGAGGGAAAAAGCTTCTTTTCAGATACGCTCGCTGAGCACAATCAGGCTGTAAACCGATATCAAAAACGACGACAATCAAACCCATGAGTGGCGGCAAATTCATAACAATAGAGGGTGTTGAGGGGGTTGGTAAATCCACGAACATTGCTCTCGTCGAAAGCCTTATCAGAAATCATGGACATGAGGTGTTGCTGACCAGGGAACCTGGTGGGACTGCCACCGGTGAAAGGATTCGGGATATTCTGCTCGACAAAGAGGAACAGCGGATGACAGCGATGACTGAACTGCTGCTCATGTTCGCTGCTCGAGCCCAGCATGTTGAAGAAATCATAAAACCTGCATTGGCAAAAGGCTTCTGGGTAATTTCCGATCGATTTACTGACTCATCCTTCGCGTATCAGGGGGGTGGGCGAGAACTCGGTGCTGGTCCTGTGGAACAGCTGGAGAACCTGGTGTTGAGCGAGTTCAGACCGGACCTGACTCTTGTGCTTGATGTGGACGTAATGACGGGGCTTGAAAGGGCGACTGCCGAGACGGAAGCAGACAGGTTCGAGATGGAACACAGAGATTTTTTCGAGCGGGTTAGAGCCGCTTTTCTTGCGCGGGCGTCGTTGTCGAGATACCGCGTTATTGATGCCGCAGGATCCATCGAAATGGTTCAGGCCGAGATCGGGAAAGTGATTGAGGCATTTTGTCGTGACAGTTGACATACTGCCCTGGCATCAGGCGCATTGGCAGCGACTTAACGATCAGATTGAAAAGGCAAGCTTGCCCCACGCGCTACTCATTGCCGGACCGCCCATGAGCGGTAAGCAGGGGATAGCCAGGGCACTGGTGGAAAGACTGTTGTGCCAGGGCAAAGATGCTCCCTGTGGCGAGTGTCATCAGTGTCAACTCGTCAGCGCTGGCACACACCCGGACCTGCTCCATGTCACCCTGGAAGATTCGAAACAAATTTTGATCAACCAGATTCGGGGTCTTATTGACTGGGCGAGTCAGACGTCCCAGCAGGGAGGCTACAAAGTTTGCTTAATTGATCCTGCCGACCGGCTAAATATTCAATCGGCCAATGCACTGTTGAAGTGTCTTGAAGAGCCGCCAGCAGGAACCTGTATCCTGCTCATTACGGATCAGCCAAAAAGGCTGCTGCCAACTATTCGGAGTCGTTGCCATCTGGTGAACTGTCGCCTGCCAGAGTCAGAAGAGGCCCTGGCGTGGCTCCAGGAGCGCAACGAATCTGGGATTGACACTGCACTGCTTCTGGAAATCGCCGGGGGGCTGCCCCTAAAAGCCGTGGCGTCTGTGACAGATGGGTATCTTGCGCTCCGTAAAAAGCTGGCAGACTTGCTTACGGGGGTGACAATGGGTTCAGAATCACCGATTCAGTTTGCCGCTGGTGTAGCAGGGGAAGATCCGACCGAGGTCCTCGATATCCTGTATCAATTGATAGCCGATACCATCGGAATCACGCTATGCGGTGAGGTCGTCATCAGGAATTCCGACTTAAAGATTAAGCTGGATGAGTTCGCATCGGCTGTGAAAGTTGAGAGACGGTTCGAGCTGCTGGATCGAATTGCTCATGCCAAGGGGTTGCTGGGCAGCACATCGAACGCAAACCCACAGATGCTATTTGAGTCATTGTTTATAGAAGCGGCCTGATAATCAGCAACGCTGAAGCGCGAGCTGGCCATTAATTATAAATTGCATAAATAAAGGTCATAGGGCATCATTTTCAAGTGCAGATTTTGGATAGCTGACGATGGCTAAGCTTGCGCGGGGCGGCGGTAAGAAAACGATGATCGCCCTGACGATCAAAGATAAGGTCGTGTTACACAATTACTACATGCCGTTTATAAAAAATGGCGGACTATTCATTGCCAACAGAACAGAATATGACCTCGGTGACGATGTTTTTATTTTGCTGAATCTGATGGATGAATCAGAAAAGATTCCCGTTGCCGGTAAAGTGGTCTGGATCGCCAAGAAAGGGGTCAAGAGTCCGCACACGCCGGGCGTTGGTATCCAGTTCAGCGACCCCGACAATATCGCCAAGGACAAGATCGAAACCTACCTTGCAGGTTCGCTTGGGTCGGCCAACGCTACGGCGACGATGTAAAGTCGAACCAGGCACCACTTAGCTGATTATGAATACCACCAAGGTCGGCTTGCACTTCATCGATAAACCCGTGTAGTTCCTCTGACGACAGCAAATGCGGTACATCGCAACCGCGGATGACCCTCTGGGCGTGCGTGACAGCACGAAGCGGCTCGTCTGGATTTGGCAGTAGCGTGAAGGACTCATTGATGTCGGCGAGGCAGTGAGCAACAGCTTTAGGAAATTTTTCATCTTTGAGTAGAAACTCCGCGACATCCTCGCCGTTGATCGCGTCGTCGACATGTTGCCGATACATCTGGTAAGCCGTCAGGGACATGAGAACATTCATCCAGAGAATATTTTCGTACTCTCTGATTTCCGGATATTCTGTGTTCAGCAGATTAAGGCAGCCCACGTCCAGGATTCGGCTGGTCATATCGGCGCGTTCGAGATTTGTGCCGATACGCATGAAATTGTAGGCCTCGTTGACGCTCATGCAGCTGTATAGATAGCCATTCAATTCCTGGCAATAGCTAACGATTTCGCTAAGGAGTTGATGCCTGCCTTCTCTCTTCAATGCCTTTGGGAGGTTCTTTTCCAGGTGCAAATAGAGCTTGTTTATCTTGACCCAGGCCTCGCGAGGCATGATCTCCCGAGTCGTTCTTGCGTTTTCTCGAGCCAACCTGACTGAACTCATAATAGAGCAGCGTTCATCGGTGAGCAGAAACTTGATCACGTTTCTCTCATCCTGGTTGCTGAATCTGGTGGAGAAGTTTTCCTCGTAGCCAGTGATGCTGATCAGACTACTCCAGATGTGTTTGACCCTGGGCAGGTCCAGTACAAGGTTGGTGTTGACGCTGATCAGTCTTGCGGTATTTTCGATGCGCTCCATGTATCGGCCAAACCAGTACATTCTTTCGGCAACACGGGAGAGCATCAGGTTTTCTCCCGCTTCGATAGGGGTTCGATGATCCAGGTGTCCTTACTGCCGCCGCCCTGGGAGGAGTTCACCATAAGCGAGCCTTTCACCAGCGCGACTCGGGTCAAACCCCCGGCAGTTACATAGGATCTGTCCCCCTGAAGAATAAACGGCCTCAGATCCACGTGCCGCGGCTCAATCGCATTGTCGCAGAGTGTAGGTACGGTTGAGAGATTGATAATGGGTTGGGCGATATAGTTTCTGGGATTCGCCTTGATCAGTCTTTTCATCTCAGCCGTGCGTCGTTTGCTTTCCCGCGGACCGATGTACATACCGTAGCCGCCGGATTCATTGGCGGGTTTGACAACGAGATTTTCCATATTGCTCAGTACATGCTGCCGCTGGATCTTGTCCGAACACAGAAAACTTGGCACATTGGGCAGAATCGGTTCTTCCGAGAGATAGTATCGGATCATGTCTGGGACGTAGGTATAAACCACTTTGTCATCGGCAACACCTGAGCCGGGCGCATTGGCAAGTGCCACATTGCCGCTTTTCCAGGCGCGCATCAGGCCCGGTACGCCAAGCACAGAGTCCTTGTTGAAAACTTCTGGGTCAAGGAAAAGATCATCAATCCGGCGGTAGATAACATCGACGCGACTGAGACCATCGACAGTTTTCATATACACACAGTCATCATCGCCAACCACCAGATCGGAACCCTCAACCAACTCGGCGCCCATGCGTTGCGCCAGGAAGGAATGTTCGAAGTATGCTGAGTTAAAGATACCCGGCGTCAGGACTACAACTTCCGGAAAATCCTTTGGTCTGGGAGAGATCGAACTTAGGGTTTCAAGTAACTGGGAAGGGTAGTTGTCCATGGGCAGGACATTGTAGTTTTCGAATAGCTCGGGCAGGACCCGCTTGCTGATATTCCGATTTTCGAGCATGTAGGACACACCGGACGGAACTCTGAGGTTGTCTTCGAGGACGTAAACAGCACCATCGTCATCCCTGATCAGGTCGGTGCCGCAGATATGTGCCCAGACACCGTAGACGGGAGTCATCCCCTCGCAAAAAGACCGGTAGTCTCGGGAGGAAGCCAGGATATCCTTCGGCACAACCTTGTCTTTAATAATTTTCTGGTCGTTGTAGACGTCGGCAATGAAAAGGTTCAGCGCGGTCAGCCGCTGTTTTAATCCTTTCTCGATGGTCTGCCATTCCTTGTTAAGGATAGTCCTGGGAATGATGTCAAAAGGCCATTCCCGGTCAATATTGGATCCGTCGCTGTAGACAGTGAATGTGATGCCCATGCTTCTGATGGCAAGCTCGGCATCGTAGCGTCTTTGATTCAGATCCTTCAGGCTTGATTTGCGTAGAAATGTAGTGATATCCCGGAGTCCCCGACGTGCTCGCAGCTTGTCAGTGAGTAGCTCATCCCAGGCATTTGAAGTGGCGTGGTAGTTCTTCAGTTCCATATCAGAATATTTCTTCCATGAGCCGATAGTCTGTCTCAATCATGCCGAGACGCCGGTAGGTTCTATTGGCTCGCTCGTTTTCTTTCTCAACATAGAGCCTGATGCCACAGCTCGTGGGGTCTGTCTGTGCCTCGTTCTTGACGGTCTCATACATCGCAGTGAAAATCCCGGTGCCCCTGTACGTCGGGTTTACATACACGCTCTGGATCCACCAGAATAGACCATTACGCCAGTCACTCCATTCAAAAGTGATACCAAGGCAGCCTTGAACCTCGTCCGAACTGGTGCATGCAACCAGGTAGAAGCCAAGGTTGTCGTCAGCCAACATCGTTTTGACTCCCGTCAGAATGGTTTCCCAGGGCAGGACCTTGTTTTCAGTTTCCTCTGCCATTGCCTGATTGAATCTGGCAATGATCTCCGCATCGCTCGATATGGCCCGACGTACGCTGGCAGACATGGGGCGCGCCCTGATTTATGGAGGCGTTAGTATAGCGGACCTTACTTGAAGATTGGATGCTAATCCTTTGATTTCAGTGCGGTCTTCTGCAGAATCAATAGAGTCTGGTTGGCTCGAGGCTCATCTTCCAGATAGTGCAGGATTTCGGTTAACTGCGCAGGAGCGTTGTCGGCTCTGAGCTCTTCCTGCCAGGCTCTCAGCTTTTGAAGTCGTTCCGGGTGCTGCATTGCCAGGACAGATAGCATCTGGTCTCTGATTTTCTGATCTTCCATGGCCACCTGGACGAAGGTAACGAAGGTATCGTCGTCGGGTTTTTTAATGAGCCTTGACAGGAATCTTTTCACGGAGACTTTATACCGTATTGCCGAAGCATAGTCCTGAATCCGTTCCAGGCAGACCCTGAAAGGCGCCCCCAGCGTGGCGCATCTCCGGGTAGCGTGATATAAAGTGCAACTTCTTTTTTTACAGCCAACCAATAATTTCCGGCTGTAGCAAGCGACCACCACTAGGAGGAGAAATGGTATCAGTCGTATACGAGGCCCCAGACACTATCGAAGGTGCTGTGACCCTTCTGGCGGGTTCAGATATTCCAGCCAATGTTCTTGCAGGTGGAACGGATCTGATTATTCAGACACGCGCCAGTCGCGATGCCGAGAGGTTGCTGGTTGACGTCAAAAAAATTCCTGGCATGAGTGATGCCAATCTCGTTGATGGTGCGCTGGAACTCGGGCCCTCCATGAGTTGCGCAGAATTCACGGCACGGGAGAATATCAGGGCGGTATATCCAGGGCTTGTCGAGGCGGCCTCCCTTATCGGCTCGACCCAGGTCCAGGGCAGGGCGAGCGTCGGCGGAAATCTGTGCAACAGTTCTCCTGCTGCGGATACGATCCCTGCACTGATTGTAAACAGTGCTGAGTGTGTGATTGTCGGACCAGGCGGGGAGCGTACCGTCGCGGTGGAAGATTTTGTCACAGGGGTTGGTGCCAATTGTATGGAGAAAGGCGAGCTGCTCAAATTGATCCGGGTACCCGCTCCCGAGGCCAACACCCAGGATGCCTATCTTCGTTTTATTCCTCGAACTGAAATGGATATTGCTGTTGCCGGTGCCGGGGTAAGTATCACGCTCGATGATAAGGGTAATTGCACGGCTGCCAAAGTGGCAATTGGTGCAGTTGCACCGACCGCGATTCTAGTACCTGCTGCGGCCGAAGCACTCATCGGCACGGATTTGAATGACGATGTCTTACAGGTTGCGGCAGATGCAGCGACCGAGGCATCCAGTCCGATTACAGATCGTCGGGGGACCATTGAATTCAGAAGACATGTGGTTGGTGTACTGGTCAAAAGAGCGATCAAGATTGCTGCCGATCGGGTTAAAGGAGTTAGAACATGACAAAAACACATGTGACGACAACAATTAATGGCGATGTGACCGAGTTTCTTTGTGAGCCCGGCGACACACTCCTCGATGTTTTGAGAAATGAACTTCAGTTGATGGGCACGAAAGAAGGTTGTAGCTCGGGTGATTGCGGTGCCTGTTCGGTTACCGTAAACGATCGTCTCGTTTGTTCCTGCCTGGTACTCGGTGTAGAGGCAGAAGGTGCCGAGATCGGCACTATTGAAGGGATTGCTGACAATGACAAACTACATGTGCTGCAGGAGAAGTTTCTCGAGCATGCCGCATTGCAATGCGGTATCTGTACACCAGGCCTGATTGTTAGCGCCAAGGCGCTGCTAGACGAAAATCCGTCGCCGACGGAAGATGAGACACGGTACTGGCTGGCAGGCAACCTTTGCCGATGCACTGGCTACGACAAAGTCATCAGAGCTGTGTTGGATGCTGCTGAAACGATGAGAGAGGGAGCATAAAATGAGTGAGTCGCAGGATTTCAAATATATAGGACAACGTACCATTCGACCGGATGGTTTTGACAAGGTAACCGGTCGCGCAAATTTTGCAGCCGACCTGGCGTTGCCGGGTATGATCTGGGGCAAGATTCTTCGCAGTCCCCATGCTCACGCGAAGATCGTCTCCATTGATACCAGCAAGGCTGAGGCTCACCCGGATGTTTTTTCGGTTGCGACGCACGCAGACTTTCCAGCATCAGAGGGTAATGTCGCTGCCGGTGAGTCCGCGATTAACATCAAGGATCTGTCCAGGAACATCCTTGCGGATGACAAGGTTCTTTATCACGGCCATGCTGTAGCGGCCGTTGCGGCTAGATCGGAGCGAATCGCAGAGGAAGCGCTGGCGCTGATCGATGTGAAATATGAGCTATTGCCACACGTGCTGGATGTGGAAGAGGCGATGAAAGCCGATGCACCGTTGCTTCACGCCGATCTCTTTACCGATGGTTATGAAGAGAAACCGGACCAACCCTCTAATATTGCCAAGCGCATGGAGATGAAGCTGGGTGATGTCGAAGCAGGCTTCGCCGATGCAGATGTCATCGTTGAAAGGGAGTTTGTTACTCCCCGGGCACATCAGGGCTATATTGAGCCGCATGCGTGTACGGTCCGCTATGACGAGGATGGCCAATCGCTGATCTGGTGCTCAACTCAGGGGCATTTTGATGTTCGGATGTCGACAGCGATGCTGCTGCAGATGGATCTTGGCAAACTGAAAGTAATCGCCAGTGAGATTGGTGGTGGCTTTGGGGGCAAGACAGTCGTTTACCTGGAGCCAGTGGCGTTGACACTGTCGAGGAAGGCAGGGCGGCCCGTGAAGATGGTCATGGATCGTGATGAAGTATTCAAGGCGACCGGGCCTACCCCGGCAACCAAGTTACGCGCCAAGGTGGGTGCGAAGAAAGACGGTACGATTACAGCCATGCAGG
>JABHYO010000016.1 GCA_018656865.1 Gammaproteobacteria bacterium | reverse complement strand
CTGTACCCGATGTCGAGATGTTTCAACTATCCGAACTCTATGGGGCGGTGAAAGTTACCGGTCAGAAGGGCCGTCTTCGCTATGGCCTGATGAGCGCCTTCGAAGAGGACACCAGGATCCACGGCCAATCAGATCTTGGTGAACACGTTCTAGTACAGACAGGTCGGGATTTCGGTATCTTGCGCCTATCCTACGAAGACACCAGTCAGGGCCAGCGGGGTCTCGGCTGGATGACGACCGCGGTGCTGCATGACAGCCGTGACGCCATCGTACATGGCGTCGATGCTCACTACATCAGCCCATCAACCCGCTGGAGGGCAGACCTGCAGCTTATGTACAGCGATATCCAGGATGTGGTTGAAGGAGACACCAATGGCTACGGCGGACTCATCGACCTTGTCTATAAACCCCGCCAGGGGACTCGCCATACGCTGAAGTTCGATTATCTCGATGAAGACATAGAGATCAACGACCTGGGGTTTGCTCGGAGAAACGATGTCATCGGTCTCAGCTATGCCTGGGAGAAGCTCAACACGGAACTCGAGAAAGTTCGAGCCTGGAAAAACTCCTGGCAGCTATCTCAGGAATACAATCAGCAAGGCCGTGTTGTAAGAAGCGGGGTCTTTTGGCGCAACGACATCACCTTGAACAACAGCTGGCTGGTTCGCACAGAACTCGACTACTTCCCCGCTCGCTGGGACGACCGCAACAGCAATGGATATGGCGATTTTCGTATCAAGAACCGCTGGGTTGCCGAAGCGGGCATCGGTACCCCAACCAGTAAAAAACTGGCAGTAAGCATCGCCGCGGGGGTTATGCAGGAGCATCTCGGTGATTGGACATCGGTCATCAAAGGCGGTTTCACCTACAAGCCTGTCGACAGGCTAACGATTGATCTGGGCCTCCTCTACCAGCGGCGAGACGGCTGGTTGCTACACCAGGCCGGTCGTACCATGGCCACCTATGACTCTATTAACTGGCATCCCAAGCTATCGATGGAATATTCCATCACCGCCCGCCAGGAAGTCAGATTAACGATGCAATGGGCCGGCATCAGAGCACGAGAACAAGGTCTCTGGGACATTCCGTCAGGCGACGGATCTCTAATAGGAACCGCACGAGATACCGGGACACTCGCCGGTGACTTCGGCATCAGTCAATTGTCCACCCAGCTTCGCTATCGCTGGGAAATTGCACCGCTATCGGATCTGTTCATCGTCTATACAAGAGGGAGCCGTCTGGTTTCGACAGGGGATGACGACTTCGAAGATTTCTTCAAGCAGTCTTTGACGGAACCCCAGGTCAACTATCTCGTGGTAAAACTCCGGTACAGATTCGGTACCTGATCTGAGTCAGTCAAACTCTGTGATTTTTGCCACGGCTTTCTCCAGCGGTTTTAGACTGAGAAACAGGCATATTGCCGCTATCAGATAGTTGATGAAGGCAAGAGAAGACAGAGACAGGCCGATGGCATCTTCCCGACCGAATACATAATCGTTCATCAGCCCTATGATCAGGGGCGCAAACAGATAGGAAAGAAAGCTCACGCAGATCAGATAGACGGCAATCATCTGACCACGCAGGCGGTTTGGCGATATCGCCTGAAGTGCTGCATTGGATAGACCAGGAGGCATTGCCATAAAAAACGTGATCGGGATGATGATAGCGATCGCCAGCCAGTCGCTCTCAACCAGCGGCATGATCACGGCAAGCGGGCCAAGCCCGATCGTACCCCACATGGTCAATCGCATGGGTGCATCGACTCGCCCATTCGCGAGCATTCTACCCGCATAAAATCCAGCCCAGATACTCCCCAAAATACCAACAAAGAACGCGATGCTGCCATAGGTCAATCCAATTTCTGTGCGACTCCAGCCGTGAACACGCACGAAGAATTCAACTATCCAGGTGAGAAATGCGAACCCCTGGATGGAAAGACACAAATAGGCAATAAAGTGAAAAGTCAGATACTGACGCCGGCTTTTGCAGAACTCCCAGAGTTCCGCATAGCTGTATCCTTCGGTCTTGTCGGAACTGGCGCCCTTCCTCTCTGGTTCCGCGATGGTAAATGTCAGGAGTGCCAGCAGTAAACCGGGTAACCCGACAACCACCAATACTGTCTGCCAGGAAAACATTTCACCAAATACCGGCAGCACCATTAGTGGTTGCGATTCCAGGTAGTCGATCAGTGGACCGCCGACGATACTTGCGAGGCCTGTGCCGATAAAGGGTGCCGTGGCAACAATACCGTAGGCAAGCGGCAACCTGTGTTCTTCGAAGTAATCGGCCAGCATAGATGTGGTTGCAGGCCCAAGCGATGCCTCACCGATTCCGACCCCCATCCGTGCTGCAAACAATTGCCAAAAGGAATTCGCCATACCTGCAAGTGCAGTCATCAGACTCCAGCTGAATACCCCTGCAGCAATCACATTTCGCCGGCTGAATCGATCAGCAATGCGCGCCAGCGGCAAGGTGGTTAACGAGTAGACCAGAGAAAAGGCAAGACCAATAATTAAGGAAATCTCTGTGTCGCTGAGCCCACCCAGATCTCTTTTGATCGGGCCGATCATGACATTCAGAATCTGACGGTCGATAAACGATAGCGTTGAAGCAACGGTCAGCAGAAATACGACATACCACAGGGTGGAATCAGAATACTTCTTCAAGTGAATCAGACCTCGACGATGGCTTTTCCGAAATTTCCACCTTCGAAGAGATCTTCAAAAGCCTGTCCGCATTTTTCGACACCCTGGTAGCGGGCCTCATAGTTTTTGAGACTACCGTCACTGAGCCAGCCTGCCAGCACATCCCTTGCGGCTTCGTAATCATCCATCCAATAGTGAGTCATAAACCCCTCTAGTCTTCCGCAGTCCGCCACCAGACGAAATAGATTGGACGGACCACTGCCTTCGGTTGCGGTGTAGTCGGCCACGGCACCGCAGAATGGGATACGAGCCTGGTAGTTAATGTGATTAAGGACGGGTTCCAACAGATCACCACCAACATTATCAAAGTAAACATCTACGCCATCCGGGCAGGCTCTGGCAATAGCGGCATCAACGTCACCTGCCTTGTAGTTTATGGTCGCGTCATAGCCAACCTCATTTTCAAGCCAACGACACTTGTCATCACTGCCTGCGAACCCGACTACCCGGCCCGCGCCCAGTGCTTTTCCAATCTGACCCGCTGCATTACCAACAGCGCCCCCTGCTGCAGAGACCAGCAAAGTTTCACCGGGCTTGAGGTTTCCAACCCGAATCAGACCGAAGTATGCAGAGAGACCTGTATCACCCATCACACCCAGGAATAGATTAGCGGATAGTTTGTACTTCTCCTGGATCGGGGTCAGCAAATCACCCGGCCCGGCAATCGAATAGGTTTCCCAGAAAAGCCGCCCAACCAGCACCTCACCGACCCGCATGTCATCCCGATTGGATTCCAGTACCTTACCAGCAACCAGCCCCATCACCGGCTCTTCCAGAGCCATCGCGGGTAATACATCGTCACCTGCACCTTCATCCATCCAGTTCCGAAATCCGGCATCCAGCGAGATAAACTGGTTCTCCATCAGCGCTTCACCTTCGCGGATCGGACGCACTTCGTTTTCGACAACACGAAAATCTTCCGCCACCGGCTTTCCCTGTGGCCTCCGCGCCAGCAGGACTTGGGTATTGATCAAAGGAGTCTCCCCTAATGCAGTTTGACGGTCTGTCTAAAGCCTTTCGATGATGGTGCCAGTACCAAGGCCACCGCCACAGCACATAGCAATGAGAGCATACCTACCATCTCGGCGTTCCAGTTCGTGCAGTGCCGTTGTAATCAGGCGTGCACCGGTACTGCCGGTAGGATGACCGAGCGCGATGGCGCCGCCATTGACATTCACCTTCGAGTGATCGACTCCGACATCCTTCTCCCAGGCAAGCACGACCGAAGCAAATGCCTCATTGACTTCGAAGATATCGATGTCTTCAAGATTCAGACCGGCACGGTCAAGAACTTTACGGGTGGCAGGAATGGGACCCTTTAGCATGGTTACAGGGTCGACACCTACCAGTGTCGTGGCCAGAATCCTGGCCCGCGGTTTCACGCCGAGACGTTCACAGGCCTCACCGGATGCCATGATAACTGCGGCGGCACCATCAGAAACCTGGGAACTGGTACCAGCAGTGTGAATCTCCTGTCCTGCAACGGGATCGAGCCCGCTGAGCGCCTCTAGTGTAGTCGCCCTGAGCCCCTCATCTCGTGACACAATTCGAGTTTCGCCGGTGGGTTCAAACTTCTCATTTAAAATTGGCGCCTCAATCGGAACGACCTCCCGATCGAAACGTCCCTCTTCCCACGCCTGGATCGCCTTCTGCTGACTCTCGAGACCAAACTGGTCGGTATCCCCTCTAGTAACCTGGTACTCCTCTGCGATCATGGCTGCCCCCATAAACTGACTGGCGGGCTGATACAGATTGCCGTAATTTTCTCCCATGGGGTTACCCCCTGTCATGGCAGCACCGAGTGGTACTCTTGACATCATTTCGAGGCCACAACTCATCACTACTTCTTCAACACCAGCGCCAATCATCGTCGCCGCCATGGTAGTCGCCTGCTGACTGGATCCACATTGAGCATCCACGGTGGTCGAAGGGACTTCCAGTGGCAGTCCCTGAGAAAGCCAGGCTATCCTTGCAATGTTGAAGGTTTGTTCACCAACCTGGGAGACACAACCACCGACAACCTGGTCGATAGTTTCCGGCGCAATACCACTGCGATCCAGTGCGGCTTTTTGTACCTTTCCCAGCAGATCTGCCGGTTTCAATCCGGCAAGCCCTTTACCACGCTTGCCAATAGGGCTTCGACAGGCTTCTACAATAAACACGTCCGCCATGGGTCTCTCCTTTGATAGAAACGCTCAAGCATAGAGAGGTCTTATGTACAGCGCAATATCGATCGCCCTTCTAGACGGGAGTCATCAAGAAGTGACCGTGGCTGGCTGCAACAGATTTATCAATCTCTTCCTGCCAGATCTCGGCCCGAACATTGGCGATCCGACGTCCCTGCCGCGTCACAATTGCTCGACCGTAGGTTTCCACGGCGCGACCGGATCGAAGATAGTCGATGGAGATATCCACGGTTTTAGGCAGGCGTTCGCACTGCGTATCGTAGAGTAGCTGAATGACCGATGTTATCTCGAGAAAAGCACCTATCACGCCACCATGTAGTGCCGGTAAAACGGGGTTACCGACCAATTCATCCCTAAACGGCAGAATGGTGGTAATTTCATTCCCCTTACGATCTATCTCTACGCCGAGGAAACTCGCAAATGGAATATGGTTCAGGAGTGCCTGCATATCCTGAGTTCTGCCCTCTTCTCTGAGTTGCTTGAGTATTTCCATTCCAATTACACCCGAGGCTGGTTCAACGTACCCAGCATGAAAGCGGCAACCGAGGTCGCTACCGGGTCCTCCGGGTCGCTGTTGTAGGCTACCGCCCTGATAAACGCGATGTTCTTCGTCCTCTTGTAGCATTCCGCCCTGATTAGCAGATCTTCCCCGGGTGCCGATGGTTTCATGTAATCAATGCGGAGATCGAGAGTCGCCATTGCCATATCCAGATCCCAGCCCTCGGTGACCCGAACAGCCCAACCGGATCCATTATCCAGTGCAGCGGTAATAACGCCTCCGTGGATAACACCAGTATCCGGATCACCAATGAGATGCTCTGCATAGGGGACACAAAGCGTAACCATGCCATCGACGGTGTCTCGGTACTCGAGACCGATTGCCTGTCCAAATGCGGGAATAGTTGAAGCAAGATCTGACATGTAACTTTGTCACAGAGAAAAATGGGTGCAACCATACCATCAATTTCACCGTCTGGCGTGGACTTCAAGGTGAATTCAGGATTGTACTGTAACCCCCTGAATTCACTCGATTAATATGAGGATATAAGCTATTCTGACTGTCCGCCATGAGAAAGCCAGGGCCCAATTTGCGTTTTGCCCATCAGGATTCGCGACGCCTTCTGTGCTACGGACTGTTGATCTGTCTGTATGTCTCAGCACCTGTATTCGCTGACTGGGAAGTCTCAGATGCTGACGGTGAACTCCGCATCGGACCCCTGATGGCAGGGTCAGAGCTGAATGATATTACCGCTCACCTGGATCGGGAATCCATCGGCTATCACATCAACGACATTACCAGCCGTGAATCACTCGGTTTTATCGTCGTTTCACCACTTTATGACGGCAAGGAATCCGCTGCCCTCGATCTGAGCAGATTGTCGGAAGCAGGCATAAAAGACTATCTTTATGTCGCCAGAGGTGACTATGCGAATAGAATTTCTGTCGGTGTTTTTTCTGATCAAGATTCCGCTCAGTCTCGTACCGATACAGTCAACGCCTTCGATTTTGGATTCGATGTCATCGAAAGGTTTAAGATCCGCTACACAAAGGAACTTGTTCTGGAAACACCAGACCTGACTTCCGATAGCCTTTCAGCCGTTCTTGCTGGCGGGCCACTGCCTCCCCCGGAAAGCAAAGATATCCAGTCTGTTGCACCACCTGTCGCACTTGACGACGGGGAAATCAATGTCGTGCCGACAGAGGTTCCACCGGTTATAGAAATTGCTAAAACCGAAGAAGTGCCCGTACAAAAACAGGTAGCAGTCGAGGAGAAAATTCCACCCACCAAATCCAGTTCACCCGTCGTCAGATCAATGCAAAAAAGCGATGACACCTGGTTGTGGATTCTGTTTGTCGGACTGATCGTCGTCATCGCAGGCGCACTCGCCTACCTGTACCTGCAGAGAAGGCAGTACGCGGCGACAGCAAAGCAAACGACAGTCGTAGATCCATCTCCTGAACCCGCCCCGACTACAGTGTCCGAGGAACTATCGCCCGCCGAAGTAATCGCCGAGTACGCCGAGTCTGTCCTTGCCGGTCGTTCGGATGACTCCGTCAATAACAACCTGACGATTCTCGGCACTGAGGACACTGCAGTAGCCGATCTTATTCAGGACCTGTTGTTCCTGACCCGACTCGAAGAACAGCAGGCAACTCTAGAGAGCTTCGTCTTCGACATCCGTTCGTTGGTTGACGGTCTGATCGCCCGACTCTCAGTGACAACCAGTGTGCCGATCAAGTCTGAACCCGATGACAGCCTACCGCAGTCACTTTCAATGGACGCCGGGAAACTTGCCCGAATTCTGACCATTCTCCTCCGCTACGCTACATCCAGAACTGAGTCGGGATTGATAACGATCATTCAGACCTATAAAGATTCGCAACTCGCTCTGTCAATACGGTTTCATCCCACTGGCGGTGACCTGGATCAGGAAATCAACGCCATTACCAATCCAGCCAGCAGTAACTCGGAACTGGATATCTCCAACCGCGTCAGTTTTGGCGTCGCCAACCGACTTGCCATCGTTCTCGGGGGCAGGATCGATACCAGACTCGAGGCGGGTGAGGCCACCATCACAGTACGTAGCCCGGCGATGGAAGTTCAGAAAGCACAACTTGTGTTGCCAACAGGTCAGACCATCGACGACCTGCTGGAAGCTGAGGCGAGAG
The DNA here is from genome assembly GCA_018656865.1 of Gammaproteobacteria bacterium. Classification (GTDB taxonomy): domain Bacteria; phylum Pseudomonadota; class Gammaproteobacteria; order Pseudomonadales; family Azotimanducaceae; genus UBA9659. The sequence continues at coordinate 13,519 of JABHYO010000016.1, read as the reverse complement.
CCGGGGAACAGATCGAAGCAGCGCGCCATGAGGCAGAGGTTCGAATTCAGGATTCCGAGGCACGGGCGCAGCGGATAGAGCGGGAGTCCGCAGCTTCGATCCAAGAACTCCAGGAGCGCCTGCAAACGGCATCCCAGAGTAGCCACAAACACCTCTCTGAGCGGGAACAGGCGATCAATAATCTGCAATCACAGATTACTCAACTCGAACAGGAACGTGAGCAAAGCCTCAATCTGGAACAGCAGGAGAAGGCGGCAGCCGTTCTACAATTAGAAAACCTGACCGCTGAACTCGGAGCAGCTCGAGATCAGTTGCATCAGGAGGTCAGCGCAAGAACTGTTGCTGAGCAACGCGCAGAGGAGCAGGAGCACCTTATTGAGCGGGAAAAACGCTCAAGCGAAGAAAAATTGGAGACCGAGCGACGAGAGAAAGCTGAAGCCGTAGCCAGGCTGGACAAACTGACCCGCGAGCTGACAACAGCCCGCGATCAGCTTCAGGAAGAGGCAGCTGCCAGAACCACGGCGGAAAAACAGGCTCAGGACAAGGTCAACCAACTCGAGCAGACGCTATCGCAAACCAATGATGCTGTTAAAGGGGAAAAAGCGGAACTTCAGCTAAATGTCGACAATGCATCGAATGAAGTGAATTCGCTAACCGGACAGCTGGCTGAGCTAAAAAGCCGACTGGAAGGAGGCACTTTAGAGGCAAAGCAGGAAATCGATCAACTACGACGACGCCTTCAGGAAGCAACATCCAGACTCGATCAGGAAATCTTGCTCCGCACCGAATCAAGCTCGGATACAGAACGGCAGGTCAAAAAGCTATTGGAACAACTGAATGAAGCCCGCGGCGTTGCCGATGAAGCGTCTACTGAACGCAGCACTTCGACCCTCCAGCTACAGGCTGCAAACGAGGAGCTTGCCGCACTGCGCCAGCAACTCGAAGCCAGAATCAAAGAGTCTGAAGAAGTCAGCAACCGTTCCAGGGAAGATATCGAACGCCTGGAGACACAACTTGCAGAAGCTAACGGAACTCTTGAAGAGGAAAGAACAAAGAGGGAGCTGGCTCTATCCGAATCTGCGGACAGGCAATCGGAGCTGATCACTCAGCTGGAATCAGTGAGGAAAGAAAAAGACGAGATCCTTGCAAAAAGGGAGCTGAAGATCTCTGAGGCGGCCGCTGCAATCGACAAGCTAACCACGTCGCTCAGCGCAACCGAAGAGAAGTTGACGGCACAGGAGCTGGCTGCTCAGGAAAACCCACTCAAAGATGAAGTCAAAAGTCTAAAGTCAGAACTCGTTGTCGCCCGCGAACGCCTGGACGTGGAACTCACAAGAAGAAATTCAACGGAGTCTGCAGCTGGTGCCCAGATCAGCGACTTACTGGATGAATTGAACCAGCTTCGCAGTGATGCCCTGTCCAGCGAAGAGGAATCCGACAGGGAAATTGCAGATCTCGAAGCACGGTTTGCCGACCTTGAGTCAGCCCACGAGAAACAAAAAGCAGATGCGCAACGGACAGAGGCTTATGCTGAAAATCAAACACAGTTGTTGCACCAGGCTCTCAGTGATACAGAGAATGCCAGCAAACTGGGCGATGCCGCAAGAAAAGTAACCCAGCACCTGAAGTCCAGGATACAAAGCCTGGAACAGCATGTCGAAGAGCTCGAATCGAGCCCAGAGAAACCTTCGGTGCCCGCAGCTATAGAAGAAGAGGCCCCCGAGATTCCTGTCCTCATGCTTGATGAAGCAGGTGAACCGGTCATCGCCGATAGTCCTGCTGCTGAAACTCATGAAGAACCTGACAAAGATGAAGACTTTACGCTGGAATCATTCGGAGACGAGGAGGACTACACTGAAACCGCGTTCGAAGAGATCGATGACGAACCCGTGACAACGGGAGAAGCAGAAGAAATAGAAGCAGAAGCAGAAGCAGAAGTAGAAGAGGTAGACGAAGTAGAAGAGGTAGACGAAGAGGAAGAGGAAGAAGCCGAATTTCAGTTCGACGATAAACCAATCCGATCTACCAGACCCATCAATAATCCCATTCTGCACGCCATGATAGAGCGGTTTGTCGAAAGGCTCGACGAGCACGTCGACGCCATGGAAGCCGCGCTCAAGGAACGCGACTATCTCGAACTGGTGGTCTCCTGTAACTGGGTCAGGGGAGAGGCCAACACCCTTGGCTTTGAAATACTGAATGCTCCGGTAGAATCCATCGAATTGCAGCTACGCAAACAGAAGTTCAGTCAGATCATCACCCATCTGTCTGAGCTCAGAAATATGGCTGAGCGTATACAGGTCAAACATACGGCAAAACCGGATTCGCCTATTCAGTACTTCGTGCCTGACCATGCCAGGAACGCCGTAATCTACGAAAATTTTGTTTCTCAACTGGGTACAAAACTTCTGGAGATAGAAGTTGCCGTCAGCGCCGAGAACTTCAGGCAGATGACACAACTATGCCGATGGATAGACCGATATGGCAGCAAAATCAAATTCGTCGAAGTCGTCGATGCCGCAAGGGGGCTTCAAGAATCGGTCGATGACACCGACATTGTTGGCGTTAAACAAAAACTCGAAGCCTTTATCAAGCTTTACAGCAAGATCGAAATTGTAAAGCCTGCAATCGTTTGATCGGATCAACCACCCACCTTCTGCAACAAGTCTTACACGATCACCGACTTCTACAGAAAATCCCTCAGTTCTTTTCACGCCATGCAGATACCGTTGGGATGGACCTGCAATTTCATAGCCCTGCCCGATGCTAATGCCGCAGTGTATTTGCCGTTGTGCCTATGATAAAAGTCTCTCTGGTTAAAGACAGGTGTTGCCATGAACAATACGTTGGACCGCTGGGATTTCGTGATCCTGACAGGGATCTTTCTTGCGACGCGGGTAATGTACCTGTTCATGGGGCTTCACTTCGACCTCACCTTTCTCGAATCCGGTCTCCAGTTTATCGATCCCCTTCTACTCAAGGAGCGCCTGATCGAATCGCTGTTTTTCTATCATGCAAAACCGCCACTGATGAACCTCATTGCGGGAATCGGACTGAAGCTCTTCGACAATCATGCCGTCTGGTTGTTCAGCACCCTCTTTCACATCCTCGGGCTGCTAACGGCATTTGCTCTACTGGACCTGATTTCGGCCCTGTCAAATAACCGCAAAATTGCGTGGATCGCGGTGACAATCCTTCTTCTAAGTCCGTCCTTTGTGCTCTTTGAGAACTGGTTCATGTATACCTTTCCGGTCTGCGCCCTGCTCACTATTTCAGCCTGGCTTCTGTACCGTTACCTGTCATCGGGTTCGGTTATCTGGGGAGCTGCTTTTTTTTCCAGCATCATGATGCTGGTTCTGAGCCGGGCACTATTTCACTTCTACTGGTTCACCCTCGTCCTCGCAATCCTGGTATTGATCACCTCGCTGAATCGGAAGCAAATGATGACCCTTGCAGCTCTGCCGCTGTTAGTCTGCCTCGGATGGTATGGAAAAAACCTCTTCCTGTTTGGCAGCTTTTCATCCAGCAGCCTGCTAGGTTTGAGCCTATCGAATGTTTCCACCCTGACGCTGCCTCGTGAGCTACTTCAACAGCATGTAGATCGAGGTGAATTATCACGCTTCGCGACCGTATCCCGATACAGAGATCTACCGAAAGTTCTAAACAACGAGGAGCTTGCACCGCGCGTCGGGATACCGGTTCTGGATGACAACAAGAAATCGAATGGCAATCGTAACTTCAACAGTCTGGAAATGAAGATCGTCAACGAACTCTACCTGTCAGATGCATTCACTGTCATTCAACTTTACCCGGACCATTATCTGAACGCATTGATAATTTCAAACCGAATCTATTTCTCACCCGGCAGTATGTCTGTCTATTTCTCTGAGAAGAACCGGCGCGCATCATCAATGGCAACCCGCATCTACAATTTTGCTCTACATGGTGCCGGGACAAGCGAAGGGCGAATAGAGCAACCACACTTTGGATATACCGGTAAATGGTTCGTTCCGGTCAATACCGGCTATCTGCTTGTCCTTCTCTCATCCATTGTTTTCTTATGGGCCAGTTGGAGATCATTGCGAACCATCTTGACTGGCACATGGACGCCACGGAACATCACCATCGGTTATATCTTCGGCAATTTGCTGCTGCTTTACCTGGCCGGTACGTTACTTGAGCTCGCGGAAAACAATCGCTATCGCTACATCGGTGAACCCCTCTCCTGGGTGCTGGTCATCGCGGCCGGGTCAGAACTATTTCGCTGGCTACAGACCAGAGCCGCCGCAAACCAACATCCCGACGGAGGAATTTGACCGAACTTTAATGACAAAAGAGAGAGCCATATGAAAACGATGACATGCAAACAACTTGGTGGTGCTTGTGATGAAATCTTCAGAGCAAATACATTCGAGGAGATGGCAGATCTAAGCAGGCAGCACGGGATGAAGATGCATCAAGAACAAGATGCATCACACTTGAAGGCGATGAATGCCATGCAAGAAATGATGCAGAAGCCAGATGAAATGAACAAGTGGTTTGAGGCAAGACGCGCTGAGTTCGAAGCGTTGCCTGAGGATTAGGGTGCCGAGTAAATAGCGCCTGCTCAGCCGACTCGAATCAGATCAGCGCGCCGCACGACCGGAAATGCCAGCGCAGCGCCGACAATAACGCAGATCACAACAAACCAGCCACTCAGGCTGAATCCACCCAGATCTGCCAATGCACCCCCTGCAAATGGTGCAATCGCACTGCCAATCAGAATAAATGCCGCGTGTGCGCCAGCAAGAGAGCCTGTCGGATCCACTCTTGAAAGGCAGCCAAGAAAGATCGGCATTATGGCGATAGGCAGCAGCGCATAAACAGGGCCGGCAATAAAGAATTCAATCGGTGAATTTGCATTGGCAAGCGCGAGCGCGGAAACAATAATGATCGCTAATATGACGCCGATCGGTGCCATTGCGTTCATCCTCGAACCAATAAACCCTGTCGCAAGAGGCAGGATGATTCCGAATACACTGCCTACCATGAACACATAGCCGATCACCTCTGCACTAAGTGGTATCGACCGGCCTACTTTGACGATAAAGAGGCCCAGTGTTCCGTGACCGAAGAAGATAACACCCAACCCCACAAGCCCGATCCAACCGACTAGCAAACTAGGTTTCTCCCCCGTTCCGTCGAAATCGGCTACAGGTTCGGTTTTCGGCGTCGTCATAATGAAGAACAGGGCACAGAAGGAACAGGCCGCATAGACAAGATACAGACCGTCAACCTCGCTGAAATCAGTCACTGACGGCAGTACTTCATGAAAATGTAAAGCACGGGGCAGAACAAAAGCAATGAAGATCCCCATGACGCCGACCATCGAATTAAGGATACCGAACGTAATCTCGGGCTTATGGCTTCGGCCTGCCGTTGTCATTACCGTTGCCACAACGGCCCCCAATGCAAAACCAGCTGGAGCTCGACAAGCAATGAGCCAGTCAGTGGAAGGCACCATGACGGATGCAAGATTTAGACAAACGATGATGACAATACCAACGAAGAAGGTGCGCTGCGCGGACATCCGCGTCGCCAGTTTGGCAAATGTCAGGTTTCCCGCAGCTATGGCCGCCAATTCGACCGATGCAACCAGTCCGGCAACAGTATTCGTCGAATCAAACGATAAGACGATCGCATCAATGTTAAACGCCATACCAAGTGAGGCTGCGAACGCCAGTAAATTAACTCCAATCAGGGAGGCGAGTTGCAGTGGTGTCAGCTGAATCTGAACGGACATAAATCGATACATCTAAAGCGGTGGGGACAGAGTACCTAATTCACCATGAATTAGGTACTCTGTCCCCGAATCGATTTCCCCTAACCTTCCTGGCGAAAGGGTCCCTGTTCTGAAATGAAGTCAATCTCCTCATCGACATTTTGACGCTCGTCATCCAAATATTGCTCAACGGCATCTCTGAAGGATTGATCGGAAATCCAATGAGCACTATAGGTATGGGTTGGCATATAACCGCGAGCGAGCTTGTGTTGTCCCTGAGCGCCTGCCTCAACCCTTTTCAACCCCCTCTCGATGGCGAATTCTATAGCCTGGTAGTAACAGACCTCAAAGTGCAGGAATGGATGATGCTCAACACATCCCCAGTTGCGACCAAAAAGGCATTCGTCGCCGATAAAATTGATTGCGCCTGCAATGTAACGCCCGTCACGTTTACACATGACCAGCATCGTATTTTCAGGCATGGTTTCGCCAATAATCGAAAAGAACTGACGGGTTAGATAAGGGGAACCCCACTTTCTGCTGCCAGTATCGACGTAAAACCTGTAGAACGCGTCCCAGTGTTCTTCTCGCAGCTCGGACCCGGTTAATCGTTCAATTTCAACACCGGCAACCACAGAGTCTCGCCGCTCACGACGTATGTTCTTCCTCTTTTTCGACGACAGAGCTGCCAGGAAATCGTCAAATGTTTCGTATCCATCGTTCTGCCAATGAAACTGATTGTGAGTACGCTGTAAAAAACCCATTTCACCCATGAGTTTCCACTGCTGCTGGTCTGCAAAGGTTACGTGAACCGACGACACCTCCATTTGTTCCGCTGCCTGCATCAGGCCGGAGAGCAAATATTTTTCGAGATCAGAATCTCCCGTATCAGGCCGTATTAGCAGACGTCGTCCAGTTGCCGGAGTAAAAGGTACAGACACCTGGAGCTTGGGATAGTAACGTCCGCCAGCACGTTCAAATGCATCTGCCCAGGAATAGTCAAAGACATATTCACCCTGTGAGTGATTTTTCAGATACATCGGCGATACACCGACAACGACGCCCTCGTCACGCTCAAGATACAGGTGATATGGCGCCCAGCCAGTACGAGCAGTCGCAGAGCCACTCTCTTCCAGCGCACTCAGAAAGGCGTAGGAAACAAACGGATCAAAAGGAAGGTCACTAGCGATACCTGCCCTCGCCGGGTTGGCGCAAGCGTCCCAGCTTTGCCTGCCTATTTCATCGATTCCGGCACAGGCTTTCAGTGTGTAGCTTGGCGATGAAATCTCTCTTCCTACCCTGTCGACGTCAATGATTCTGCGGCAGCCACTTTTTCACGAATATCTGACAACAGCAGCAACTCCCCCTCTGGATCGTCGCATTCTGCGATAGCGATCAGCAGTTAGGCACTCAGAAGCAAATATCGGCTTCTGAGTGTCATCACCTTCCCGCTACAGCATCTCTCCTGCCACTATTTCCAGCGCCTCAATCTGTCCAGCACCCAGCAGCATGCTGCCTATCTTGCCTTCACTTTCCGCCTGCTTCCATGTCTGCAGCCTTTCCCTGATTCTCTCAGCCGGTCCAACCAGGTGACATGCATCGACAAGTTCATCCGGCACTGCTGCCATGGCCTCATCCTTCTTGCCGGCAAGATAAAGGTCCTGAATTTTCGCAGCGGCATCCTCAAACCCAAGCGCCTTAGCATAGTCGTTATAAAAGTTCTTGTCCCTGGCACCCATGCCGCCGATATAAAGTGCCATATTGCCCTTGATCGGCATACGGCACTGATCGACATTGTCTCCTACGATGACCGTAACAAACGGTGCAACATCGTAGTCCATCATGGTCTTACCAGCCGTATCCAGCCCTTTCTTAATGTGTGCCCCAAGTACATCCATTTTTTCAGGTGGTACCCAGATCGGGAAGACACCATCGGCGCATTCAGCCGAGGTCTCGAGACCCTTCGGTGTAATTGATGCCGTATAGATCTTAATGTCGGTCTCAGCCTGCAAAATACTCTTCAGTGGTTTACCCAGCCCGGTACCGTCGTCTCCTTCATAGGGCATGGAGTAGTGAAAGCCCTGGTGTTCGACCGGTTCTTCACGGGCAAATATCTTGCGCATGATGTCAATGTATTCGCGGGTACGGGCCATCGGCTTGCCGTAGGCACACCCATGCCAACCCTCAACAACCTGAGGGCCCGATGCACCAAGCCCAACGATAAATCTTCCGTTGGAAAGCTGATGCAGAGTCATGGCGGTCATCGCCGTGCAGGCGGGCGACCGACCTGGCATCTGCATAATGGCGGTACCCACATTTATCTTTTCGGTCTGCGACAGAATCCACGCAGCCGGTGTCACCGCATCGGCACCATAGGCTTCTGCAGTCCAGACCGAATCGTAGCCCATACTTTCAGCAGCCTTGATTCGCTCCATGTCGATACCGATTACCTTGCCGCCGATACCATTTAAAATACCTAATTTCATTTCGGTTTCCTCTTTCTCTAAATCCGCTGTCATTTTGAACGAAGTGAAGAATCTCGACGAGATCCTTCGACTCCAGTCGCTTCGCGACCTTCGCTCAGGATGACGACTCCGTCGTCATGCCGACATTTTTGCCAACAACTCCTTTGCGTGGTCGTCATCTCTGGCTGGCAATGACCCCATAGTTCTATCAACAAGACTGCCGTATCTCGACTTGAATTTGTCGACAACTTCGTCAATCTCTGCAACAACCGCAAATTGTTCGAGGATCTCGTCTGTGATCAACGTTCCCATCTCATCCCACTTGCCCTGCTTGGATAACTTATTCAGCTCCGGCTGCAGGTCTCCCCAGCCATGGACACCCAGAACCGGCGCATAGGCCGGTGTTGAACCATAAAACGCTATCTGTTTACTGACCGCCTGTTTGCTGGCGTTGAATTGTTCCTCGGTATTACCGGTAACGATAAAACCAGGATACGAAACCTCAAAGTCGTCCCGCGATCGGCCTGCCCTGGCAAGTCCCCTATCTACTGCGGGCAGCGTGACCTCGCGCAGATACTTTTCTGTTGTGAAAGCATGAATAAGCACACCATCGGCAACTTCCCCGGCCACTTCCGTCATCAGTGGACCCACCGCAGCAAGAAACACCTTGGGCGCACCGTATTCCACATCAAGCGGGGTGAACATCGGCGTCATCAGCGAGTGCGTGTAGAAATCACCCTCGAAGGAAAGCGGCGCCCCTGTATGCCAGCAGTCCCAGATGGCGCGCATGGCAGAAATAAATTCTCGCATTCTGGCAGCGGGTTTTGACCAGGGCATGCTGAATCGCTTGGTGATATGCGGCCTGATTTGCGAACCAAGACCGAGCACAAATCGCCCCTTAGAAAAACTGTTCAGATCATGACCGATATTGGCAAGATTCATTGGCGTTCTGGAGAAGGCCACTGCAATCGATGTCACCAGCTCGATCTTCTCCGTCTCCTGCGCTCCCAGCAGCAGCGGAAAGAAAGGATCGTGCGCGGTTTCGGCAGTAACCGCACCATGATATCCGAGTGTCTCCAATCGTTTCGCATTCTTCGAGACCCCCGCCAGGTCTCCCATTAATCCACCGTCTACTTTCATTTGTTCACTCCTAAAAACTGAAATTCTTGGCTGTAAATGCCTCATAGGTCTGCAAGGCATCCCTGGGTGACGGGCTGGAAATGATATGGGTGGTTATACCCATCTCCCCCCGTTCACGAATCTTGTCATGACACTCTTCCATTGAGCCGATGATGCCAATCTCATCTATCAGCTCATCGGATAGTGCACCGGTGGTTTTGTCCCGGTTCTTTTCTGCCCAGCCTTCACTAATCGTTGCAGCAACATCCTCGTAGCCACACCAGGCCAGGAAGCTGTTATACACCGGCGTAGCATAATATGGTGCGAAGGCAGCGCGAAACGCATTGCGGGCAGCCTCCTTGTCGTCGGTGACGATCACCATATGACGGCAAACAACCTCGATATCTTCAGCTTTCTTGCCGACCCGGGCGCCACCGGCACTAATATGTTCCATCATCTTCGGCAGCGCTCCTTTCGGGAACAGGTTGACGATCACACCATCGGAAAATTCTGCTGCGGCTTCCAGCATCTTCGCTCTCAATGCCGCCATATAGATAGGTTGTTCTCCTTCCAAAGGCAGTTGTCGATAGCCGTGGCTTTTTACGGTCTCTCCGTCATAGCCGGTTTTTACACCAGTTAACATCTGCTTGACCAACTCAGTGGTTTCTTTGACACGAGTCAGCGGTTTTTCAAAATCGAGGCCATGCCAGTTTTCCATCATGGTCTGGCTCGACGAACCGAGGCCAAGAATGAACCGGCCGTTCGAGAGCTTGTTCAGAACATGACAGGAAGAAGCGAACACTGCCGGTGTTCTTGTATAGACCGGGATTATGGCTGTACCGATACGACAACGCTCTGTATTGAGTGCAACCGCAGCGGCCACCGTCAGGGCATCAATGCCGCCGGAATCGGCAAACCAGAGGTCGTCGTAGCCTTCGTCTTCAGCCCATTTCGCCATCTCGATGGTCTGTTCAACGCCCCGGGGGTCCGGTAACGTCAATGCAGTTCGTTGCGGCACTGCCATGGTTAATCCTCTCTTTGCTTTAAACGATATCCTGACTGGAAAGCTGTTCACCGCCTTCCAGACCCGGTTTCACCAGGTCCTTTTTGATACTACCGCGCTCATAGCGGCGAGCAGCCGTGAAAACGGGTTCCACGAGGGAAACGGCACCGAATGATCGCTGCTTCTGTAACTCTGATACTTCGCCGTAGGTTGTAGAACGCTGTCTGGGGTGTCTGCCAATACTGCGAATGATTTCTTCCATCTCCTCCGGTGACGTCTCCTGGCCATGTGAAGCACCAGCGGCACGGGTAATGGTCTCATTCATGAGGGTACCGCCCAGATCGTTGACGCCCGCCTGCAGACAGGCGCGAACGCCGTCATGACCAAGTTTTGTCCAGGAAGCCTGGATATTCCTAAAATGAGGATAGAGCACCAGTCTGGATATGGCGTGAATCAGAATCGCCTCCCGGAAGGTTGGGCCTTTTCTAGCCAACCCCTTTAGATACATCGGCGCTTCCATATGGATAAATGGCAGAATCACAAACTCTGTAAAACCTCCGGTTTTCTCCTGTAGATCCCGAACCTTTAGCAAGTGGCGGGCAACGTGATGGTACTGCTCAACGTGACCGTACATGATGGTCGCTGTCGTATTGAAACCAGCGGCATGTGCCTCTTCCATAACTTCCAGCCACTGGGCGGTATTGATCTTGTCTGCGCAAAGCGTCGCTCGCACTTCGTCGTCGAGAATCTCGGCGGCAGTGCCAGGCAGCGTCCCGAGACCTGCTTCTTTCAGCTGTCCCAGGAATTCAGAGATGGGAATACCCAGCGTTTTTGCTCCCTGCCAGACCTCCAGGGGAGAAAAAGCATGGATATGCATTTCCGGTATTACCTGTTTGATGGATCGACAAACATCGATATATGTCTGTCCCGTGTATTCCGGGTGAATGCCGCCTTGAAGGCAAACCTCACTCGCTCCGCGTTCCCATGCCTCCTTTGTCCGACGCATGATCTCCTCATGGGAAAGATCGTAAGGCTTGCCACGCAGATTCTCACTCATCTTGCCTTTAGAGAAGGCACAGAACTGGCACTTAAAGTAGCAGATATTGGTGTAGTTGATGTTCCTGTTAACGCAGTAGGTGACCTCATCCCCCGCCACCTTTCGTCGCAATTCATCTGCCGCCTGACAGACAGTCGTATAATCATCGCCGCGAGCCTTGAACAACCTTACGATTTCTTTTTCTCCGAGCCGCTCGCCCTCTCGCGCTCTTTCCAGTATTTGGGCGACGTCTGCCATTGGTCGGCTCTTCGGAATTGCCGTCACTCTTGCAAGATCGGTTTCCGGCGGGCTTACAACAGCTCCTGCAGACCACTCTTCAGTTCGCGCAAAACCTGACCCATCCACTGCCCGAAGCACATGGGGTGAGACGGCTGGATCGGTCCACTTTGCTGCCTCGTTAGCATAGGCAGGGTACAGTGCCAGCCGTTCAATCAGCATCTTGCCTGCATTGGCTGTTTCATCGGCCAGATTCGTCAGATGAGGCCAGGGCGCCTCCGGATTAACAAAATCAGGTGTCACAGGAGAGACACCGCCCCAGTCATTGATACCCGCATCGACAATCTGCTCGAGTACGCCCGGACTAAGGTTGGGTGGTGCCTGAATATTCATTTCAGGTCCGAATATGACCCGCGCCATGGCGATGGTCCAAAGCAGTTCATTCAAATCTGGTTCCGGCGCATTCGCCATCAGCGTTTCCGGCTTCGCCCTGAAGTTTTGAATGATGATTTCTTGTATGTGCCCATAGGGATCATTGGCAGAACGTAGCGCCAAAAGGGATTCAAGTCGTTCCTGACGAGTTTCACCAATACCAATGAGAATGCCTGAAGTGAATGGCACCCTTGCTTCACCCGCGAGCTTCAGTGTCTCAAAGCGTCTCTCCGGAATCTTGTCCGGTGAACCATGATGAGGCATACCTTTTTCGGTTAATCTGCCGGAGGCACTCTCCAGCATGATGCCCATCGATATCGAAACTTTTCGCAGCTCAGCAAACTCGTCTGCAGTCATCAATCCTGGGTTGAGATGAGGAAAGAGACCGGTCTCATCGAAAACCATCTCGGCCATTTCTTTGAGATAGGAAAGTGTCGACTCCTGACCCAGATCTTTCAGCCCGTCTCGGGCTGCCTTGTAACGAAGCTCCGGTTTGTCTCCCAGCGTAAACAGCGCCTCCTTACATCCTGCCCTGGCGCCATCTTCGGCAATCTTGAGAACTTCTTCAGGGGCTAGATAAGGTGCCTTGACCTTTCTCGGGACCTGGGCAAAGGTGCAGTAATGGCAAACATCTCGACAGAGATGCGTCAGAGGGATAAAAACCTTGCGAGAGTAGGAGACCGTATTCTGATGACCAGTATCCCTCAACTCACCTGCAGCCAACATCAGAACGGCTGTGTCTTTGTAGCCAGCAAACGTCAGCACTTCTGAATCGGACAGACTCCGATTCTTCGATTCATCAAGTAACTCAACTATTCGGTCGGTCATCAACCCAACTCCACGATGTCTGCATTCACTCTGCCGATTAGACCACTCATCGTCAGGAAGCGAACTGTACTATATTCCTGGCCATCACGTCCCTCGTTCTCTATTTGGCTGACCAGTTCCCTCAAATCTTCCGGCGTATCGATATCGAGACCTATTCCCGGTAACTTGGCAACGATGGGTTTCAGACCGAGCTCCCCGGCAATGCCGAGATGGCGCCTGAAGCTGTCTTCACCGAATCCAAAGGTCATGCAATCCGGCGGAGAACAAGCAACGCAATTCGATCCGCCGAGGTCCGATGCAGGCACGATGAGAAACTCCGGCTCATCCAGTAATCCGAATCCTTCCAGCACAAGTTCCAGCTCGTCCGCTGTCGTGAGCGGGACATCCCCCGGCAAAAAAACCATGGTTGTCACACCCTCTTCGGCCAGTTGCCTGCCCGTTTCCGTGACAGCCTCTATCAATCCAGGCGTTTCAGGTTCCGGTCGGATCTGTGCCCCAAACTCCCGACCGAGCTGAGCAACTGCTTTGTCATCGGTGACAATAATAAGATCGTCTATAAGAGTACACGCTTCAATGGCGGTCAGAACATCTTCCACCACCGCCTTGAAAAGCTCCCGTCGCTCTTCAGCAGAAAGTAG
>JABHYO010000017.1 GCA_018656865.1 Gammaproteobacteria bacterium | reverse complement strand
GAGGCGGGTCAACATCAGCCCCTGATCTTTGAGGATCTCCCTCAAGCTGATGAGCGAAACGTCGCCCTGCCATTCTACTGGCAGGGATTCATTTACCAGCGCAGTACTGTAGATCAGCGAGTATCCGGAATCACGAAACGCCTCGATAATTTCACCGAGAAACACTTCCCTGGCACTAGCGGGGGAACAGAAAAGGAACGTCGCAACAACTAACGATAGTAGACGCACGAGGGCTGGCATCAGATTGAGACAATCACAGTTTAGACCTATCAACCTGGATTGTGTTCAGCAAATTTAGAATTTAAACAGACAAACAGCCGACCGATTTGACGGGGTCAGGCCCTCTCACTCAACAGGTAAAACTGCAGCTCCTTTCAGACCTTCCAAACCATAGCCGGTATCTTGCCACGACAAATGACTGGCAACGCCAATTCCAGTAATCTGCATTTTCTATCATTCACTGGCAGACCAGAACATGCAAAACGTTTCCTTTGTCGGACTTGGTGTCATGGGCTATCCCATGGCGGGCCATCTTTTACGGGCAGGCCATCAAACAGTCGTCTACAACCGATCCGCCGGCAAGGCAGAATCCTGGGTGACCAAACATGGGGGTAGTGCCGCAGGGACACCGCGGGAGGCTGCTATCAATGCGGACATTGTCTTTACCTGTGTCGGTAACGATCAGGACGTTCGTTCTGTTTTCTATGGCGACGACGGAATTCTGGCCGGACTGCATGAGGGCGCTATTCTCGTCGATCACACAACGGCTTCACCGGGTCTGGCCCGGGAGCTGGAGAAAGCACTTACTAACCAGGGTTGTGGCTTTCTTGACGCACCGGTTTCGGGCGGTCAGGCAGGCGCCGAAAACGGTCAGCTCACCATTATGGTCGGCGGTGACAGGAAGACTTTCGATATAGCCGAAGGTGCCATGCAGGCCTACGCCAAATCCGCACAACTGATGGGATCATGTGGCAGCGGCCAGTTGACCAAGGCGGTCAATCAGATCTGCATCGCCGGTATTCTCCAGGGGCTGTCTGAAGGTCTGCATTTCGCGGAACAGGTCGGGCTGGATCTCAACGCGGTGATCGATGTTATCTCCAAGGGTGCTGCCCAGTCCTGGCAAATGGACAATCGCGCTGACACCATGGCTGAAGGCAGGTTCGATTTCGGCTTCGCCGTAGACTGGATGCGCAAGGATCTTGGCATCGCCCTTGAGACGGCAAACGATATGGAAGCCTCCCTGCCACTGACAGGTCTTGTCGATCAGTTCTACAAGGACGTGCAAAGAATGGGCGGAGGGCGTTGGGATACTTCCAGCCTTATTGAGAGACTTCGAATGTAATTCACCTCGAACATTCTGATACAGTTCACCTTCTTTTTTAGCCGCAAGACAGGAACAAAAACCATGACCCAGATGACGACTGAAGAAGCCTTTGTCAAAGTCCTCCAGATGCATGGCATTGAACACGCATTCGGCATAATCGGATCTGCATTCATGCCGATTTCAGACCTGTTTCCAAAGGCCGGTATCAAGTTCTGGGATGTCGCTCATGAGGGCAACGGCGGCATCATGTGCGACGGCTATACCCGGGCAAACGGACAGATAGCCATGGCTATCGCCCAGAATGGACCCGGCATTACTAACTTCGTCACCCCGGTCAAGACCGCCTATTGGAATCACACACCAATGCTGCTTGTAACCCCCCAGGCCGCCAACAAAACCATGGCTCAGGGTGGATTCCAGGAAGTCGAACAGATGGCGCTGTTCAAAGACATGGTTTGCTATCAGGAAGAAGTGCGCGACCCATCCCGCATGGCCGAAGTACTCAACCGGGTCATTTCAAAAGCGAAACGGTTGTCGGCACCTGCCCAGATCAATGTACCAAGAGACATGTGGACCCAGGTCGTCGATATTGAACTACCCCAAATAGTTGAGTTTGAGCTGCCGGCGGGTGGCCGTGATGCTATTGCGGAGGCGGCAAGACTGCTTTCGGAAGCGTCATCCCCTGTCATCCTTTCTGGAGCCGGCGTGGTCATCGGCGAAGCCATTCCGCAGTGCAAGGCACTGGCGGAGCGACTCGACGCACCGGTCTGCAACGGTTACCAGCACAACGACAGCTTTCCCGGCAGCCATCCGCTAAGTTGCGGCCCACTGGGGTACAACGGCTCCAAAGCGGCAATGGAACTGATCTCCAAAGCAGATGTTGTATTGGCGCTGGGCACCCGCCTCAATCCATTCTCTACCCTTCCGTGCTATGACATCGACTACTGGCCCGGTGGCGCAAAGATCATCCAGGTGGATATCAATCCTGATCGCATCGGCCTTACCAAAAAAGTCACCGTTGGAATCTGCGGCGATGCGGGACAGGTGGCTACGCAAATACTCGAGCAGCTTTCTTCCAGCGCAGGTGACGAAGGCCGGGCGGAACGCAAACGCACAATCCACGAGGCGAACTCCAACTGGCGCCAGACTCTTGCCGGCATGGATCATGAAGATGACGATCCCGGCACGAGCTGGAATACCGATTCCCGGGAACGGGATCCCGACCTCATGTCACCAAGACAGGCATGGCGCGCCCTGCAGTCAAGCCTGCCGGAGAATGCAATTATTTCATCCGATATCGGCAACAACTGCGCCATCGGGAATGCCTACCCCACATTCGAAGAAGGTCGAAAGTTTCTCGCGCCCGGCTTGTTCGGACCCTGCGGCTACGGCCTGCCATCTATCCTGGGTGCGAAGATCGCCTGCCCGGATGTGCCGGTTGTGGGTTTCTCCGGTGACGGCGCTTTTGGTATCTGCATGAACGAGATGACCTCATGCGGCAGAGACGACTGGCCGGCGATCACCATGGTGATCTTCCGAAACTATCAATGGGGGGCGGAAAAAAGGAACACGACACTGTGGTATGACAACAACTTTGTCGGCACAGAGCTGAATCGCAACGTTTCCTACGCCGGTATCGCCAAGGCCTGTGGCCTGGAAGGCGTCGTCGTTAAAAAGCAGGAAAAACTCGTTGATGCCATTCAGACTTCCTGCAAGGCTCAGGAAAACGGGACTACGACATTTATCGAAGTGATCCTGAACCAGGAACTGGGAGAGCCCTTCAGGCGCGACGCCATGAAAGCGCCGACGGTTGTGGCCGGAATCTCAGCCGATGATATGAATCGGTAAAATAGACTGACCGCTTTGAATCTGATCAGCGCCAAAGTACAAGACCACATAGGCCGATAGAAATGTACCAATACAAAAAAGTAACACTCGATTACCTGAACTCAGCACCACGAAAAATGGAATTTGTCGTACAGCTTCCAGTGTCCTGCAAAGAGATTTTTTCTATTTTCGAGCGTCGTGATACGTGGCAATGGGCGGGTATAGAAGATGTAATCTGGGATAGCGAGCCACCATTTAACGCGAACACTAAACGGACAATAGTGCAGTCGACGGGGTCAAGGCTGGATGAGCAGTTTCTGCTCTGGGAGCAAGATCGGCGCATGGTCTTCAGGATCGAAAATGGAGATGTCGGCCTGCTGGGTGCACTGTTGGAAGACTATACCGTCAAACCTATAGGTGATGATGCATGCGAATTCACCTGGACCATTGCCTACGAGTTGAGTGGCTGGCTCCGTTTCTTTACACCTTTATTGAGTGTACTTGTACGCCTACTGTTCAAAAAAATGGTGGGAGACTTCCAACAGATGGTAGTGGACCATCAGATTAATCGGGTATAGCCAGCACCCAGGCCATCACCTCACCAGGGCTAAGAATGGTGGATGAACTTCAACTTCTAATCGACTTACACAAGGATGCTTCGCGCCAGGGCCCGGGGGGAGACGATGAAACCCGTCACGCTATTGCACTTTCGGGGTTGAAGGGAGCGACAAACCTAAAAATTGCAGATATCGGTTGCGGGACCGGCGCCTCAACACTTGTCCTGGCGAAGGAGCTAGATGCGCACATTACCGCCGTCGATTTCCTTCCGGATTTCCTGGTCAAACTCGAAGAGGCGGCTGGCCGGGCTGACCTTGCCGATTGCATCACCACGCTCTGCGCAACCATGGAGACACTTCCCTTCACAGAAGCGGCCTATGATGCGATCTGGTCAGAGGGCGCGATATACAACATGGGTTTCGCGGCAGGAATCGAAGCATGGCGGAAGTACCTGAAACCAAATGGCATCCTCGCTGTATCAGAAATGACCTGGCTGACCGATCAGCGGCCGGAGAAACTGCAGGCGCATTGGCAGAGAGAATACTCTGAAGTAGACACTGCTTCTGCCAAAATGGCGGTCCTTGAGCGCCTTGGTTTTTCACCAATCGGGTATTTCCCGCTGCCTGAGTACTGTTGGCTCGACAATTACTATCGACCGATGCAACAGCGTTTCACCGAGTACCTGCACCGGAACAACAACTCGGAAGCTGCACGCGCGATGGTTCTGGCTGAAAAAACCGAGATCTCTCTCTACGAGCAGCACAAGGCCTTCCTGAGCTACGGTTACTATATCGCCCGTAAGATCGATGGGTGAACTGTCATCTGACTCTGTTCGAGAAGTCCAATCTCTTTTGTACTGACCAACTAAACGATTCATGCCGACAGCATTGGGTTCGATTCTCTCAAGCAACTGCCGCATGTTTAGCCCTGCTTCGAGTTCAGCGTCATCGTTAAGCGCAATCACACAGAAATAGTATTGATGGGTTCCATGGCCGTTCGGTGGCATAGGACCACCATATCCTGCATTGCCAAAGTCAAGGTCACGCGCCGGGAACGCCCCTGGAAATTGGCGTGTTCAGTGCTCACTTCATGGAGAATCCAAAAGAATACTGGTCTAATATCAGCAGGGCCACAAACCTGATTTACCCTGATGTATCGGAGTAACCGCTCTGCCGGTGCGTAAAAGAACGGGAAAGGTTCACCCCGGGGTCTGTTCGAGTGAGCGTATTACGGGAGTTCTAGATGTTTAAGCTCGGTGCTCAACTTGTTTTATTGGTGTTCTTGTCTATGTTCACCATCACAGCCATGCCTGCAGAAGATCCCCGACAGACAGCTTTGGCAAGCGCACTGAATCTTATTCAAGAAGGCAAACAAGACGAGGCATACGACACGATTTCTACTCTCGCCGACGAAGGCTACGCTGCTGCGCAGACTTACTACGGGGTATTCCTGATTCAGGGGGTTTTTAACTTCCAGGAGGTGGAGGAAGGTTTCGCGTATTTGCAGAAAGCTGCAGACCAGGGAGATTTGCGTGCAATGATTCAGACTGGAAATCTTTATCTCAGTAGAATTCCCAATTTCGCACCCAACAAAAAAAAAGCCACAGATTGGTTCAAGAAAGCGGCTGAAACGGGGAACCCCGAAGCCCAGATGTACCTGGCAGAAATGTTTCTTTCAAGAAAACTTGGAACCGGCCAGGAATCCCGTGCCATCGCCTACGTGGTTAAAGCAGCTGATCAAAACCACTACCCCGCCCTCAAGCAGCTTTTCAGCATCTATGGCTATGGCATCACGGAAATCTGGTACCTAGGAGACCAGCCTCAATACAAATACGGTCACGGTAAAGACCATGGCAAGATGATCGATGCCGGCAACAGGATCATGAACCACGAGGTACGTCGGCCAGAAGACTTTCTCATGATCGCAAGAGCTTATGCAAGACAGGACAAATCAGCACAAGTCGCGCAGGAAGGCATCGCTATCCTTGAATTTCTAATCAACAACGGACATATGCCTGCGATACAGGAATTGGCAGACATTTTTACAACCGGAACGACGTTCATTCCGGTGCACGAAGGTAATATGCTAGACGCTTATGAATACGGGGTTTCAAAAGGAGATTTGTACAGCATCGGTAACCTCTATCGCCTTTCACTTCTGCGGAAAGATAGTGTCAAAGCGGCAGCAATGCGATCAGCGTATCTGAAAGCATCCGCCAGTTCCGCGGACCAGGGCCGTCTGCTTAACTATGCCATTGAAAGCGGAGACTGGTCAGCTGTCTCCCTGGAGATAAAGTCGATTGTTGAGAACTTCCAACAACAAGGCATCCTGGAGATTGGATCCGTCATACTTAGTGTCAAAAACCTCAACATCAGGAAACGCCTGCTCCCGCTCTATCAGTCCTATGACCCGGGCGAATCGAAAACACAGTTTGGTAACACGTTCAATTTTTTGTTGAACAATCTCAATCAAAGGATGAAGCAGGAATCGAAAATCTGTAGTGATGAGTCCAGATCAATACAAAGGTCTGAACTGTGTCAGTAAGATCTCGTTCGCCAATAATCTTCCTTGTCAGCGTTTCCTGGCTGGCATTGTTTTACAACTCAGCTAACAGTCTTGAACTTTCGTCAAGCCCGGAAGCAATTCTTGCGAAAGCGCAGAGTCTTCTTGAGGAAAAAGACATTGATCAGGCCAGGATACATTATCGGCATGCTGCCGATAACGGAATGCCGCAAGCACAGTTTGAGTATGGCCTGTTATTACTTCAGGGAATCGAAGGGCAGAACACCGAAAGCATCTTAGGAGGCATTCAATACCTGGAGCAGGCCGCCGCACAATCCTTCGCCGAGGCTCATGAAACTCTGGCCCGAGTCTTTCTCGAGGGATATGGCCCGGTGGCACGAGACAACAAGAAAGCACTGGCTTCACTCGTATGGCTCGCGGAGTCCGGATCTCTGAATGCCCAGAAGATTCTAGCCAATATTCTACTAAACGGTAAACTCGGTGCTATCGATATTGACGAAGGCTTAAAACATCTGGAAAGCGCCGGTCACCAAGCCGATCCCGAGGCAATCTCGCTTCTGTTTGAATTCTATTCGACCGGTACTGTTAACGTGCCTACGGATGCCGCCAAGGCCGGTTTTTGGGCAAAGAAACTAGCAACAACTGCCGATCTGGAATCTCTAACCACGATCGGAGTCAAGTTGTTGCAACAATATGAGAGCGCTGAAGTTGCGACTCAGGGATTCGGCTATCTCAAGCGGGCTGCCGAGTCTAATTACCATCCAGCCAATCATGCACTTACCCGTGTCTACTGGAATGGGGCGGTGGGAATCGACCCGGATCTGGAAAAGGCACTGTTCTGGCTAGACCATGCCAGCCGTCACGGCGACATGAACGCTACCCGCATGCTGTACGAATATCAGGGACAAAAACCAAACGTGGATGAAATGCACAGCTACGGCATCGTTCTGGCTGCCAAGGTACGCGGTAAAGAAGCACTAGCCCAACTCATGTCGGAAGTTGCAGTACTTGTGATTTCGGATGAGAGGAAGTGGTCCATGATGAAGGACTATTTTGATCTGAGCAGAAAATCAATCCGCCGAAAACCATCAGAGAAAATAGCAGAGGTCATGAACGAATTGGTTGCCAACGGCGATGTTTCAACTGAAATCGCCAAGAAGATGAAATACTATTTCTCCGATCTCTCGACCAATGCCTCGTGCAGCAACACAATACATTGTGGCCCGATTGAGCAAGCCTTACTGACTCGTGAAAAGCGGCTTCACGACAAACAGCTCCGGGAAGAGGAGCAGAAAAGAAAACGAGCACTGGCAGCAGAACGACAGCAGAAGCTTGATACGGCCCAGGCAAAGTATCTGGCGTCGAAAAGTCAGTCTGATCAAATTATCAAAGGCTACCGAGGTAACTACCAGGCAAGATGCCCCTCAATGCCCAACATGCCGTATGTCGATGCATCGGATCGACGAGTACGAGAAATTAACGACGACCTGTTCAGTTGGAGAGATTGTGTCGAACAGGCTATTCAGGATGCGTATGCTCTTGATCAGGCTGAAAACCTGAATATCAAGAAAGGGCACGGTCCCTGGCATCCTTACGTGCCAAAAAACAAACAACGAGGTTCTTTGGACGCTAATGCTGGCCTCACGGCCTTATCTCGTATGGATCAGCGGGTCCAGGACCACAATCGTCAAATTGAAAGGCAAAATCGGAACCGCCGTAACCAGGAAAACAGTGAACGAGCAATGCGGCGTAATCGGGAGACTAATCGTTCTTTAAGGAACCTGCAGCGTACGCTCAGAGATACCGGCCGAAAGATCTGCGAAGCAACCAACGATAACTGGCGAGCAATGGGTATCGAATACAGCGGCATGGTTAGAAACTGTTACCGGTAAGCTAAAGACCTATTAATCGCTATACGGATAGCTATAGCCGCAATTCATAAAGAAGCCTATCCCTCATCATTAATGCCCAATGACACTATCTACACTGAAAAGGACAGACTGCGTCGTGCTTGGTCGGCGTTCAATCAGGAGTATCCGCTGAAAATCGGTCCAACCTGGTAGATCTAATCCCTCTTATACTGACCAACCAATCTGTTCATGCCGATTGCGTTGGGTTCGATTCTCTCAAGCAGCTGCCACATGTTTAGCCCTGCTTCGAGTTCTGAGTCATCGTTAAGCGCAATCACCCAGAAATAATATTGATGGGTTCCATGGCCGTTCGGTGGCATCGGACCACCAAATCCTGCATTGCCAAAGTCATTCTTACCTGACGTATAGTCAGAATTATTTTCAACGAGACTCGTCACATTAGCCGGGATGTTGTAGAGAACCCAGTGCACATAGCCGTAGGTGCCATTCTTGCTGATGAGGGGCGCATCCGGATCATGACAAACCACAGCAAATGCCTTAGTGCCATCCGGTGCATCTGCCCAGGTCAGATCAGGTGAGACATCTTCACCTTCCCCCGTATGTTTTGCGGGGATAGCGCCGCCATCAGAAAACGTGCTGCTTGTCAGTTGCATGGACGAAAGTGCGAAACCCATTATTACTCCTCGCTCGTTAGATAATGGTTCGAAGTATAACCCACTCCCACTAACCCATCGCCAGGGCGATAACCGCCGTCGCGACAATATCGTCAACGCTTGCACCCCGGGAGACGTCGGCAACAGGCCTGTCGAAACCCTGAAGTATGGGGCCAATGGCACTGGCCTGGGCCAGGTGCTGCACCAGCTTGTATGCGATATTGCCTGAATCCAGATCCGGGAAGATGAGAACATTCGCGCGCCCGGCGACGCCGCTTTTCCCAGCCGCTTTGATCTGTGCGATTTCCGGTATTAACGCGGCATCCGCCTGTAGCTCCCCGTCTATTAACACTTCAGGAGCCCGCTCTCTTACAATTTCCAATGCGCTGCGAACTTTATCGACTCTCTGATGACTGGCACTGCCTTTGGTTGACAGCGATAACAACGCAACTCTTGGTGGTTCATCAAGGAGTTTCGCTGCGCTCCCTGCCGAGGCAATCGCTATATCGGCGAGTTCTTCAGCCGTTGGGTCGACATTCACAGCGCAGTCGGCAAATATCAGCGGCGACATGTTCTGAAACTCCATGACAAAAAAACTGGACGGCAGGCTGACACCAGGCGCAAGACCGATACAAAGCTGTGCCGGCTCAATCACCCTGCGTGTGGGAGTGGCGATTCCGGCCAACATAAGATCTGCGTCTCCGGCTCTCACCATCATTGCCCCATAATAGAGCGGCTTACGCATGGCTCGTTTTGCCATGGAATGTTTAGCCTGGCGTGCAGCGGCATATTGTTCAGCGTAGCTATCCACTCTCTCTCCCGCCAACGGATTAACAATGGTGCAATCGTCAATCGTAACACCAAGAGTGGCCGCGGTATCCAGCAGGGTCTTTTCATCACCCAGCAGAACAACCTTCGCAACCCCCTCATCGCTGATGCGTCTCGCCGCCTCCAGGGTTCGGGGTTCACTGCCTTCGGGCATGACAAGACGAGTCTCAGACCCTCGGGCACTATCCAGATGTCGATGAACCAAAGTCACTTTGCTGATCTATCGTTCGGAAAGCTGTACATAGGGTCTGAGGTCAGCGCCGTTATACTGCAGAAGTGGTCTGATCAGGATATTGCTCTGCATCTGCTGCTGCACCTGTAATGTCCAGCCAGGCACCCTGCCTACCGCAAAGATTGGCACAAACAGATCCTGTGGAATACCGTGCAGGTGATAGATCACTCCGGAGTAGAAGTCGACGTTGACGTTCACTCCATGTCTCGAATAGGGCTTCATGGCATCGACCAGTGCTGTCAGAATCTGGTTCCACTGGGGTTCACCTTTTTCGACGGAAAGCTTTTCGACCCCATCCCGAAGGTGCCTCGCCCGCGGATCCTCGGCACGATATACCCGATGACCGAATCCCATGATGGCTTCCCGGTTTTTGCGCTTTGCCTTGACGTATTCCTTCGCATTCGCAGGGTCACCAATTTCCCTCGCCATGCGCATCACATTCTCAGCCGCTCCGCCATGAGCCGGGCCAGAAAGCGCCCCTACTGCAGCGGTGATCGCCGCATGCAGATTGGCATCTGTGCCGGTCACCACTCGAGCGGTAAATGAAGAGGCATTCGACCCATGTTCGGCGTGCAGAATGAAATCCAGATCCATCAACCGCGCCGCATCCTCTGTCGGTGCCTCCCCCTGAATCATGTAGAGGAAGTTGGCTGCGTGAGAGAGATCCATATCGGGCTGGACAATCTCCTCGCCATTTCTCAGCCTGTGATGAGCAGCCACGATCATCGGCACCTGAGACGTCAGCCTGATCCCCTTGCGCAGGACAGCTTCCGGAGAGCAGTCTTCAGTCTCCGGGTCAAAAGCGGCAAGAGCGGACACCCCCGTTCTCAACACTTCCATGGGGTGAGCGTCCTGAACTGCATCTATGATCTTAAGTACCTGTGGATGAAGAACGCGCTCTTTCTTCAGCTGAGCATCGAAAACATTCAACTGCACAGACGTCGGCAGCTCACCATGAAAAAGCAGGTAGGCGGTTTCTTCAAAGGACGAGTTTTCCGCCAGATCGTGGATCGAATAACCAAAATAACGCAGTTCGCCAGCCTTACCATCGATGAAGGTAGCAGGTGAGCGATCAAAGTAAACGCCCTTTAGGCCACGATGGATTCTTGCTTCGCCGGATTCGTCGGCCATAAATGTTCCTCGGGTATGTTTATTACAGGCGATTCAGTTCCTGTTTCAGGATTTCGCACATTTCATCTATCTGTTCTTTCTCGACAATCAGCGGCGGTGCGATCAACACAGAATCTCCTGTCGTTTTTATATGTAAACCCGCATCGAACAGTCGCTTCTGCAGCAGATTGCCTTTGGCACCGGCGGCGCCTTCCGGCTCTACGTCAATACCGGCAAACAAACCTAAACCACGAATATCCGTCACAGTACCCAGATTCTGCAGCGCAAAGATCGAATTCAGAAAGTACTCTGACATTTCACCGGCTCTTTCGAAAAGGCTTTCCTTCTCATAAATATCAAGCGTTGCGATAGCCGCAGCGCACGCTGCCGGGTGAGCAGAATAGGTATAACCGTGAGCCAGTTCTACGACACCATCAGGGTAGGCATCAACCACGGTTTCATAAATCTCATCTCGAACGGCAACCGCGCCCATCGGCTGGGCACCATTGGTCAGAGCCTTCGCCAGAGTCACAATGTCGGGATTGACACCAAAGGCATCGGCGGCAAAAGGCGCGCCGGTCCTGCCGAATCCCGTAATCACCTCGTCCATCACCAGCAGAATGCCGTACTCATCACAGATTTCGCGAATACGTTCAAGATAACCAACGGGCGGGACAAGACACCCGGTCGAACCGGCAACGGGCTCTATAAAACAGGCAGCGATGTTATTGGCGCCATAGGTCTGAACAAAATGATAGAGGTCATCCGCCAGTTCCCTGCCCCGATGCAGAGGTTGGCCGATAGAGAAACGCTGTTCTTCATCCCAGGTCGATCGCATATGTACGACACCCGGCATAACGCCATTAAAACCCTGGCGGTTCTTTGCCAGCCCAGAGAGAGATGTGCCGCCGATATTGACGCCATGATATGCCCGATGCCTCGACACAAAAATATTCCGATGACCTTCACCGCGACAGGCATGATATTGCTGGGCAATTTTAATGGCCGTATCGACGGCTTCTGACCCCGAGTTACAGAAAAAAACGTGGTTGATCGGTTCCGGCAGAATAGCGGTCAGCTTGTTAGCCGCCTCAAACGATCTGGGATGGCTGCGCAGGAAGGACGTCATGTAGTCCAATTGCTGCAACTGTTCGCTGACCGCGCGCGTTATTTCTTCCCGGCAGTGTCCGGCGGCACAGGTAAATAATCCCGAACAACCGTCCAGCAGTCGATCGCCATGCTGATTCCACAGGAACATACCCTCACCTTTGACTACGAGCCGAGGGTCATCTTTAAAAGTTTTGTTGTCGGTAAAAGGCAGCCAATGGCTTTCCAACTCTTCCCTCACAAGCTGTGATCCCGTAATCATTTCTTCATTCATGTCGGATTCTCACCAGGCCCTCCTGGGCAACGCTGACAAGACATCGACCCGATCGATTGAAGATCTGCCCGCTTGCCAGGCCCCTGCCGCTTCTCGCCACTGGCGCAATCGTTGAAAACAATAACCAGTCATCGAACCGGGGAGGTTCATGAAACCACATGGAATGGTCCAGGCTGGCACCAGCATGTTCGCCTTTGTCAGCATGGGGTCGATACGCCGTGTCGAGCAGACCACGATCACTGGCATAGGTGATCAAGGCAAGATGCAACGCCGGGTCATCCGGAATCTCTCCATTGGCTTTCAACCACAGCCGCTGCTCTGCCGGTCGCGCCTCATTGGCGGTTATGTCCGTCACCATTCGAACGTCGATGGGCATGTCCTGCCAGTGAGTTCTGCCTTTCTGCTGATCCCGGTTCGGCAGATCTTCAGGGGGTGTAGCCTCCGGCATCTCCGGTTGGTGTTCTACGCCTTCTTCGGGTCGCTGAAAACTCGATATCAACTGAAAGATGCAATCGCCTCCCTGCCATGCCTCCACCCGCCTGGAACGGAAGTTCCTGCCGTCCTTAACTGCTGTGACATGGTAGGCAATATCCTTTCCTGCCCGACCTGGTCTCAGAAAATACGAGTGCATGGAATGCATCGGAAAATCGTCGACCGTATTTTGCGCAGCCATGACAGCCTGGGCAGCAACCAGCCCACCGAAAAGGCGGTCTTCTCCGCCAATACCACCCTCACCTGCACCACCGACAAAGACGCCCGGGCTTTCTTCAAGCAACGTCAGTCGACGAATCAGACGATCAAATAGATTCATCAGCCCTTCCCCTGAAACGGGGCTCCCTTCATATTCGATACCGGAGACGATATCTATACCAACAATGACGTCACGTCAATTATTCACCGGGACAATAATACGGTTACTGTTTCTTCGTGAACCTGGAGAGCCTTGAAAAGCTCCCCCGCGCTCTCGGCGCATCTTCCTGGATATCAATGTAAACCTGATGCGTGAGTTTCACTCCGAGCACAAACACCAGCACGATCCAGGCAGCCCAGGGTGACTCATCACGGGCGGCTTCCGGATGCAGGTCAAACCACACCATGCTCCAACCTACCGTGATAAATACGCTGATAAGTATCGCGCCAATTATGATGAAGACCGCCTGGGTGTTATAGGCGAGATTGCGATACAACGGTGCATCGGGATCAAACACCAGCTGACTGCCGAAGATGTCATCAGTCCAGAAGACGATCGCCAACATCCCACCGAACAGAAGCTCAGGCACCAGCTTTTCTGGCTGCAGGAACCCGTCACCCTGCAACATCAGAAGCGCACCACCCAGGAAGAGGAGACAGAGTGTATTGATCGCAAAATAGCCGCTGATACCAACCGGTTTGTTCTCTTCATCCCGGATTGGCGCGCCGTCATCGTACTGTGTTGGCCTGCGAGTCTGCCGAAGGAGCAATGCGGCCACGGCAGAGGTCTGCCAGGCACCTGATAGATAGGCAATGGTCGGTGGGCGCAGATAGTAGGACAGCACCATGGCATACAGGAGCACACGAGGGCTCTGATCAGTCACGACCATGAGTGCAAGGTTCAGAAGTGCGGCCAGCAAGTGGATCGATGCCTTTTTGTACCGGTTAGTATCTGGCATGCAGGCTAGTATCTCAGTCGTCCACGGGCTGAATACTGCTGTCTTCCTTGTGCTGTGGTTTCTGTGACTGATATCGACCTGACGGCTGATCGTTCTCCTGACCGCCACCTGATAGCACGTACGCCTGTTTTGGAAGTCTCTGTTTCTGTGCGTTGATGTCCGAATCTTGTGCGTTGATGTCCCCGAAAAATATCGCATCCCCCGGGCAGGCATCCGCACAGGCCGGTTGAAGATCCACTTTAAGGCGGGAGCTACACATGTCGCACATTGCAACCAGCGCTTCCTCATAATTGATGGCGATCACATCGTAGGGGCAGGCCGGTGGGCAAAGATTGCAACCGGTGCATTTCGACTCGATGATCTCAACAACACCATCCTCGCGCTTTTTGATCGCGTCATATCGACACGCCTCCATACAGGGCGGGTTGCTGCAGTGCTGACACATCCTGGGTTGAAAATACATCCACACATCGGGATAGACACCCGCCGGAATATCGTGATGGCCAGAGCCAATTGTTGGCACCTTCAGACGCTGGACCTCGCGTGAATCACCATGTTCCTCCTGGCAAACGACTGTGCACGCATGACAGCCTATGCAACGATCAAGGTCGATGAGCAAAGCCAGTTGCGTGCCTGGGTTATTCGTCTCGGTGGGGGGCTGTGTCGTAGTGATGCTGCTCATGTGTTCACCTTGCGTACATCGACCCAGACATCATGTAAGGCGGCGTTGGGGTCTGCGCCTGTGAGCGGTTTCATTTTCAGATGTGCCGGATTGGTGACGTCGCCACTGACGAGTTCCTGCATGCTACCCTCGATGAAACTGTTTCTCCGCCAGCCCTGCATCACGGCGATGGTCCCGGGTCGCATCCCCTCGCTCATCCTTGCGTGCAATATGACACTGCCGAGCCCATTGAATATTTCGACAATATCGTCTTCACCAATACCCCTGGTTTCGGCGTCCGCGGGGTTCACGGTCACATAGGGATCGGGGATGAGATCCCGGAAGGTGCTGACCTCGTTGAGTGTTCCGCTTGGCAGGAACTTGGAGTGGTAGCTGACGAGGCTGAGCGGCAGCGTTTCGCCCGGCATGTCATACAGTTTACGGGGACGCTCTTTGTAGGTCGGCAGCGCGTCGCCCAGATCAGCACATTCCTCGGCATAGAACTCAAGTCGCTTTGAAGGTGTGCGAAATTGTGCCTCGGCCCACTCCACGTGCGGGTGCTCCGGTGTGGCGCCGGGGTTGAAGCCTTCCCAGACGATGGTCTTCTCTTCTTTAATTCGCTCAAAGCTGACACCGGGAACTGTTTCCCACATCTTCGGCAGCAAAGCCGCCTCGTCCAGGTCCTCGAAGTGCTCCGACCACCCCATCTTGATACCGAGATGCCTGAAGATATCAAAGTCTGTTTTCGATTCCCCAATTGGCGGGACGACCGTGGGCATGTATTGAATCAGGTTGCCATAATATCCCGGCATGCAGACCCCCTCGTGTTCATAAGGTGTTACAGCGGGCAGCACATAGTCGGCAATATTGGCTGCATCTGACATAACCAGTTCCGGTATGACGATGAGGTCAATGTTTGGCAGAACTTTCTGCAGTGTTTTCGCCTGCCCGGGCCACTGGCCTACCCAGTTCATGCCTGCCATGAGCAATGCTTTGATCGGAAAAATACCTAAACCGGGGACCTCTTCCCCTGCGGTGGCAGCAAGCAGGCTGAGGCCGTCAATCGTTGTTTGCGGCACAGTATCGTCGAGTCTCGCTGCAGCTTTGCGGTTCAGGGGTGGCGCCTGAAATGATGATATTGCACTGACGCCACCGCCCGGTTTACCCAGATTCCCTGTCATCGCTGCGAGGGTCATCATCAGCCGCTCGACGTGGTGGGCGTGGTAGGTACGACCGATTCCCCAGCCTTTCTTGATGGCGCCTGGTTCAGCCGTGGCATAGTCCATCGCCAGTTGATATACCACCTCGGCAGGGACACCGGTTATCTCCCCGGTCCGCTCGGGTGTATACGGCATCGCTTCGTCAACAAGCAACTGGTAGGCGGTGCTGCATTTGATGCCGTCTATTTCGTAACTGCCCATGAGGGCGGGTTGCACGCCTTGTTCATCTGCTGGCATCGCCTGCTGGCTGTTTTCATCCCAGAGCATGAATTTACCGCCTTCACCATCACCCGATTCTCTGAGGATCTGACCATTGTCATGTCTGACGAGAAAGGGACCATTGGTGTGCCGAGTCATGTACTCAACATCCACCAGATCCTTACTGTGAATGATGGCGATCATTGCCAGTGCCAGCGCCGCATCGGTGCCCACTTTCGCCGGTATCCACTGATCCGACATCGCGGCTGTTGTCGTAAATATAGGGTCGATGGTGATCAGCTTGGCACCACGCTCCTGTGCAGCAATAAAGTGCTTCATCTGCAGTTGTTCAGTTTCAGCAGTATTGGCGGCCCAGAAGATAACGACATTGGAATTCATCGCCAGATCTTCCATGGCATGCCCGCCGGGGGCCTGCTGGGCACCGGGCGTACCCAGCGGGTCGGTCCAGTTCCTCCAGCCGGTGGCCCGCGCAGCACCCACCGGGCTGTCGCCGTGGGCACCGATGAAACTGATGAGTGTTGCCCCGAGCAGTTGCCCAAAGCGCTGACCGGCCACGCCTGCGCGGTCGAACATTGCAATGGATTGATGGCCGTGCTGGTCGCTGATCTCTTTTAATTTGGCGGCTATGGAT
>JABHYO010000018.1 GCA_018656865.1 Gammaproteobacteria bacterium | reverse complement strand
CAGGCCGAGAGTGCAGGTATCGGCATGCCTGAGGTTGGCATTTTCCAGTCCGATACCGTCAATGCATTCGCAACCGGCATGAACCGCAACAATGCTTTGGTCGCCGTCAGTTCCGGACTGCTCAACAAAATGACGGCGGAAGAAGCCGAGGCCGTTCTCGGTCACGAAGTCAGTCATGTCGCTAACGGCGATATGGTGACAATGGGTCTGATCCAGGGGGTGGTAAATACTTTCGTTGTCTTCCTTTCCCGGGTGGTTGGGTTTTTCGTCGATCGGGTGATTCTGAAGAATGACAGAGGTCTGGGCATCGGTTACTTCATCACATCGATCATCGCGCAGATTTTCCTGTCTGTTTTTGCAACGATGATCGTTATGTGGTTTTCGAGGAAAAGAGAATTCCACGCCGACAAAGGCGGATCTGACCTTGCCGGCAGACAGAAAATGATCGCGGCACTGAAGCGCCTGCAGGGCGATGTAGCGGAAGATCTTCCCGGTGAGTTTGCTGCATTCGGCATTTCCGGTGGAAGACCAACCGGTCTTAAGGCACTCTTTATGAGCCACCCCCCTCTCGAAGAGAGGATCGCTGCGCTGGAACGTGCTTGATCCAGCGCACCCAATGGCACCAGGCTGTTCCAGGATCAGGATCACACATGCAGTACGAGAACACATTTAAAAATTTCGACGACAACCCATTTCACAAATATTTGGGGCTCTCTCTCGTCGAGACAAGAAAAGACTATGCCCGCCTCCGGCTAACCATCAACGAAACCACGCCGACCGGCATTGGCGGTAGTGTCAATGGCGGTGTTCTCTCTACGATGGTAGACATGGCCGCAGTACCTGCCGTTTTCGCCAGTATGCGAGAAGGAAGCGAACCTGCAGGTACCGCCGACCTGCAGATTACCTATCTGAGACAGGCTCACGGAGCCTGGGTCGATGCCGAGGCAACTGTGATCAAACGCGGTCGCCAGTTATGTACCGTCCATGTCGATATTATCAATGCAGAAGGCGACCTGTGTGCGACGGGTCGAGTTCTCTACGCCCTGCGGACCCCTTAAAGAACCAATAAAGCTCATCCCAGGACGCGGTAACCCCGACCTTCCATGCAGCGATACATGACTCGTTGTTTTCGCCGCTCCGATTCCGTCAGCCCCTTGCCGCCACCCGCAACCGTGCCAACACCGACGCCGCGTCTTGCATCATGGCCGTTACCCAGTATGGCGCCGACTGCACCACCGACGGCAGCACCCACAGCACCAGATTTTACTGTTTCTCCTACTGTATCGACTTCCGCGGCATAGGCCCTGCACTCAGCCAGGTCTCGCTGATAGGCATTCTCATCAACACCCTTGCGATCGATGATGGGTTCGTGCGCACAAGCACCCAACCCCAGGACCGCTAAGGGCAATATCTTCCTCATCTTCATATCTATGTCCCTGAGTCTTCCTCGACTTTGAGAATAGAACCTGGAACCTGAATGCGCGGTGAACCAAGGGAGCCTCTGAGCAATTATCTGCAAACTCTGCGGTTGGTTTATCATTATAAAATCAGCAGGAGGGCTTTATGGCCGAACAGTTCGAAGCGCTTAATCAAGATCATATTTCCTTTATCGAAACGCAGCACATCTACTTCATTGGCACCGCAGTCACCGAAGGTAGAGTCAACGTCTCTCCGAAGGGTATGGACACTCTTCGGGTTCTCGGGAACAACAAGATAGTCTGGTTAAACCTGACCGGCAGTGGCAATGAATCTGCTGCCCACGTACTGGAGAACGAGCGCATGACCATCATGTTCTGCTCTTTCGATCGTCAGCCATTGATCCTTAGACTCTACGGAAAAGCCGCAGTGATCTACCCGAGACACGCAGACCAGTTCAACGAATACGACCAGCTATTCGGTGAGCAACCCGGTACCAGGCAGTTTTTTGAAGTGAATATCGATCTGGTACAAACATCCTGCGGCTATTCCATACCCCACTATGACTACTCCGGAGAACGTCAGACACTGACAAAATGGGCGAGAAACAAGGGCAAGGAAGGTGTTGCCAGCTACTGGGCCGAGCACAACCAGGTAAGCCTGGACGGCAAGCCCACTAATATTACGGGTCACGACTAGAACAGCTAGTGCAGTGTAACCAGGCCTTTTGGCGTATTCATTCTGGCCGCAAACGACTTTTCTCCTGCACTGACTTCAACTTCCAGCCCAATCGAGTCTGCGAGGATATTGAATTTATCTGCCTCGGGACATAAAACTGAAAACGAAATCAGTTCACAACCACCCGGTGCCTGGTCCGATGGATGCGGACTTTCCAGCCAATCAATAAAGAACGGCATAGCCAAGCCAAACTCATGCCCCTCTACGAATAACAACTGCCATTTCAGTTGTACTCCGTCCGGCCGTGTTCGAGACATATCGATGATGTTGCAGCCATAACCGGACTGGTGCAGCACTCCTTTCAACGTATCAAAACCTGACACTGCCACAGCCCAGGTTCGTATGAAGGGTACTGTTTTGGAACCAAGGGACTGACCCAGCGTGTTGACGGATTCCTGATGAGGGTCCGGAGCAAGGATCTCAAGATACTGCCGGCCACCGAAGGAGAGCAAGGCGTTGCGGGTTCCTCCGCCGGGATGACTACCACCGTACTCCGCCTTGACACCGGTCAATGACTCGACATGTTTGATTCCCGTGTCAAGATCATTGGTAGCAAACATTATATGATCGAGTTGCATGGTCATAAGTTATCACAATGTGTGAGCCTCTAATCAACATGTTTCATCTACCGGCCGATATCGAGGTCCACCAGCAGATAGCAGATATTCTGGCAGAGTCATTCGCCGACGATCAAACAATGATCAAACTGCTTGGCCAGGAAAAATGGCACAGGATTATCAACAAGTATTTTATCCTGCAAATGGAACACGCCAGTCTTGCCATCACCGCAGAAATCGACAGCAATCCGGTAGGTGTATTGCTGGCAAGAGAACCGACGGCCTCACTCACCGGCTGGCGCGCGGCACTACATGTCGTTCGTATCGCCAGGTTGCTTGGTTCAGATTATTCGGCCAGCCAGGAACTCGCCTATTCCGTTGCCTGCGGCATACCACCTTTCCCACACTGGTACATCAATCAACTGGCCGTAAAACCCGGGCTGCAATCAAGAGGCATCGGCCTTGCGCTTGTTGAGAACCTGATCGAAATAGCGAGTCGTGAACAGATCTACGTCGATTGTGAAAGCTCACTTGCAGGCTTCTACAAAACCGCAGGATTCTGCAGTGTGGAAGAGATCGAGGATTCGGGCATGGTGGTTATGGGTATCAACGAATAATCACTGGTTTGCGTTGCACGTCATGATCACGATAGAGATCGTGTTACCATCCATCAGATGGAAGATGCAAGATTCAAGACCCTTCACGAGATCATTCTGGAGGCCAGACAGAACCTGGATGCTGAAAACTGGGACTATCTGATTGGCGGCTCCGACACTGAAACCACACTGCGACACTGACTGAATGATTTATCCTATTAATGAAAGGAGGAGAATTTAAACGGAAATTCGAAACAATTTTATTGATACTGTTTATGCACACGATCACTACACTACCATGATGCCCACAT
>JABHYO010000019.1 GCA_018656865.1 Gammaproteobacteria bacterium | reverse complement strand
TTTCATCATCTGAAGCCACAACAGGTGGAGGTTCCGGTACAGGAATCGGTAGATCTGTAACCGGCGGCAGCTCAACCTTGCCTCCAAGCTTGTAAGTAAGAATTCTGCCACGGGGCTTCAGGCCATAATTTTCGGCAGCCGCAGCTGAAAGGGCAAATGCACCGCCCCAACCGGCAACCACTGTCACATATTGCTCACCGTCTATCTCAAAACTGATCGGTGGTGCAATAACACCGGTCTGTGCCGGTACTGACCAGAGCTCTTCACCGTTGTCAGCTCGATAAGCGACAAAGTGTCCGCTGGAGTTTCCCTGGAAGATAAGGTTGCCATGAGTCGACAGCATGCCGCCGTTCCAGGAACCTGCATGCTGGATGCGCCAGACCTCCTTCTGCGCTACCGGATCCCAGGCAGCCACAAAACCACGGATCATCCCATCAATCTTGCTATCAACGCCGGCATCGCCCGACGGCATATTGAGTCGCGGGTCGTTGGCTATATTCCAACGACCAGCCTCATAGCTAAATTCCGGCTCATTGCCATAGGCAAAGGGTATGTCCAATGCCGGTATATACACATATCCGGTATCCGGACTGTAGGACATGGGATGCCAGTTGTGCCCGCCAAAAGGTGCCGGTTTGTGAAACGCGCTTTCAATCTGCTCTGCTGTCATGGCAGACAGCGTTTTGATCTGGTCTTCCGGCGACATCTCAGCTAGCGGATTGGCCATCTGGTAGCGGGCGTTCTCGGTCTCGACAGGTCTGCCTGTTTCAGGGTCCACATGAGTCGCCCAGGTTATCGGCACGTATTTTTCCGCTGAAATAAACTCGCCGGTGACTCTATCCAGCACATAAAAGAAACCGTTCTTCGGCGCCTGCATGATGACCTTGCGCTGCTCACCGCCAATCTCTAATTCAGCCAAAATCATGTGTTGGGTTGCTGTGTAGTCCCAGGTATCTCCCGGTGTCGTCTGAAAGTGCCAGATATAGTCACCGGTATCGGGATTCAGCGCGACAATGGAAGACAGGAATAGATTATCACCGCCACCTGGACTGCGAATAACCTGATTCCAGGGCGAACCGTTGCCAACACCAATATAAAGCTGGTTCAGTTCAGGGTCGTATGCCATCGAATCCCAAACCGTGCCTCCGCCACCCATGGTCCACCATCGACCGGTCCAGGTTTTCGCCGCTACTTCCATCGCCGATGATTCAAATGGTTGGGATGGATCGCCAGGCACCGTGTAGAATCGCCATACCTGTTCACCGGTGTCGGTGTCGTAAGCAGTGACATAACCGCGAACACCGTACTCCGCACCACCGTTACCGATGATCACTTTGTTGTTGACGATACGTGGGGCTCCGGTGATCGTATACGGCTTGGTGCGATCAATGGTGTTAATGTCCCAAACTTCCTCGCCAGTGACAGCATCAAGCGCTATCAATCGGCCATCGATCGTACCGACGTAGACCCGACCCTTCCAGACAGCAACACCACGATTCACAACATCGCAGCAGGCGTTAGCTGCCCATTCCCCTGGTACTTCGGGATCGTACTGCCAGATCAACTCACCCGTTCTGGCATCGTTGGCAAAGACGACGCTCCAGGAGCCACTCGTGTACATGATTCCGTCAACGACAATGGGCGATGCCTCGAGACCCCGGTCAGTACCCGTGTCGAAATACCAGGCCA
Organism: Gammaproteobacteria bacterium; assembly: GCA_018656865.1. Taxonomy (GTDB): domain Bacteria; phylum Pseudomonadota; class Gammaproteobacteria; order Pseudomonadales; family Azotimanducaceae; genus UBA9659. The sequence continues at coordinate 9,812 of JABHYO010000019.1, read as the reverse complement.
GACCAAGATCTGCGACACTATCCACATTGATCTGATCCAGAGGACTGAACCTCGATTCGTCATAGGTTCGCCCATGGGCAAGCCAGTTCTCAGGCGCTGCTTCGACAACTCTTGTCCCATCGAGGGATTTTGTCACTCTCTCAATATATGCGGCACGGCTACCGCCATCGACGACAGAAGGTTCTTCAGCCCTATCCGGTGCGACACTGTCCTGGCTCAGCAGCCACGCGGCAACAACGATCAGGCTGCCAGCGACCAGCGCAATAACGATTCTCATCACAGATTTGGACTCCCGGTATTACTCAATTCGTTAGGTTATACACCCTGAAGTCGATGCTACTTTAGCGAAGGTAGGGCTGCAAATCAGTTGTCCAACGGTACGATTGAACATGTCTGATCATCATCGTTATAGGTGATGATAGCTTCACCACCTTCAAGCTGTCTTCTCACCTGTCTGCATTTGATTTCGATGGAGACTTCGGCATCACCGTACTCAGTTCCTTCACGGGTGACAAATTCTTCAATAATGCCGTTCAGTGCCGACTCTGATAGTGATTGCCAGGGAATTTGAATGCTACTCATGGGATCTTTCCAGTCCGACAGGCCCCAGCCTATGTTATATTCTGCAACGTTTGGTGGAAATAATTGCAACACATGAATGAAAGTCTTGCCAACCTGCTGATAGTGGAGGATGAACCGATAACCCGCAGTCAGCTAACTGCCCACTTCGAGAAGGAAGGTTATGCAGTTATGACCAGCGAGGATGCTGAAGGCGTTGTCGATTCGATAGAGGACAATCTGGTCGACATCTGCCTTATCGACATCAACTTACCGGGCAAAGACGGTCTCACCCTGACAAGGGAGCTGAGAGCCACGTCAGATCTAGGCATCATTCTCGTCACCGGCAAAGACGACCCGGTCGACAAGATCGTCGGTCTGGAAAGTGGCGCTGACGACTACGTCACTAAACCCTTCGATCCACGTGAATTGTTATCCCGAGTAAAGAACCTTCTCTGGCGCGTCAAGGCGCAGGAAAAGCAAAAAGAAAAGGGGTTCAAACGGAAATTCGAAGGTTGGATCCTGGATCTAAACAAGCGAGAGCTTTCTACACCAACCGGCGAAATCCAGCCACTATCAGCAGGCGAATTTCACCTTCTGCTTGCACTTATCGAAAGTGCCGGCCAGGTCATGACCCGTGACCAATTGATGAACAGGATCAGGAACCGGGAATGGTACCCGGACGATCGCTACATTGATGTTCTTGTAGGTCAGGTGCGACGGAAGTTCAGACAGTTTGATGCTGATACGACTTTCATCAGCACCATCCACGGCACCGGTTATCTTTTCGCACCAAGCATCTCCTGAGGAAGCACCATGCAGACGGAACGCATCTGCCGGCTGGATTAACGCATGATCTCAGTGCCTGGTTACAAGCAACTGGAACTGATCCAACAGGGTCCGCAGAACCTGGTTTATACAGGTAGATGCACCAAAGATAATCTGCCCGTAACACTACGTCAGCTAAGGCCGGAGCTGACAACACCTGAGCTTGTGTCACGCCTTCAACGTGAATACGAGTTACTGAACAGAATAGACTCCGAATACGTCATCCGGCCAATTGAGCTGATCAATTCAGCTGATTCCCACATCCTGGTAACGGAGCAACCTTCCGGCAAGCATCTTACCGAACTCATCGGATCAGGCACGCTCGATATCATTGAGACCGCTTCAATCGGCTGCCTGATTGCAAAAGCCATCGACGATCTGCACAGCTACAATGTTGTGCACAAGGACATTAATCCAGCCAATATCGTTTACTACCGGAAATCCGAAACATCAAACTGATCGATTTCGGTATTTCAACCATGATTACACCACTGCAGCTAAAGCCAGAACCAAACCGAATGTTCGAAGGCACACTAGCCTACCTTTCGCCGGAACAGACTGGTCGCATGAATCGCTCCATCGACTTTCGATCAGACTTTTATTCACTCGGTGTGACGCTGTATCAGTTATTGACCGGGCATTTGCCTTTTGTCAGCGAGGATAGCCTCGAACTCATTTACCAGCATATGGCGCTCACACCCAAATCTCCGGAACGGATCAATGGGCTGATCCCGAAGTCGCTATCCAAGATCACACTGAAACTGATGTCCAAACTGCCGGAGGACAGGTATCAGAGTGCGGTCGCCATCATTCAGGATCTCGAGCGATTTCTAGAACTCGCCGCCCGGAACGAAATCAACGTCGACTTCGAGTTGGCTCTAGACGATATTCCGGAGCAGTTGAACATCTCCGAAAGACTTCTGGAACGCGACTCGCATCTCGTAAAGGTTCTCTCGGAACTGGACAAGGTAGCCATGGGAGGATCATCTGCTCTCTTCTGTGTAGGAGAAAACGGTGTCGGCAAGAGCTCATTGCTTCACGAACTTGAGAAGGAAACCATCTGTCGCGGTGGCTACTTTACCAAGGGCACGAACAATCCCATCACTGTTGAAGTACCCTACACTGCATTATCCGCAGCACTGAATGACCTTGTAAGGCAATTGATGAGCCGGCGCGATTTTGCCCGCAAAAAGGAAGTAATCATCAAGAGTCTGGCCGGGATAGAAGAACCGCTGCTGTCGCTGGCACCAGAACTGGGGACCATCCTGGGTCATGAACCGCAGGCAAACGATTTTTCTCAGGCAGACGCGAAACCACGACTGGCACGAAGTATCATTGCCTTCTTGTCATCGGTATGCGGCGCAGACTCACCACTAGTTGTTAGTCTCGATAATCTGCAGTGGATCGATAGCGCCTCAATAGATCTGTTTGAGGACCTATTTGGCAGCGACCAGTTAGACCACGTCATGCTGACTGGCGCCTACCGGGCCTATTCACTGGATCAGCAAGACCCCAACCGCCTACGAATGGGTCAGCTGCTGGAACACAATCCCGATATTCAATTGCTCCGCCTAGAAAACCTGTCTTCTGCCGCCGTCAATCGCATGGTGTCGGAAACGCTCTATCGATCTGAAGAGGAGACTCGTGATTTTGCAATACTCGTTGAAGAGAAAACCAATGGCAATCCTCTCGCGATCAAAGAGTTTCTCACAAGGCTCTACAGCAAAGAATTGATACTGTTTGACCGCAGACATCGTGAATGGACATGGGATGTGCAAGGCATCTCCAGCGAATCCCCCTCCGAGAATGTTGGTTTGACGCTGGTTCATCAACTGCAGAACCTGGATGCTGATTCGATCAAGATTCTGCAGATCGCTGCCTGCATCGGCATGGAGTTTGATCTCGAACTGATTCAAATCGTTTCAGGAGTATCGCTTTCAGATACTGCTACCAAGCTCTCATCGACCATTCAGCAGGGCTATGTTCTTCAAACACAGAATGAAAACGCCATCCGTGACAAGCGGGTCTTGTTTCGATTTGCCCATGAACGTGTGCAACAAACTGCCTATGGCATGATCGAATCACGCGAAAAAAGAAAAATCCACGCCAGTATCGGCCAAGCGATACTGCAGATGGCTAGAGGCAATGTCGAGAATCGCATCTTTGATATCGTCAATCAGCTAAACAACAGCTTCGAAGTACCTGGCACCAGTCAGATTGATCAGTTGGAACTTGCCCAACTCAATACTACCGCTGGTTACAGAGCGAAAGATGCCGCCGCATTCAGAATGGCATTTAAGTATTTCAGGACTGCTATCGCCCTCCTCGGCCAGAACGCCTGGGTACAGTATGACCGTAGCCTCGACACACATCTTGAGGCAGCCAATGCGGCCTATCTCTGCGGCGATGAAAATCAGTTGGATCTTCTCATCAATGTTATCCTCGACCATGCACGCAGCCCTTTAGACCGGGCACGGGCCATTGAAATCAAAATTAGATCGCTAATCTCCTTATCCCGATTGAATGAAGCGATGGAAACGGCGGAACAGGCTCTTAAGAGCCTCGATGTTCACCTGACCGGTCCAGTGAGCCCGAAGACTATCGGACGGGGACTACAGGTTCTGATCTACGCCTGGCGCATGTCCAGACGTAACGAATTTTCCCTTCCTGCAATGACGGATGAACAGCATCTCGCTGCAATGAAAATACTGATGATCATGAGTCACGCAGCCTATGTGTCCGGCAACCCAGGCATAAGCCGTATCGTTCTGGAAATGGCCTACACGTCTTTCAAGCATGGCATGGCGCCTGAATCTTCCTTTGCCTTTCCTGCCCTGGGTTCAGTATTTATCGCCTATCTTGGGATGATTGATTTCGGCTGCCGCCTCGGGCAGATGGCACTGGAAAACCTCAGTAGAGACAATCGGGAACTTCACTGCAAAACCCTCACCCTCGCCCACAATTTCAACTTCAGTTGGAAGGATCATCTCAATTCCACACTAGAGCCCCTGGCGGATGCTTATCACATCGGTATGGAGACTCAGGATGTCGAATATGCCCTTATTGCCGCCGTTTCATCCTCGGCCAACGCATTTGTACTCGGGCATGACCTGAACAGTATTGAGAGCAAGCTCAACGAGCATGCAGCAGAAGCCAAGAGCCACCAGCAGATTCCCATGTATCACATGAGCTGCATCTACCTCCAGGCAGTGCGCAACTTGCTCAGTCCGACAGAATCGCCCTGGTTACTGATCGGACCGAACGTTGATGAGAACAGTCTACTCCAGTACCAGGAACTAAAGGTCGACGACTCAGCGCTGGCAAACCTCTTTATCATCAAGCTTTATCTCGCCATTATTTTCTGCCAAAACGACAAAGCGATTGAATATGCCAACGAAGCTCTGCTGCACCTCAACGGGGTGCAGGCAACACCGGCAATACCGTTTTTCAGGTTCCTTGAATCACTGGCTTGTATCTGGGCGCTGAAAAAAAGTAGCCGCGTTCAAGCCCTGAAGTTGCGAATACGTATCTATCGCAACCTTCGTTTGCTGAGAAAATGGGCTCACCATTCACCTTCTAACATCGCCCACCGATACTCTCTGATCAAAGCTGAGTTGGCTGCCGCTGGAGGTAACGTGCTGAATGCCCTCAGTTACTATGAACAGGCTATCGGTAAAGCAAAGCAGTCCGGCTATCTAAATGACATCGCCCTCGCGAGTGAATTGTCCGGTCGCTTTCATCGATCACAGGATCGACATGAACTGGCTCAGCACTACCTTAATCATGCCGCGAACAATTACAGGCGCTGGGGAGCGAACACCAAGGTTCACATTCTTTATAGTGAATTTCCAGACCTGGTCTCCCAACCTGAAACAGGAAACGTATCGGGTGCCGGTTTTGTCTACAGAGCGGACAAAGATCTGCTGGATCTGGAAACCGTCACCCGGGCATCCCAAGTTCTCGCGGGTGAAATACGACTTGAGAAACTGCTTGAACGATTAATGCAGGTAGCTCTCATCAACGCAGGCGGCCACAAGGCAAGCCTGATACTCAATACTGAAGACCAATTGTCCGTTGAAATCACAACATGGATGCAAAACAACGATACCAGACATCGCACGAATTCGGAGCCTATCGAGAACTCAACCGAAGTGCCTGTTTCTGTTATTCAGTATGTCGCCCGTACACAGGAAGATCAGGTACTGAACAACGCTGTCAGCGAAGACATTTTCACCCAGGACGAATACATCCTGAGAGAAAAGCCGCAGTCTATTATCTGTGTCCCAATACGTAGCCAGTCCCACCTGACTGGCATTCTCTATATGGAAAACAACGCCAATACCAATGCCTTTACCCAGGATAGAGTTTCCGTTTTGAAATTACTGGCTTCTCAGGCAGCCATCGCGCTCGAAAACTCAAAGTTATACCAACAGCTCAGTGATTCGAGGAACAAATATCTGTCACTCTATGAAAATGCCGTCGAAGGAATATTCGAGGTCGACCATGATGACAACCTCACCAACATCAATCCAGCAGCACTTACACTGCTAGGCTACGATTCAGCAACAGAACTGAACACTGCTCTTGGTTCAAAGATCAGCAAATTCTTCGTTGACCCAGAAGACTTTTCAGTGATTCAGGACCGGCTAAAAGAATCAGGTCGGATCATCGACTTCGAAACCCAGGTAATGACCAAGTCAGGCGAGACAAGCTGGGTCGCTGTCTCTGGACAGGTCATTCAGAATGAAGACACTGGTCACCACATCCTGGAAGGCGCATTTGTCGACATCGCGGAACGCAAGCGAAGGGAAGAAGCGGAGCAGGCACGTCTGATTGCTGAAGCGGCAACCGAAACCAAAAGTAGGTTCCTGGCCAATATGAGCCACGAAATACGTACACCAATGAACGCCATCATCGGATACACCGACCTGACTCTCGGCACAGGCCTAACGGAAGAGCAGAACGAAAACCTATTGACCATACGCAACGCCTCGAATCACCTGCTGCGTGTGGTCAACGACATACTCGACCTCTCCAGGGTTGAATCAGGCAAGCTGGAAATAGAACTAGCACCCTTCCAGTTGTTGACGGTAACCGAGGATCTGGACAATCTGTTTACGCTCGCCGCTGAAGAAAAGAGGCTTGAGCTGATTCTGCCGGAAGAAGGATCCAAGGAGCAGTCCGCCTATCTTGGTGACGCTATCAGAATATCCCAGGTTCTCATCAATCTCGTCAGCAATGCCATTAAGTTTACCGACCGGGGCAGTGTCGAGGTCAGCTGGTCAGAAGAAGATCTGTCCAACGATCGCACTCGTATCCTCTTCAGCGTGAAGGATTCAGGCAGGGGCATCGATGAATCAGAACTCGAATCAATTTTCGAATCATTTTCGCAAGGAAACACCACACCTTCCGACACCGGAACGGGACTGGGTCTTTCCATCAGCCGAAAACTCGCAGAAATGATGGACGGCACGCTGACTGTAATCAGCAAGCTCGGAGAAGGCAGTACCTTTTCTTTTTCAGTAGTCGTCGACAAACTGCCCGATGCCGTCGGCGTGTCCAGATCAAGGATCACCACAACGCCAGAAATGCTACCTGCAGCTGAGGTACTGCTGGTGGAAGATAACGAAATCAATCAGAAAATGGCGAAACGCATGCTCGAAACCATCGGCATGAATGTCACGGTCGCAAATGATGGTAGTCAGGCTTTGGAACTGCTCAGTCATCGGGACTTCCCGATTATCATGATGGACATTCGCATGCCCGTCATGGACGGAATCGAAACCATCAAAAAAATCAGGGCTAACCCGGATCTAAAATACAGCTTTGTTATCGCTCTTTCTGCTGGTGTTCTCGACACCGAGATCGATGCCGCTATGAGCGCCGGATTCGACCGCTATCTAACGAAACCCCTTGAACTCGGCAGCATGTATAACACCCTGAAAGAAATCCTGGGCAGCCACAGTCCGAGTGCATCCACAGTCGAAGTCGATGACCGTCTGCGAATTCGTGGTGCGGACTTCAGCAAGGCTCTCGAAAGTCACGGTGGCGATATTCAGTTTCTGATTACATTGACAGCGGATTTCATCGAAATTTATGGTCATGCAGATCAGGATTTAAGAGGGCATCTCGACAACGATGATCTGGATCAGGCGACGAGGTTAGTCCACAACATCGCCGGGTTGTCTGGCACTTTCGGTGCAACCACACTGATGAACTCGTCACGACGCCTGGAGGAAGAACTGAAATCGCACGACAGCGCATCTGATGACTGTCTTGAAGAATTCGGGGGCGAGCTCAAGAATTTCGTTCTTGCGATAAAAGAATTTCGGGAGAGGAACGACGGTAAGTCGTCCTAAACTGCCCCGCAGATCAGGACGACTTCAAGTTGACCAGATCAACACTGTCTACCTGACTCTTTTCAAGCTCACCAAACTCAAATAGCGCCGTATCTGCCAGATGAGACGGCACCACATCGGTCAAGGCCCGAAAAATTGATTCCAATCGACCCGGGTGCTGGCTATCCCATCCCTGCAACATCTCCTTGATAACCTGACGCTGTAGGTTGTCCTGGGAGCCGCAAAGATTGCAGGGAATGACTGACATTTTGCTCAGAGACGCATATCTGGCGATATCTTTCTCTCGACAGTAAGCAAGCGGACGAATAACCATGTTGGTACTGTCATCGCTAAGGAGTTTGGGTGGCATTGACTTGAGCTTACCGCCGTGGAACAGGTTGAGAAAGAGCGTTTCTATCAGATCGTCACGATGATGACCAAGTGCTATCTTGTTGTATCCATGTTGTCTGGCAAAGCGGTAAAGGATCCCGCGACGAAACCTTGAACACCAACCGCAAGATGTCTTGCCCTCAGGCACCATGTCCGTCACCAGGGAGTAGGTGTCTTCCTCAATAATATGGTAGTTCACGCCCAGAGACTCAAAGTATGCCGGTAGCACCTCCTCAGGAAAGTCCGGCTGCTTCTGGTCCAGGTTGACAGCGATTATCTGAAAATTAATCGGTGCGCGTTCAGCCAGGCTCAGTAAAATGTCGAGCATGGTCAATGAATCCTTGCCGCCGGAAATGCAAACCATCACCCGATCCCCATCGGAGATCATGTTGAAGTCAGCAATGGCCTTGCCTGTTTCCCTGCGGAGCTTCTTGTGCATCTTGTTACGTTCGAGTTTCTCGTTTGCCATAGTCGCAAGCTTCCTTCGATGGCCGGGAATTCTACACGCATTGAGAGCTTCAAAGAAACTCATAGCGCCGGCCTGTTTGACCCTGTGTGCCTTGAACGCCGAGGCTGGTGTCATATTGCTCTACCACCATGTAGACGTGAACACACCTGCCATTACCAGTATCTCACCGGACCAGTTTGACAAACACCTCGCCATCATCGAAAAGGAGGGGTTTCGGGTTTTATCGTTAGACACGCTGATCGACAACGCGTTGAACGGCGATGCCGATGTAAAAGAAGTCGCGATCACCTTCGACGATGCCTACATCAGTATTTACCGTGAGGCTTTCCCAAGACTCAAGGCCAAAGGCTGGCCTTTTACCATTTTTGTTTCACCTGCCCTCGTCGGTACCGGGAACCCCTTCTATCTCGACTGGCAGCAACTGAAGGAAATGGCGGACCACGGTGTCGCTATTGAAAACCATACGATGAACCACCCTCACCTGGTACGGCGACTATCCGGGGAGAGTGAGGAAATCTGGCGAAATCGTGTAACCCGGGAAATCACAGATGCCTCAGATGCGTTGACGGAGGCGGGATTCAGTCCGACTCGATTCGCTTATCCCTACGGTGAATACGATCTGGCACTCACCGAAATCATCCGTTCTCTGGGGTTGCAGGGCTTCGGCCAGCAAAGCGGTGCCATTGGTCCAATGTCGAATCCGGCATTGCTACCAAGATATCCTTTAGCGGGCGTCTATGTCGGTGAAAGCGCCTTCAGGGACAAGCTTCGAAGCCTGGCACTGCCAATCAAACATCCCGACATCGATCCTCTAGTCAGCGAGAATCTCAAGCCAGCACTACTTCTGGATTTCGTAAACCCCAATGTTAATACATCGAGGCTCACCTGCTATGGCCCGGGTGGTGTGATGCAGATTTCTGAAGAGGCACGCGGCAGGGTCAGTATCACCCCCGCAAGCGAACTACCCATCGGTCGTTCCCGCTACAACTGTACATTGCCAAAGGGCAATCGATACCACTGGTTCTCTCAGCTATGGATGCGGAAAAAAACAGACGGCAGCTGGTATCAAGAACCGTAGTCAGTTTTCAACCGCTAACGAGGAGTATCCGTCGATATTGACCGGTGCGCACTCGCCACACCGGCGTAAACCCATCCATGGGGCCTGACTTTCGGCCGTCCAGGCCTCGAGTCTGTGGCAAGCACACACCAGTCAATATCGACTAGCTAGG
>JABHYO010000020.1 GCA_018656865.1 Gammaproteobacteria bacterium | reverse complement strand
GCGCCGAGCGGTGGGCGAATCGAATCCTATGGCGTCCTTTTTCAGCAGAACGAACCGACAATGGGTTATGTGCTGGCCCGCACACCGGACGGCGACCGTTTTGCCGCGAAGACGGAACCGGGCGACTCTGCCACTCTAGGAGTCCTGTTGCAGGATGATCCGATCGGAAACCAGGTAAGTCCGCAAATCACTGCAACCTGTAATCTATTTGCGTTGCACTGAAAGCTGGGCGCTGGTTGACAGCACCGGGACCCCACCACTATCGTACATTCAAGGTGATCTCTCGGCCGCGACATTTCCAATGATTAGGGCAACCCTCGCACGATTTCTCTACCACCAGGCTACTCAGCATGGCTTCGATGCACTTGCTCTTCTTTCGCATACCGGTATTGATGAAACCAACCTAGAGAATCCCGAGTACGTTATCCAACGGTCTCAACTGCTGCAATTGATTAACAACATTTACCAGCAGGACCCGGACACCGACCTCGCACTACAAATCGGCCATGCACTCTCGATTCAGGATCTCGGCATTATGGGGCATGCCCTCATGAGTTGCCCCACCCTGGCGGAGCTGCATCCACTGTGGGAGTCATTCCACGAACTTGCCGGTACGCCGATTCGCAATCACTCCCAAATGATGGGCGACACCTGGGTTCTGTCCTTCCGATCCGAAACACCGCTCGGTCAGGCCGAGCAGTTCTGCATCGAACAGCATCTTGGCAACACACTAAAACTGAGCAGGCTGCTCCTTGAAACTCCATTGGTGATCGATGAGGTCCAGCTCACCTACCCTGAACCACCTTACTTGAATCGCTACCGGGAACTGGTCGGCTGCCCAATCCGGTTCGATCAGACCCAGAACGCACTGATGATGAATCGCAAGCAGCTTTCAACACGGGTTGTCACCGCCGACAGCGAAACCTTCGCTCTTTGCGTCCAGTATTGCCAGGGTGTACTCGAGCAGCTCGTTGATGCCGACAGTATGGCAGGGCGGATCCGACTGGAATTAACCCGGACACCGGGCCGCATACCCAAAGCGACAGAAATGGCAACGTCCCTCGGCTACAGCGAGCGCAAGCTGAGACGGCTGTTACAAGCCGAGGGCACAACCTACGGCGACGTTATCAGGCAGTATCGACAGGATCTTGCCGAAGAATACCTGAAGAACACGATGCTGGCTCCAAAACAAATCGCCTACTTACTGGGTTTTGACGATCCGAGTTCCTTCAGGCGAGCATTCAAACAGTGGACCGGTGGCACCATCAGCGACTATCGAAGTCGGAGCGAACAGGACAAGGCCGAGCCGTGACCGTGATGGATTACTAGTCATGAGTGCCATACTTTGTGCCGAATCCGTTATATTCTCGGCGGCGGGTATCACAGACAATAGGCACATCAATAACCCCAAGGAGCCAAGCCGTGACTGAAATCAGTGAACTCGGTGACTTTGATTTCAACACCGTAACCAGCACGTTCGAATCGAATCTCTCCAAGCAACAACCCCATATGCCCCTGAACGGGTTGAACATGCAGTCACAGTATCTATATGGCGGTTTTCACACCGCTGACGGAGAACTGTTTGTTGTCGAACGCAAGTTTATCGGTCCCATGACCGGTGGGCTCTGGCTCATGTCGAATGCCGGTGGTGACCTGAATCTGATCCCAGCGTCCGTGCAAAGCGCTCGAGGAGAACTGGTTCGAAACTTTACGCCCGAAACACGACACTGGTCGGATCACCTTATGCACAAGGTGGGAGAAGACATGGTGCCGGAGGGGGAACAGGGGCTCGATATCACTATCGACGATCACAACATGGACTGGAACGAAGGCGAACTCCTGTCACTCAAGGGGTCTTGCCGCGCGATGGGTATGCAGTATTTCGCGCCAATGAAGGATCGGCCTCTGTTGTATACCAGTGTGCCCTACTGGGTTAAAGGCACGGTCATGGGCAATGAGGTCGAGGGTCCTGTCTTTTTCGATCTCCTCTACTGGACTCACGGCATCGAATGGAAAGAATACACCTGGTACAAGGATATTCAGGTCGGTTGGAACGTCTTTGCCAACCAGTATGAAGATGGGAGCTTTGAATGGGGACATATCGTTCAGGGTCGTCAAGGATTCAGCGCTTGTGTGGTGATAGATTCGGTCCATGGTGTCAGCATGAGCAGTAATCGTGAGGCGGATTTCATTCTCGATGACAACAACTGTGTCGCCAGCGCCAGCCACAAGGTAGGCGATGACGTATTCGACTTCACCGGTGATGGGGGTGGCGCGATGCTTCAGTTCAACCGCGCACGATGGGCCGGGTATCGTGCCCAGGGTGGCATGACTCGACGCCGGGGTGACAACAGAATACTGAACGGCGGGTTTACCTGGCTGGAGTGTTTCGCAGACCGTATCCGCGACGAGGGCCTGGTCAGGAATTAACTTTGACCTCACACTGGATGGCAGGATATTGATATGACAACTGCCGAAATCACCGACAAACTGGCATCATTCCTGGCGAGTCAGGATGCTGCGAATGAAGGGTGTAAAGTCTCTAACTACAGCTCCATACCCGGAGGTTTAAGCCGCCTGACCGCCAGTTTCGAGGTTAACCAGGGCTCCGGTCCACGGCGACTGATTGCGCGCTCGGACCCACCGGCGGGAACGGCCATCATTGAATCCGATCGTACCGCAGAATGGCATCTGCTCAACTACCTGAAGAACAACACCAGCTTACCCATACCAGCGCCACTCTACTTTGATAAAACAGGCAGACACCTGGGCGCACCGACCATTGTCAGCGAATTCGTCGATGGTCAGAGTCTAACGGTGGTGGCTAGTGTTTCTGAGCTGGCCAGGCGGCGTGAGTTATATCGAATGGTTGCCAAGGTCGCAGCCGATGTATATAACGCGCCACTGTCAGGCATCCCCAGTGAACTGAGGCACCCCGGGGACTGGAATGCCTATATGAACGAACAGATCGCACTCTGGGCAGATACTGAAAAAGCGGGCGTGGGATCCGACCCCTTTATGCGCTACGTCGGTGCCTGGCTCGAGGCCAACCGGCCTGCACCTGCACCCCTGACACTGGTACACGGCGACTTCCAGTCATCCAACATGTTGCTGGATCAGCAGGGTGAGCTTTGCCTTATCGACTGGGAGCTCACCCATATCGGCGACCCACGCGAAGATCTTGGGTGGTTTGGACTGGTCAGCATTATTACGCCGCCCGATGTGATCGGTGACAATATTGAAGACTTTTGCTCGATCTACCGTGAACTTACCGGTTTGAGTGAAACTGTTATCAACCCTCAGAGCATCACCTACTTTACCCTGCTGAGTTCATTTCGTGTCTTTGCCGGTATTCTCGCAGGCGCATCCGCCATGGATGCTGATCTCGCGGCTTCAACCGCCATCGCTTACACCATACTGATACAGTCATCCGTACATGGCATCTGGGAGAATATACTTGGCGCGTCGATCGAGGCGGCTGAGTTGGAACACGCATGATTACTCGACCTGCTATCGGAAAAATCCTGAATGCCATCGCTCGCGATCTCGAAGCTGAAGTGCTTCCGGCAATCGAGGATCCTAAAGTCAAGGTGACCGTTCAAATGATGGCACAACTGCTCGAGGCCATGTCGAGGCGGGATGAACGAGAGGTCGATATCATCGTCCAGGAATCCACAGAGGTCATGGCACTTGCAAAAAAAGTCTCGAGAGAGCATCAGTCTGCAGCGAATCTCACCTTGGCGATACAAAACTGCAGTGCCTCTACTCATCTGGACAGAAACTATTATGAAGCGTTAAGCGAAGTGCTTTCCTGCCTGGCAGAAGTGATTGTAAGTGAAGGCTCTGCCGCAGAAAGGGAGGCGCTGCAATTACTGTTCAGCCAACGAATTGCAAACGAAGTTAGCATCATAGGTGAGGACTTTAAACCAATAGGCCGTGCCTGATTTTCAGCAGGCTGACTCCAGGTATTGCCAAGTTAACTTCCTTGTAAGTAACGAAAGTGCGACCATCCATCTCACGCAACCGCCCTATTCCATTCTGAGAACGCACTTGTCCTTAGATTCCGATAGTGATCAGCAGATACAAAATACCTTCCGAGATTGAATAGGTTTGACACAGCAGCATGAGCACTCAAAAACTTCTGAGTCTGGCCGATAGCGTACAGCGTAACGAGACAGCTTCCCATTGACTTCACTAGATAGACCATTACACTATACCACCTAGTGTAATACCCAGTTAATTATGATTGCCAACTTCAGAGGGAAAGTAGCTAAAGATGTCTGGGAACAAAATCAGTCGAAGTCACTGCCGGCAAGCATGTGGGTAAGAGCGAAAGCATTGCTAACAATTATGCATTCAACAAGCTCAATTCAAGACCTGCGAATAAAAGGTCAACCACCAGACATCCGGTTACACAAACTTGGCGGCGATCGGAAAGGTTTTTGGAGTGTCACCATTAAATTACCCTGGTGTATTACTTTCAAGTTTAAGGATGGCGAATTTTCAGAAGTTAAGATCGAAAACTATCACTGAGGCAAAAACATGATCAGCAATCCACTACCAATGCACCCCGGGAAGGTGCTCTCTGAAGTCTACATGTCACAATTAGACTTGAATCAAACAGCGCTGGCGAACCTGTGCGGCTGTTCGCCCAGGAAGGTCAACGAAATCGTAAATGGCAAGCGCAGTATTTCACCATCGTTTGCCATCATCCTAGAGACTGTTTTGGGAACTTCCGCTGAAATGTGGGTGAGAATGCAGGCAGAACACGACCTTTGGGAAGCTAGGCAGAAAGCGGCGTAAGGTACACACAAGTTATCTTCGGCTGCTATGCGACCTGCAGACCGATTGGCTCTCGTCACTTCGCCCGATACGTCGGACCGTCGCAACCTATCACGGCTCACGACGCTCTCGATGTTTCTACGAAACATCTGCCGCTTCATTATTGCTTGGAGCCAGTTTCGGATCTTCGGTCGCCCGATACGTCGGACCGTCGCGACCTGCTGACCGATTGGCTCTCGGTGTTTCGCTCTGCTCCAACACCTGCCGCCGTTAACTTCGGCTGCTACACAGCCTGCAGTTAACTTGGCGGAGAGGGAGGGATTCGAACCCTCGGTACGCAAAGCGTACACCTGATTTCGAATCAGGACCGTTCGGCCGCTCCGGCACCTCTCCGTGAACGCATTATATCAGTCAAGCCGGTAGACTCGCTTTGCGGTACCGCTGAACATCGCCGATTTATCAGCTTCACTGGCACCTGCTTTTTCTGCAATGCGTTTTAACAGATTCCACAGGGTGCGGTAGGAAACGCATTCACGATCAACTGGAAAATTGCTTTCAAACATACAGCGGTCGGGACCAAACAAGTCGATCGCTGCAGCGTAGTACGGGTAGAGAAGATCGCAGAGCGCTTCAGAAGACAGCGGTGCATCGCATCGATGCATGTGAAAACCAGGTTCGAAGTCACCCGAGCGCATCTGTGCACCGCCAAGTTTCATCACGGTATTCGGGCAGGCCGCTACAGCAGCAATGCATTCTCTCCATCGGTTGAATGTAGCCTGATCTGCCTCGACGTCTATCTGACCGCCCAGGTGGTTAACAATGACAGTGATGTCGGTGTTTGCCGACGCAAGCTTTGCCAGTATCGGCAGACGATCGTAATCCGGCGACCAATTGTCGAAGCTGAGGTTGTACTTGGCAAGAGTGGCATAGCCCTCAAGAAACGTATCATTCAGATCAGACCGGAAGGCACTACGAATACCACGGAAATTTGGAGAAGCATCCAGATGGGCTTTGAGAACCGGCTCAACCCCTTTGCCCAGCCGAAGGTCGGCCGTGCCAAAGATCCCCGTACAAAGTCTTGTCTTGCCATAGATGCCGGAGCGACTCATCGCCGCTATGCCGTGAACGAACTCCGTTTCTCCCACGCACTGGAGTTCTTCGGGCCCATCATCGCGATAGAAGGAACCACACTGTGCAAACACAGTCTGTTCAATATTATGCCCGCTGCCATTTATGTCCTTCATGATCTCTTCGCAAAGGTAGACCTTCTGTTCAAAGCGCCCAAGGGTATCCGTCGTAAATGTGCGTATATCCCACAGGTGGTGGTGTGGATCGACAATCGGCAGATCCGGTTCAAGGACCTCTTCTACGGTTTCCCCTGCAAGGAAATCCTCGATGGCTTTGTTCTCTGAAAATCCCATGACACTATCCTTCGACTCTGAGTTGTTCCGATGAAATTCGGTTTCTAAGTTCTTCCTGATACGTTTTCGTGATGGGAAAACTCCATATCAACCATGCTGACAGGCTCAAAAAGAAAATCGGTACCAGTGTATAGGTATATTGGAGCGCTTTCAGACCCTGCGTGCTGTTTTCGATAGCAGGATTAAAACCAAGAAACTGCAAAAACGGCAGAGTCAGACCGGCAGCAACAGCCAGGGCAATTTTGTCGGCAGTTCCCCAGAGCGCCATAAACAGGGCTCCCCGCTGTTGCCCACTTTCAAGCGTATCCTGATCAATAACATCGGCTGCCATTGACGGTACCAGCACATTACCGATATTCGCCACCAGTCCACAGAAGACCTGAATAAACAGGTAATACCTCCACTGCCCTGGTTCCATCAGCAAGACCGTACTAAAGACCAGAACCATGTACACCGATAGTGCCGACATCAGCTTGTGCTTGTTGACCCTGGCAGCGAGGCGGACAATCAGCGGCGTGCCGATCATGCCGCAGACAAAATAGACAATCAGCAGTGCGGACCACTGCTGTGTGGATGCCTTGAGATAGTGCGACAGGAAAAATATATAAAGCGTGCTAATACAATACCAACCGACATGGTTGGTCACACCCGCGGCTAACAACCTCATGAAGGGTTTGTTGCCCCAGACCAAAAGCAATGCTTGCTTAAGACTAATACTGCTCTTCTGAGTGAACCTCGCCTGAGGGACAACGATCAGCAACAGCGGGCCGAACACACATAGACAACCCAGAGTTGACCAGGCAACAATTTTCAACATGGGCTGCAGGCTGCCTGGCTTTTCCGGTGCCAGCGAGGGGTACCCGTTGCTCACCAGATAGGCCAGAATCAACGGTAGGGACATGACAATTAACAGCCCTGTACTGGCAGCAAAAGATCGGGCACCCGTGATCCTCGAACGCTCATGGTAATCCGGCGACAATTCAGCCGCCCAGGCGGAGAGCGGGATGCTGATCAATGTCCAGCCCAGATAAAGCAATGCCACCGACACGAACAGGTAGAGATGGCCAACCTGATCTGGTGGATTGAATACAGCAATCGTCGCCAAGCCCATTACGGGCAGACCCAGCATTATCCAAAGGCCGCGACGGCCAAATCGATCCGGCGTTGCATCGGAAAGAGTACCGATCATGGGGTCGGTCACGACATCGGTAATCCGCGTGAGCAGAACAATGACACCGATAGCAGCCAGGCTTATGCCCAGTTCACCGGAATAGTAAGGCACCAGGTAAATCGCCAGAGGCAGCCCACCCATCGCAAGGGGAACGCTGATGAGGGCAAAGGCAACTAGTTCTCTGGCCTTGAGGTGCATGATCCAAGTCTTAATAGGGCAACGGCTGTTTTCTCAGACAACGCCTACACTTGTCAAAACTTTTTACAAATTTGATCTGGCGCAGTTTTGTCCCGGATGAACTGTGATCTATTAATAGCGTCACGCTGAGCGAATGACTGAGGGGAGTCTTTATGGATGAGTTAGTGGATCGGAAATTCGATCGACGCTCGTTCCTGAAACTCACGGGCGGTAGCGCCGCGCTCGGGTTATTCCACCTAAAAAGTGCATTTAACCCGACACTGGCGAGTGAACTCGCGTCCGGAGATCGTTTCATCGAGTACGAATCGACCGCGGATATCTATCGATCCGAATGGTCCTGGGATTCTGTTACCTGGGGATCGCATACGAATCAATGTGCACCCGGCGGCTGTTCGTTCAGAGTGTATGCGAAAAATGGCGTCATCTGGCGAGAGGAGCAGAGCGCCAGGTCGGATGCCGCAAATTCGGACTACCCCGACTACAACCCTCAGGGATGCCAAAAGGGTTGCGGCTTTCACAACACGCTGACGACACCGGAAAGGGTCAAGTACCCACTCAGACGGGTTGGCGATAGAGGTGAAGGCAAATGGCAGCGTATCAGCTGGGATGACGCTTTGACCGACGTGGCCGACGCCATACTCGATGCCCACCAGCAAGCCGGCACAGAGAGTGTCATCGTCGATGCACCGCATATCCATTCAGGTTCTGTTGGCCTTGCGGCAACGTCACGATTCATCGGTCAAATCGATGGTCTGACGCTCGATCTGAATGTCAGCATCGGTGACGACCTGAAAGGCATCGGTCAGACATTCGGCAAGATGGCCCAGGGCTATACCGCAGACAATTTCTTCGATGCAGACCTGGTCATACTGACGCAGGCCAACATCTCTTATACGTGGCCGCCGACCTATCACTTTCTGACAGAGGCCCGTTACAACGGTACCGAAG
>JABHYO010000112.1 GCA_018656865.1 Gammaproteobacteria bacterium | reverse complement strand
CTGTGGTCAGCAGGACGAGAGCAAGACTGAAGAATTTCAAAATCTGCATGGTATTTCTCCTAACTAGTTAGATTTCCAATGGGCTGATGAAAGCTGTCTCGACGGATCTGTCCGGGAGCGCCGCTATCGGAGCCGTGAGTTCTTCTTCTCCAAAGAGAATGGACTTGACGCCGCTGACGACCTCATTCATCTCCGGTGTGATCTGCCCGAATGACTGATTGAGCTGTTCCATCAATGCGGCTCGAGAGATTTCCTCGCGGGTGGCGACGATCAGGTTGGACGCTTCTTCCATATCGAGATAGATATCCGAGGCGACCACAGCGAGAGATTGGGTCGGGCCACTGTTTCTAGTAGCAACCAGGTTGTAGTACTGCTTAAAGCGATTCGACAGACGAATTCCTGATCGGCCTCTGAGCGCAACACTCTGAGATTCCGTGGGCACTTTTTCGATACGACCAAGCAGCAGATCCTGCAGTTTGTTGGGTGTGGATTTCTGGCCCAGTTCCTGTTTCAGCCGTTTCGCAAGGCTTTGCTTTGTGTTGTTTACGGCGTCTGCCATAGCAGGTAGCCGTTCCTCCATGCTCTCAAGCATTTCCAGATATGTGGCGCCAAGTTGTCGTGCAATACGGTCACATCCCTGGTCATCGTCAGCACCAGCGCATTGTGATTCGTTGTACAACTGCTGCTGCAGATCGAGGCGTGAAATGACATCCTGTAAGTTGTCCTCCATTTTCTCGGCAACTTCTCCGGTCTCTCTAATATCTTCGAGAACCGTCGTAGGAAAGAGCCTCATCACCGGACCGTTCGACGTGTCCGCACTGAAAACGGGTGCGGTGACAAAGAGCAGCAGGGCGGGAATGACTTTATTCATGATCTTCTCCTAAATGTAGTTAGTCGCGACGGGCTCGGTCGTGACATACAGTTTGAGTTTTCTGCCCGGATGTTCCTCGGTGACTCGCTCGAATTCCCGACCCATGTATTCATAGGTGACGCGGTAGCCTTCGACCGCTTCGACTTCATGGGTTTCATAGCGGGTTTTGCACACTTTTTGGGGGTATTTATCGTTGATATCCTGGTGACGACCACCGGCGATGCTGGCGCCGGCTAGTGCGCCGATTACCGTCATGGCACGCTTGCCATTGCCTCTGCCGAACTGGTTACCGATAACACCGCCCAGAACACCACCGAAGAGGACCGGCAGCACATCGGCGTTAGACGCTTTGTCGCGGTGGTGTCGGCGGCGGTGCTCACTGACACGTCGGCATTGGGAGGTGGGGATACGCTCATGTCGAGTGGATACGATGGGTGTGACATCGATGACACTGGCCCAGACATAGAAACCGTTCGGTTGCTGATCGGTGGCAAAAGCGCTGGACGTAAAACATATTAGTCCAAGGATGAACGAGGTTTTAAAGAATGCGTTCCACATGATGTTTTTCCTCCTGTCATAAACTGGATTCCAGACTAGACCCAAAAATTTGAACTCGAACTGAACGAAGTTCAGGAATTCGGCTGGAAGTGAACGGCGGCTGAATGAACGGGTTAGAATGTGATCTTGTGAAAATCTAAGAGACGTCAGACAAGGCGGATATCTGGGGAGACTATGACTGAAGCTTCGGAAAAACTGACCGCTGAGCAATGTCGCTGGCGCTGTGACCCCGATTCTCTGGGTTTTGAGACAACGGATGAAATTGAGCCCCATCATCGGATTCTAGGTCAGGAAGATGCGGTCGATGCTCTGCAGTTCGGACTAAAGAACCGGTTTCGTGGGGACAATGTCTTTGTCCGGGGGCTCTCCGGTTTTGGCCGTATGGCGCTGATCAACCAGATGATCGGCGATACGGTTGACGGAGACTTTGAAACACCGGATCGCTGTTACGTTCACAACTTTGATGCCCCTGATCAGCCGCGAATGTTAAGCCTGCCTCCTGGCAGAGGTCGCGAGTTTCGTCGGGCTATGGATGAATTCGCAGAGTTCGTGCGTACCGACCTGCCTGCCTATTTTTCATCGGACATCGTCAAGAGCAAACAGAAGCAGTTTGTTAACTCCACTCAGGAGGAAATTCAGGCACTAGGCAAACCACTGGATGAAGAGCTTAAGAATGCCGATTTGACCTTGGTACCGGTAACTGTCGGACAGAATATGGTGCCGGTCATCATGCCTGTTGAAGATGGTAAGCCCGTCAGCTTCGAAGAAATGCAGAAGCGAAGACTTGAGGGTGCCATTAGTGAAGATGAATTCAAGGTGCTGTCCGAGAAAATCAGCGGTTTCGAGAAGCAGCTCAACGAAGTTGGTGAGCAGGTTTCATCGCTGCAGGTTGAGCAGCAGGAAAAACTGCAGCAGATGATGGCCGATGAGGCGAGAAATTACGTTCGAGCAAGAATGATAACCATCAGGCAGCGTTTTAACCTGGCGCAGGTGATTGAGTTTTTGGATCAGACTGAAGAGGATCTCATTAGTCAGCGTCTACTGGGTGATCAGGGTCAGACCGACTATTCCAGATTCTATCGGGTCAATCTGGTCGCCATGCAGCCCAGTGCCGGTAAGCGACCTGTCGTCAGCATAGCCAATCCCACAATGGCAAATCTGCTGGGTACGATTGAAACTGAATTTACCCAGCCCGGTAATGCAACTCGGTCAGATCACCTGATGATCAAACCGGGTGCTCTGCTACAGGCGGATGGTGGTTTTCTTGTCGTGGAGGCAAGAGAAATCCTTTCCGAGCCAGGAGCCTGGTCTGTTCTGCTGCGAACTCTCCGTAGCGGACTGTTCGATATGACCAATCTCGACCCGAGCGGATTCTGGCCGGTGCCCCGGCTGAAACCCGAGGCGATTCCTGTCGATCTCAAGGTTATTCTTGTTGGCGACCCGGAAACCCACGCGTTGCTTAGTGCGGCTGAGCCAAGGTTTGTCGATCTCTTTAAAATTCTGGCCGATTTTGGTGACACTATCGCCAGAGATGCAGAGGGGTATCGAGCCTACGCCACCATGCTGTCAAGACTGGTGCAAAGGGATGAACTGCAGCCACTTAACAAGGCCGCTGTTGCGGCACTGATAGAGCATGGTGCCAGGATCTGCTCGCAGGGAGATCGACTAACGACTCGATTTGGTCGTATTGCAGAATTGGCTAGAGAGGCGTCGTTTCTCTCGCAACAATCCGGTAATGCAGTAGTCTCTGGGCCGGATGTGTCCGCCAGTATTGCGCGGAGCAAGCACAGGGCCGATCTGCCGGCCAGACGTTTCCGTCGTTTGATCGCCAATCGCACAATTCGTATCGAAACTGAAGGTGAACGGGTAGGTGAAGTCAACGGTCTTGCTGTGACGTCGACAGGTTCTCTGATCTATGGGTTCCCGACACGCATTACAGCGACAATTGGACCTGGCAACGCCGGAATGATCAATATCGAGCGGGAGTCTGACCTGTCCGGGGCAATTCACACCAAGGGGTTCATGATCCTTAGCGGATTGCTTCGCTCGACCCTGAATCTCGATCATCCCATGGCCTTCTCAGCATCCATTGCGTTTGAGCAAAGCTACGGCGGAATTGATGGTGACTCGGCATCTGGTGCTGAATTCTGCTGTCTGATGAGCGCGCTTACCGGTTTCTCCCTGGATCAACAATTGGCAATGACCGGCGCAGTGGATCAGAAAGGGAATATGCTGCCTATCGGCGGTGCTACGGAAAAAGTTGAAGGTTTCTATGATGCCTGTCGTGCGTTGGGTTTTACTGGCTCCCAGGGGGTCATCATCCCCGCGACCAACGCTTCTGAATTGATGTTGCGCGAGGACGTTGTCAGTGCAGTTGCTGGCGGCGAGTTTTCGGTTTACCCGATAATGAGAATCGAACAGGCGCTGGAGCTCTTCATGAACAAGCCGTATTCGGGTGGTGATGAAACGATTCTTGAAGTTGCCCGGGAGAAAGCTCACGATTACTACCGGATTGCTTCGAGAGAGAGCTGATGATTAGGGCAATATTGGTCATTTTGACGGTACTATTCGCTGGTGTCGTTCATGCCGATGAGTACGCCCGTCTGGTCCAGATACTGGACCGGGGGCTCGAAACCTATCTGCAACTAAATCCCGAGCGCCGCGCTTACCTCGGTATGAAGCAGGACAACGACAAGTGGACCCCGAGGGATGAGGAACAGGACAAGAGGATGCATGACAATGCTGTGTCCACCCTCAATGAATTGAAGTCTGTGAGTCGAAAGGGCCTGGCTGAGCAGGGTCGCCATCAGCTCGACGTTGCCACTTTCTTCTATGCACAACAGGTCGAGAGCTATCGCTGGCGCCATCACTGGTATGCGTTGTCGCAGCTGGAATCGCCTGTAGATGATGTCACGGCCATCCTGATCAACTATCACCCAGTCGAGAACCTGGCCGATGCGCGGGCTTTCATCGTCCGGCTGACGCGAGTATCGGAGGTTGTTGATGATGTGATTGCCGGAATTAAGTTGAGAGCAGCAAAAGGCGTACGGCCCCCGTCGTTCGTTTATCCGAAGATCATCGAGAATACGCAGGGGCTGCTCCTCGGTAAGCCCTTTGAGGATGTTAATAATGAATCGCTGCTGCTTTCTTCATTTAGGGAAAGAGTTACGGCGCTGGGCCTGAGCGATGAGCTGGTCACCCGGGCCGAACAGGTGCTTGTCTCCGACTATCAACCCGCTTTACTCCGATATATTGAGTTTCTGAAGGCATCTCAGAAGGATACTAATGAAGATGATGGCGTCTGGAAGCTGCCCGATGGTGTTGCCTTTTATCGTGCGGCACTTCGACGATATACGACGACCGATCTCGGGGCAGATGAGATTCACGAGCGCGGTCTGGAAGAAGTCGCAAGAATTCATGATGAGATTCGGCAGATCATGGTCAAGGTTGAATATAAAGGATCTCTTCAGGACTTTTTCCACTACATGCGAGAGAACCCCAGGTGGTATTACCCGGAAACGGATCAGGCAAGGAGGGATTATCTGGCCGATACCAATGTGGCGATTGAACGGGCAAGGGGGCTTATCGACACTTATTTCAATTTGAAACCAAAAGCCGATGTGGTGGTAAAGCGGGTTGAGGCTTTCCGTGAGAAGAATACATCCGCCGCATTTTATATGTCACCTGCTCTGGATGGATCCAGACCCGGTACATACTATGTGCCGCTCTACCGAATGAAAGACAATCCTCGGTGGGATATGGTGACGACCGCGCTCCATGAAGCCATACCCGGGCATCATATGCAGATTGCCATTGCCAGGGAGCAAAAAGACGTACCCCTGCAGATTCGACTGATCTCGTTTGGGGCCTATACCGAGGGCTGGGCCCTGTACGCAGAGTTTCTGGCTAAAGAGATGGGGCTTTATGAAGGCAGGCCTTATATGGACTTCGGTCGACTGGTTGGTGAGCTTTTTCGAGCAGTTCGACTCGTCGTCGATACCGGCATCCATTCCAGGCGCTGGACTCGACAGCAAGCCATTGCGTACATGGCGAGGAATACACCTTATTCCGAGGGCTATATTTCCGGGGAGATAGAGCGATATATCGTTTGGCCCACTCAGGCAACGTCCTACAAGGTCGGAATGCTGAGTATTCTCGAAGCTCGTGAAAGGGCCAGGGCGCAACTGGGGTCGGATTTTGATATCCGCGCCTTCCATGACGTTATTTTGGGTCAGGGTTCAATGCCGCTAAAGATACTGCAGGGGCGTGTTGAGGCGTGGTCCATGCGAATAGAGGATTAACCGGTGAATTACGAGAAGCTGAAGATTGCGGAGGCTCATTTTCTACAGTCTTACCCCGGCGGGTTTGCAGACCCGGAGCTTGAGAAGGTGGGTAAGCGCCACAGGATGGACAAGATGATTGACTTCGCCCGAGAGGTTTTTCAGAAATCTGCGTTTGAGCAGCCCAATGCGTTTCTCGAGAATCTGGTCAAACTCGTTTCCCGTTCGTCCATGGTATCACTGTTTGAGAAACCGAAGTTTCGTGATGCCGTGAATGACATGAATTCTTCGGATCGTGAGGAATTTGTAGAGGCGCTGCGAAAACTCTACCACGGCGGGCAGGCGACGGGATTTCGTGAAGCGGTCGAAATTCTTGGGCGAAGAAAGATTGCCAAATGGAGCCTCTTGACCATCGGTCTTGTCTATTATCGACCCCAGAAAGAGGTCTTCGTCAAACCGACGACGGCGAAGAATATCGTTCAGAAGCTGGAATTGGATCTTGAGTACCGGCCCCGGCCCAGTTGGGAGTTCTACAAGGGCTATCGGGAAGCCATTCTGGATATCAAGGAACGGGTTGACCCTTCTCTTTCGCCGAACAATGCAGCGCTGACCGGATTTTTAATGATGACGCTGTAGTGCCCGAAAATAATGAGCTTCAACACTCTGCTGGCTTAGGCAGGATGCGGGTCAACGAATACTCTGGGGTTACTCTTAGATGGTGTCCACTAGACTCGACCGTCGGGTCGGTAACATGAAAAATCTTGTATTTGTGGTATAAAGTTCGGGAGGGTTGCCAAATCACGATTCCTGATTGATGATCAGCTGTTGTCCGCGCCAGACAACAGGCCCATCTTTGTAGTATAAGTGATGGCATGAACAATGAGAGAGAGCGAAAAATCAATGAGCAAGCAACTTCTTGTTTACTCCGATACGAATACCTTGTCGCGAACACGTCACCGCGACTGGTCGGTTAAGTCAGGTTCGGATTACAACTTCGCCAAAGAGGTCAATTCAGTACCATTGACTGCTGTTGAATTCCCTTCGGCAGCTGATGAATATCCGATCGTTTTTGCCGGCGATGAAGATAATATTATGCCGGTTGCCGTCATGGGTTTGCGCAGTGATGAAAACTTGTTTGTTGATGCTGCTGGCAAACTCGATGCGAAGTACACCCCGGCGTTTTTGCGTCGTTATCCTTTCGTTTTTTCAAGCTCCGACGATGGAGAGAACTTCACACTTTGCCTGGACGAGAGTTTTGCAGGCTGTAATCAGAAGAATGTCGGCGAACGCTTGTTCGATAGTGAGGGAGAACAGACCCAATACCTGCAAAGCATCCTGGAATTTCTGAAAGAGTATCAAGTGCATTTTACGCGTACAGAGGCCTTCTGTAAGAAATTGCTGGAGTTCGATTTATTGCAACCGATGGGTGCTGAATTTTCACCGGGTGAGGGTGCCAGACTGACCTTGTCGGGTTTCATGGCTATTGATCGTGACAGGCTAAAGGCGCTATCAGCTGATCAGCTTCAAGAGCTCGTCCAGAATGACGGTCTTGAGTTGGCCTATATCCACCTGCAGTCGATGAGGAACTTCACGGCGATGCTTTCCAGGCTGCCGGCGGAGGTAGCAGAGAACAAATCAATTGAAAAAGAAGCGGTTGAAAACGAAACGCCAGTAGAAGCTGGCTAAAAATAATAAAAAATTAACCACCGGACAGACTAACTTGGTTAACGCGACGTAACAGTTCATCTACTCTTGCTGGTTTGGTGATAGTAGCGGACAAGACTGATCGGGATCGATCACCTGTGGATAGACGGGTGGAAAGTAGATGAACCAAGGTTTACTGAGTGGGTATTGAAATGGTGAGAGTAAGAGTGTGAAGCCGATCATATGATTCGCAGTAATAGTGTCAAGAGAACTGGAAAATCTGGTTTCAGGGGAAAGCTCCGGCAGCTGAAAAGCCCAGCATCGGCCGGCATCAAATTCCTCCGAAGGCCCTTGGACAGCGCAATGGCCAAAATTCATCAAAGGCAGCGGTTTGTCTTTGAAAACCTTGAACAGAGATTGTTGTTTTCCACTGACCCGTTGACGTATACGTTGCAGGAAGACGCGACCGATGTGACTTTGCAGGTCACTGAGACCCATATTGAGCTTATCGATACGAAAGCTGCTGTAGATGATCCTAAGCGCGTTTTGAAGTCGGTTGAGCTGGAGAAGTTCAATGGGACGATAACGATAAAAGGTACCGACACAGAGGACATTCTACGCTTCGGTAGTGGCTTCGCGAATGACTTTGAACACTCGCTGACCGTTACCTTTAACGGTGGCGAAGGCGATGACAAGGTCGTGATCGGCAGCACCATCGATCTGGCTGAAGATAAAGATTTTGTCCTGACAGCCAGCAGCATTGATGCCAACAAAGGAGACAACGATTCAGATGCCTTTATGAAGGTAGAGCTGGCCTCTGATGTAACTTTGACGGCAGATGACGTGACTTTGAATGTCATCGCGGATGCCGGAATTTCGGCTACGACGGTCGAATCCTCAGCGGAATCCGAAGCGGAAGCTTTGTTGATGGTCAATGGTGATATTGAAGCCACGGGCACCGTGACACTGGATGCGGAGGCTAAGAACAGCGTCATTCTCACCGGTCAAAACACAGGCGATTTTTCGCTGGAAATGTCGCAGATAGCTAAAACTGATGTTGGTGCTGGCAGCAGCATTGATGCCGAAAGCCTGCTGATCGAAGCGACGTTGACTGGTGATTCCAAGATCACCGCCATCAGCTCGACGAGTGTCGAGATCACTGCCATTGACGATCCAGGAAAACCAGTAGCAAACGTCGCTGAAGTGAAAGTTTCGGGTTCCGCCAGTTTAAATGTCGATAACCAGACGGATGGCAAAGACGGTGATGTCGTCATCGTTGCAAAAGATCAAAGCACAATACAAGTCTTAAGCTCCGGCGGGATAGATATCGATAACATTACCGCCTCGATGAGTTTTCTTGACCTCTCGAGTGATGTGAATCTGTCACGGACGATAGCGGCGACGGTTGGCGATGACGCGGGACTGACTGCGAAATACCTGTCATCAGCAGGTTCGCAGACACTGGCAGTAGGCGATGTCGTCAAGGTCACGGATAAAAATGCCGGTGGCGTGGTTGGCGCGCACTATCGCTACACCGGCTCTGCCGGTAGTGTTGCTCTGGGAACTGTGGATTATGCTGGTTCGACGGACTGGCAGCTTATTGGTATTTCAGCCGACGGTACGATCAAAATTGAATCGAGTTCGAGTGGCAGTCTCCACGGCCAGGTTAAAGCTAATGTTATCGGCTCGGTAACACACACGATAAGCGAGAATGTTTCGGCGACCATTCAAAACACCGCGCTGGTGGGTGCAGGGGTCAGCCTGCGAGCGGGGACTTCGTCTGTTTATAAGGCTGAGGCTAAGGCAACCAAGAACTCACTCACCGGCGATGTAAAGGCTAAGGTTTCAGGCAGTTTCTTTAGTGTCGGCAATGGTGGCATGAGTGTGACGGCTGAAGATGCTTCCAGCTTACTGGCGGATACTTCTCGCATTT
>JABHYO010000114.1 GCA_018656865.1 Gammaproteobacteria bacterium | reverse complement strand
CTATCAGGTAGTGGCGAGAGTATGAAAACAAATGCCGATGCAGATCCCATGCTGGCACCGGCTGCGATTGATCGATTCGCCCGCTACTATCTGGGGGATCGCGATCCTCAGGCGCCGCTTGCTTCGCCGGTCTTTGCAGACCTTTCGGCGCTGCCTCCCATGTTTGTATTGGTTGGAAGTACAGAGGTCCTGCTTTCAGACTCTGAACGCCTTGTGGAACGCGTTAATGAGGCCGGTGGTAAAGCTTCGCTGGATATCTGGCCCAGGATGCCGCATGTATTCCCGCTGCTGGCGGGTTTGATTCCTGAAGGCAGGAAAGCGGTATCCGATATTGGGGAATTTGTCCGGGGTGCCCTTGGCACTTCTGCCGTAAACTGATTCTGATGAAAAACTATCCGATTGCGCGCGAGCTTGTGCTGGCGGGGGGTGGTCACAGCCATGTCATTTTTCTGCGGATGCTGGCAATGCGGCCAATACCCGGTCTCCGGGTGACGTTGATCAGTCCCGACTTTGAGACGCCTTACTCGGGTATGCTGCCCGGATTCGTTGCCGGACATTATCGTCGCGATGAGGTTTATATCGATCTGGTTCCCCTGTGCCGGTTTGCCGATGCAGAATTTGTCGTTGGCAGCGTTGAGGCAGTGGACCCGGACCAACAGACGATCACGGTGCAGGGGAGGCCGCCACTGCGTTATGACGTGCTGTCTATCGACGTCGGCAGTACGCCTTCGCTGGGTGGGCTGGAAGATGCGAGAGTCATACCGGTAAAACCCATAGGCAATTTCCTGGAACACTGGCAGGCGTTTCTTGAGCGGTTTGCCTCGGGCCATGTCAGAGACATCGGGTTTGTCGGTGCTGGCGCGGGAGGCATCGAGCTATGTCTTGCTGTTAGCCACTTCCTTGAATACCGTTACCCCGATTTTCCTTTCCAGATTCATATCGTGACCGATGGCAAAACTATCCTCAAAGAATATCCCGCGAGGGTCAGGATCATCTTTGAGAAACTGCTCAACGAAAAACTGATCACGGTTCATCGGGATTTTCGTGCCAGCGCGGCAGGTCCCGGGCAACTGGCTTCAAACGATGGCAGACTACTGGCATTTGACGAGGTGTTCTGTGTCACCCAGGCCAGCGCTCAAATGTGGCCTGCGAGGGCTGGGTTACCGGTGGATGAAAACGGTTTTATCAGGGTGCGGGATACGTTGCAGTGTGAAACCTTCGACAACATATTTGCCGTTGGTGACTGTGCAACCATGGTCAATTATCGGAGGCCGAAGGCCGGAGTTTACGCCGTCAGACAGGGTGCACCTCTTTATAGCAATATCCGGCGGCATCTTTTAGGCGAACGCGTCAAACCGTTTAAACCACAGTCCCGGATCCTGTCGCTGATAGCCACAGGTCCGAAGCATGCAGTAGCGTCTCGTAATGGGCTCTGTGCGGTGGGGCAGTGGGTTTGGCGATGGAAAAACTGGATCGATCAGCGCTTCATGCGTCGTTTTTCAGACTTGCCTGATATGCCGCGGGATATTCCAAACAGTCTCGTCGCTGAATTCGATGACCAGATGCATTGCGGTGGCTGTGGATCCAAGGTGAGCGCTGATATCTTGAGCGATGTTCTCCGTGAAAAGCTCGGGGAGGATGCGCCGACGGATGATGCCGCTACCGTGGACGTTCCCGCAGGGAAGACTCTGCTCCAGTCCGTCGATCATTTTCGTGGCTTTATTGGCGATCCTTACCTGCAGGCTAGAATCGCAGTCTGTCATGCTGTTTCTGATGTATACGCCTGCGGTGGTGATGTTAAGGGCGTGATGGCGATGTTGACGCTACCCTTCGGCAAGCCGAATGTGACGCGGTCTCTTCTGACACAGATTGTGGCTGGAACTGTCGATCAGCTCAGTGAAGAAGGCGGTCACTTGATCGGTGGACACACAGCAGAGGGTCTCGAGCTTATGGTTGGTTTCGCAGTGAATGGTCTGGTCGATGAGGCATCGATATGGAAAAAGGAGGGGTTAAATCCCGGCGATTGCCTGGTGCTGACAAAGCCCCTCGGTACCGGCACTATCCTTGCTGCAGACATGCGGCATCGTGCGAAAGGTGAATGGGTTGAAGGCGCTATTCGCTCCATGATGCAGTCCAATAGATGCGCCGCCGATGTGTTGCGCGACTATTCTGTTTCCGCCTGCACCGATGTAACCGGGTTTGGGCTGGCGGGCCACCTAAGAGAAATGGCGGACACGAATGGCCTGGGGGTAGAGATCGATGCTGAGGCACTGCCGCTTCTGCCGGGTGCATCGGACTGTATTGAGATGACAACCAGCACGCTGCATGAGGCGAACATGCGCTCCAGCCCGGTCGAAAATGGTTCCGATATCCTGTTTGATCCGCAGACTTCAGGCGGTTTGCTTGCAGGGGTACCCCAGGATCAGGCTGATGACTGTGTGCGAGCTATAAAGGAAGCAGGTTATCATTTGGCATCTGTGGTCGGGATTGTCACCGAACATCCTGGTTTAAGGCTTCGAATCGGAGAGCGCCATGTCTGAAAGTAATGTCTGAACGTCATGTCTAAACGTAATGTCTGAACGCCTTGTCTGCTGGAACTGTGGTGGGTCTCTTGATGATACTCCTCGCCCAATCAGCAGGCATGTCAATTGCCCCGCCTGTTTTGAAGTACTGCACTGCTGCCGTATGTGTCGGCACTATGAGCAGGACAAAAGGCCATATTGCGATCATGACCGAGCTGATCCACCGGTTGAGAAAGCGAATGCGAACTTTTGTGATTACTTTAAGCCGACAAATCGCTTTGATGTTTCCAGTAACTCGAAATCCGACAACGCCAGGTCTGAACTGGATTCACTTTTTGATAACAGTTCACCAAACTCTTCTGAAGTTGATCCAGATCAAAAGGATGAGGAAGATCCCTTAAACAAGCTAAACGATCTCTTCAACGACTGACCCCTTCGTCCCTCGAAAACTAACCGGTTAGCCTCAAACCGCAAAATAAGAACTTTTCCGGCAGACATTTTTATTGATGAATCAGCAAACAGTTGACTCGTGTCAGTGACATAAATATTTAAAAGAAGAAAATGGCACCTGAAATTTAATGTCACCACGGGGGACAGTAATGAGGATGTTTACAATTGGACGGACCGGCGTTCTTGCCGCAGGGTTATTGTTGTTAGCAGGCGGGGCGTTGGCGGAAGAGCCTGCATCGTTTGGTGACGCACTGGCCGATGGCAGCGTAAAGCTGAATCTGCGTTATCGCTTTGAGTCTGTCGATCAGGACGGAATCTCAAAAGATGCGTCAGCATCGACGTTAAAGACGCGACTTACCTACAAGTCCGCAAGCTACAAAGGTGCGAGCCTTGTGCTGGAGGCGGATAGTGTTACCTATCTGGGTAGTGATCGTTTTAACAACACCAGGAACGGTGAGACAACTTTTCCTGTTGTCGCTGACCCAGATGGTGCTCACATCAATCAGGCCTATTTCAAGTTCGCAGTTGGTAAAGGCGATGTACTTGTGGGTCGCCAGCGAATCTTAATTGATGGGCAACGTTTTGTCGGCGGTGTTGGTTGGCGTCAAAACGAGCAGACTTACGATGCGATCAGGATTAAACAGAAATTCACGGATAACTTCGACCTCGACTACAGCTATGTTGAAAACGTTTCAAGAATTTTTGGACCTGACAACGGCGCACCGGCGGATGATCTTGAAACAGATACTCATCTGTTGAATCTGAAGTACAAGCTGCCTATCGGCAAACTCACCGGCTACTACTACGCGATGGATTTTGATGACGCTGCTGCGTTTTCAAACAGCACCCTTGGCGTTAGCTATCAGCACACATTCAAGTCTGGCGACCTTTCATTCCCGTTTCGGGTTGAATATGCAACGCAGGACGATGATGGTGATAACCCGGTTTCATACTCGGCTGACTACGCACTGGTTGAAGTGGGTGTAAAGAAAGACAAGTTCCTCGCCAAGATCAGTCATGAAGTGCTGGAAGGCAGCGATACAGCAGGTGAATCATTCCGTACACCACTGGCAACACTGCACAAGTGGCAGGGCTGGACTGACAAGTTTCTTGGTACGCCTACTGGCGGTATCGAGGACACCTACCTCACATTCAAGTACAAGACCCTGACGGTCATGTGGCATGAATTCGATTCAGAAACTGGATCAGGCAATCTTGGAAGTGAACTGGATATCGCTTGGGCATACAAGTTTGGCAAGCGTTACAGCCTGCTCCTGAAGTACGCTGACTACGATGCAGATGATCATGCATCAGACACACGTAAAGCATGGGTCATGCTGTCAGCCAGCTTCTAAAAGAGTGAAAGGATATTTAATACAGCGAATCGGAGTTGGTTAATGGATGGTCTTTGACCAACCCCGGTTTCAGGAGTACCGATTTATTTTATTGGGTTACTTAGAACTGGAGGGTTCAGATGACTACAACTCGCCGTGATTTTCTCAAAACCTCTGCGGCTGTTTCTGCGGCGACTGCTGCAGGAATAACCGTACCGGCTGCGGCCGAAGTCATCGCTTCTGATGCAGAGAGCGATTGGCGATGGGACAAAGGTGTATGTCGGTTCTGCGGAACTGGCTGCGGCATCATGATTGCAACTAACAAGGACCGGGTTGTTGCCGTTAAAGGTGACCCGGAAGCACCAGTAAACCGTGGCATCAACTGCATCAAGGGCTATTTCAATGCCAAGATCATGTATGGCAAGGACCGTCTAACGGATCCGTTAATGCGCCTGGATGACAGCGGTAACTTTAGCAAGACTGGCAAATTCAAACCTGTTTCCTGGAAGCGTGCTTTCGACGAGATGGAAACGCAATTCAAGACGCACTACAACGAGCTGGGTCCTACCGGCGTCGCTGTTTTCTCATCCGGCCAGTATACGATTCAGGAAGGCTACGCCATGGCGAAGCTGACCAAGGCGGGCTGGCGTACCAACAATATTGATCCCAACGCCCGTCATTGTATGGCTTCTGCCGTCGCTGGATTTATTCAGACCTTTGGCATCGATGAGCCGGCAGGTAATTACGATGATATTGAGCTGACTGATACCGTGGCGGTATGGGGCTCCAATATGGCGGAGATGCATCCCATTTTGTGGTCCCGCGTCACAGATCGGAAATTGTCCGATCCGAAAGTGAAGGTGGTTGTTCTATCAACGTTCACCCATCGTACCTGCGACCTCGCTGATGAGACCATAATCTTTAAGCCGAACACCGATCTCGCGATCTGGAACTACATCGCTCGGGAGATTGTATATAACCAGCCTGATTCCATTGATTGGGATTATGTTAACAAGCACACGGTATTTGCCACTGGTTTCGTCGATACCGGATATGGCATGAGGCCCAACATCGACCATGCCAAGTATCGCGAGAGTGAACGCGAAACGTCGGATAAGCAGGCAGCTAAAGTGTTGAGTGACGATGAAGTCATAGCGCTGAGCCACCTCAATCTCGAGAAGGGTCACAAGCTCGAAATGAAGCATCAGGGGAAAGCTGGCGCTCACTGGACCATTACCTTCGAGGACTTCAAGAAGGCGCTTGACCCCTATGACCTTGACTACGTGGCCAGGGTTAGCAAGGGCGACCCTGATGAATCCCTGGACGAATTCAAGCGCAAGCTGAAGCTACTTGCGGATCTTTACGCCGAAAACGGTAGAAAGATGCTGAGTTTCTGGACCATGGGCATGAATCAGCATACCCGAGGCACTTGGGTTAACGAACAGGCTTATATGGTACATATGTTGCTCGGCAAGCAGGCCAAGCCTGGCGACGGTGCATTCAGCATTACCGGTCAGCCGTCTGCTTGCGGAACAGCAAGAGAAGTCGGCACCTTTTCGCATCGTCTACCTGCGGATATGGTCGTTGCTAATGCCGGCCACCGAAAACGCTCCGAGAAACTCTGGGAGATCCCGGAAGGCACACTCAATCCGAAACCCGGCTCGCACATGATGAAAATCATGCGTGATCTTGAAGACGGTAAGGTTAAGTGGGCCTGGGTCAATGTATCGAACCCCTGGCATAACTCGGCCAATGCCAATCACTGGATAGAAGCTGCGCGGAAGATGGACAATTTCATCATCTGTTCAGATGGTTATGCGGGTATTAGCGCCAAGGTGGCTGATCTGATCCTGCCTAGCGCCATGATCTTCGAGAAGTGGGGTTCATACGGTAACGCGGAAAGAAGAACACAGCACTGGCGTCAGCAGGTCACACCAGCCGGTAACTCGATGCCTGACATCTGGCAGTACACTGAGTTCGCCAAGCGATTCAAGCTGAAGGACGTCTGGCGTGAGTGGAAGATTGACGACAAGCTGACATTGCCTGATGTTATGGCTGAAGCCAAGGCAATGGGTTATAGCGAGGACGACACACTCTATGACGTATTGTTTGCCAACGAGGAAGCAAAATCCTATGAGTGGCCTGATCCAATTGGTGAAGGTTTCGTTAATACTGAGGCTGCCGGTGATCACCGTGATGTCGAGGGCTTCAAAGGTTACGGCTTCTTTCTCCAGAAGTATCTCTGGGAGGACTACAGGAAGTTCGGTAGCGGTCATGAACACGACCTTGCGCCGTTTGATGTCTACCATAAAGTCAGAGGACTCAAGTGGCCGGTTGTAGACGGTAAGGAAACCCAGTGGCGCTTTAATAAGGAGTATGACCCTTATGCGCGCAAGGCAGGTAATGATGGTGACTTCGCCTTCTACGGTAAGGCACTGAAAGCACTACCCAAAGGTGACCTCGTCGCACCGACAGGCAAGGAAAAGTTCAGTCTCAAAAACAAGGCTAAGATATTTTTCCGGCCTTATATGGAACCGCCCGAATCTCCGTCGAAGGAATATCCTGTATGGCTGGCGACGGGACGAGTTCTTGAGCACTGGCACAGCGGTACGATGACGATGCGGGTACCAGAGCTATACCGGGCTGTTCCGGAAGCGCTCTGCTACATGCATCCTTCGGATGCTGATAGCTACAGTCTGAAGGAAGGAGACCTGGCCTGGATCGAAAGCCGTCGCGGTAAGATTAAGGCAAGGGTTGAAACTCGTGGTCGGAACAGACCACCGAGAGGGCTTGTTTTTGTACCCTGGTTCGATGAGAGGGTTTTCATTAACAAGGTGACGCTTGATGCGACATGTCCCATTTCCAAGCAGACTGACTTCAAGAAGTGTGCCGTCAAGGTCTACAAGGCCTAGGGCATAGCAGAAGCCAGTGAAGTCTGATGGGTACTGTAATCGCAAGTGACAAGGCTGCTGCTTCCCGTTCGCGTCGAGCTTTCTTCTCGAATGCTGTACAGGGGGCAGGCCTTGCCCTGATTGGCGGGGCACTCTGGGGGGCTCATCTGCAGACGACGCAGGCGACGACCCTGGTGCTAAGGCCACCTGGGGCCATGCCGGAGCAGGATTTTAAGAAAGCCTGTATCAAGTGTGGACTCTGTGTGCAGGCTTGTCGCCAGCGAGAAAACCGCGGAACCCGAAAGACCACGCTGAAATTAGCGAAAGTTGGTGAAAAGCCGCTTGTGGGTACACCGTACTTTCTACCAAGGGAAACGCCCTGTTACATGTGTGAAGATATTCCCTGTGCCGAAGCCTGTCCGACCGGCGCCCTGGATACTGGGCGGGTCTGCAATACAGGCGACGACACCTGGTACGGAGCAGACTGTGAAACCTCTGAACTGGACATCAATCAGGCACGTATGGGTATTGCCATCGTTGATGAGAATTCCTGTGTTGCTTACCACGATTGGGGATTGCAGTGCGATATTTGTTACCGGGTTTGTCCGTTGATCGAGCAAGCCATCTCTCTCAAGTTTGAAAGAAACCAGCGAACCGGCAAGCATGCGTTTCTGGTACCTGTCATTGATCGGGATTCCTGCACTGGTTGCGGCATCTGTGAAGAACGGTGTATCACAGAAGAAGCGGCTATCAAGGTTGTACCG
>JABHYO010000198.1 GCA_018656865.1 Gammaproteobacteria bacterium | reverse complement strand
GGTTGCGCTATGCCGTCTTCTGCTGGCCAACCCGGATATGCTATTGCTGGACGAACCAACCAACCATCTTGACGCAGAGAGCGTTGCCTGGCTGGAAAGATTCCTGAAGGAGTTCCCCGGAACTGTTGTCGCCATCACCCACGATCGCTACTTTCTGGACAACGCGGCCGGTTGGATTCTCGAACTCGACAGAGGCTATGGCATTCCCTATGAGGGCAACTATTCAACCTGGCTTGAGGCAAAGGAAAAGCGCCTGGAATCGGAAGAACGACAGGAATCCGCAAGGCAGAAATCGATCAAGGCCGAGCTGGAATGGGTGAGGACACAACCAAAAGCAAGACAGGCGAAGAACAAAGCACGCCTAGCTCGATTCGAAGAATTGAACTCCCAGGAGTTTCAGGCCCGCAATGAAACCCAGGAACTCTATATCCCACCTGGACCGCGTCTTGGCGATGTTGTATTGGAAATCGAACAGATTGCCAAGGGATTTGGCGACAACATGCTGATCGAAGATCTGAGTTTCACAGTACCTAAGGGTGCAATCGTCGGCATCATCGGCGGGAACGGCGCGGGTAAATCAACACTATTTCGTATGATTTGCGGTACAGAACAGCCTGACAACGGTGAAGTACGGCTGGGCGATACGGTCACTCTCGGCTATGTTGATCAGAGCCGTGACAGCCTCGATGGTTCAAAAACGGTCTGGGAGGAGATATCGGAAGGCAATGAGATTATCCAGATCGGCAAGTACGAGACCCAGTCCAGAGGCTATGTCAGTCGTTTTAACTTCAAAGGTTCTGACCAACAGAAATTCGTCAAGGACCTTTCAGGTGGTGAGCGCAACCGGGTTCACCTGGCCAAGCTGCTCAAGACTGGCGCCAACTTCCTGCTGCTGGACGAGCCTACCAATGATCTCGATGTCGAAACCTTGAGGGCACTGGAAGGCGCTATCGAAACCTTTCCAGGCAGCATGATGATCATCTCTCACGATCGCTGGTTTCTCGATCGCCTGGCAACCCACATTCTCGCTTTTGAAGGCGACAGCCATGCAGAGTTTTTCCCAGGGAACTTCACTGAGTACGAAGAAGACCGGATGAAGCGGCTGGGGACGAAAGAAATTGTACCCACCAGAGTGAAGTACAAGAAGCTGGCGTAGCGCTTCTGCATCGGTAACGCGAACCAGCTTTACTTCAAGACTGAGCTCGGACGGCTTCTCTGGAACCGTTCAGGACATACCCGTCATGGAGTCCAGCGCATCGTGCAATGTCTTGACTGCAATTACCTTCAGACCACTGATTTCCTGTCTCGGTTTATTGGCATCCGGGACAATCGCCGTCTTGAAGCCGTGTTTGACTGCTTCCCGCAACCGTTCCTGACCATTAGGAACCGGCCGGATTTCACCTGAAAGCCCGATCTCGCCAAAACAGACCAGGTCCCCCGGCAGTGCACGATTTCTGAACGAAGAGACAACTGCCAGAATGAGGGCTAGATCACTGCTGGTTTCCTCCACTCTGATGCCCCCAACAGCATTAACAAAGACGTCCTGATCACCCACTTGCAGCCCACCGTGCCGGTGCAATATGGCGAGCAACATGGATAGACGGTTCTGCTCAAACCCGACGGTTACTCGGCGTGGATTGCCAAGCGTGTTGGCATCAACCAGCGCCTGGACTTCCAACATGAGCGGTCTTGTACCTTCCCAGACCACCATGACGACGCTGCCCGGTGTCGGTTCGACAGAACGCGAGAGGAAGATCGCAGATGGATTGGATACTTCCTGCATGCCTTTGTCGGTCATGGCGAAGACACCGAGTTCATTAATTGCCCCGAACCGGTTCTTGCCACTTCGGAGCGTTCTAAATCGGGAATCACCATCGCCGTCAAGCATGATGAAAGTATCGATCATATGTTCCAGGATGCGTGGACCTGCCAGCGCCCCGTCCTTGGTGACATGTCCCACCAGGAACAGGATGGTGCCAGTCTGTTTCGCCTGCCGAATCAACCGGGCTGCAGATTCTCGCACCTGGGCGACACCGCCGGGTGTGGAATCAACACCCTCACAATGCATTACCTGAATGGAATCGACGACAATGACAGCCGGACTTGTTTCGTTCCAGATACTGATGAGTCTTTCACAGCTGGTCTCCGACATAACCTCAAGGTTCGTCATCGGCAGGCCCAGTCGCTTCGCCCGCAGCGCCACCTGGGATAGGCTTTCTTCGCCAGTCACATAGAGTGCGGGCCGAGTCTCAGCCAGGCGACACATGACCTGAATAAGCAGCGTACTCTTCCCTGCCCCCGGATTACCGCTAATCAACACCGCCGAACCAGGCACCAGACCTCCTCCCAACACCCGGTCCAGCTCTGCGATGCCAGTGACAAGTCGAGGCTGTTCCTGCGCCGCCACTTCACTGAGTTTTTTGGGTGGCTCGAGCTGACCGCTAAAGCCGGTTCTGGATTGAGGTTTCGCATCAACAGTCAAACTGGTGAGAGTATTCCAGGCGGCACAGTCATTACACTGGCCCTGCCATTTAGAGTATTCAGAGCCACAGTCGTTGCAGACAAAGACCGTTTTTGATTTAGCCACGAACCTCACCCCTGAAAGTCCGGCGAACTCGGCCTGCGATGCCACAGGTCAAAGTATAGGGAATGGTCCCAGCACAGCGTGCAATCTCTTCTACGGGCAACCCCTCCCCCCAAAGGGTGACATGATCTCCCATCTCAACGACATCGCTCTTTTCCAGTTCCACAGTAATCATATCCATAGAGACTCGCCCCACCAGTCGTCGACGTTCGCCGTTAACCAGTACCGGTGTGCCTTGCGCCATCTCTCTCGGATAGCCGTCGGCATATCCTGCACCGACAACAGCAATGCGTGTGTCGCGTTCTGTGGTCCAGATGCTGCCATAACCGACTGAATCACCAACCTTAATGTCACGAATCGAGATCACCGGAGCACTGAAATGCATGGCGGGATGAAGATCAGGGTCAGGCTCAAGGTCGGCCAGGGGCGAGGCACCATAGAGCATGAGGCCCGGGCGAATCCAGTCCGAACGGCTATCCGCATGAGCCATGATACCTGCCGAGTTCGCCATACTGATTACCGCTGCAGCAGGGTTGTGACGATAGAGCTGTCGACTAATCGACCGGATTTTCTCAATCTGACGCACGGTCAGTTCCGCACCGACCTCATCAGACTGCGCAAAATGCGTCATCAATCCTATCAACCGCTGTTGATCCAGTTTCTGAAGCGCTGAGTCCGCCTTCTCCGGTCTGATGCCGAGCCTGCCCATGCCGGTATCGATCTTGAGCCAGACATCACGCCGGGCGCCCGATCTGGTCATGAGTTCGAGTTGGTCTTCGCTATGAACGACAACCTGCAGCTCATAGATGCTCGCAAGATTCAGGTCCTCTCGATTCATCACACCTTCAAGCAGGCAGATGGTGCCTCCAACGCCAGCTTCTCGAAGCTTCACCGCCTCGCTAACGCGGGCAACGGCGAAAGCGTCCGCCTGCTTCAATTTTTTTGCGACCTGGGCGGCCCCATGCCCGTAGGCATCTGCCTTGATCACCGCCATGATTTTACTTGAAGGTGCAAGCTGACGGACCTGGTCGAAATTGCGCGAAATGGCATCGAGATTGGTCTGTGCCGTGGCCTGCCTACTGCTCATCCCTCTAGCACAACATTAATAGAAGTCGTCGTAGCCAACAGCCAGATCTTCGAACTTAGTGTACTGCCCGACAAAGGCCAGCTTCTTCTTGCCGATTGGGCCATTTCTTTGCTTAAGAATGATGACCTCAGCAATACCCTTTTCTGCATCCTCGTGATAAACCTCGTCCCGGTAGATGGCCATGATGACATCTGCATCCTGCTCGATCGCACCGGATTCCCGCAGGTCCGACATCTGCGGTCGCTTGTCTGGACGTTGTTCCAACCCCCGGTTCAGCTGCGAACCTGCCATCACCGGACAATCAAATTCCTTGGCGATCGCTTTCAATGACCGTGAAATCTCCGAGATCTCACCTGCCCGATTTTCAGGAGTACCACTGACCTGCATTAATTGCAGGTAATCAATAACCACCATACCGAGACTGCCATGTTCCCTCGCCACGCGTCTTGCCCTGGAGCGAATCTCATTGGGCGTCAGCGCTGGCGTGTCGTCGATAAAAAGCGGTTTATCGTTCAACAGCGTAACGGCCGATGTCAGCCGCGGCCAGTCGTCATCACCTAGCTGGCCTGTGCGAATCTTACTCTGATCAATGCGGCCCAGTGACGACAGCATCCTCAGCACCAGCGAATCTGCAGGCATTTCCATGCTGAACACAAGAACAGGGCTGTCGCCGGAAATGACGGCGCTTTCAGCGATATTCATCATAAATGCGGTCTTACCCATGGAAGGTCGACCGGCGACGATAATCAGATCGGATTTCTGCAGACCGGTTGTGATTTCGTCGATATCACGAAAGCCTGAACTGACACCAGTGAGCGCCCCCTTGGTCTGGAACAGAACGTCAATGCGTTCTACCGCTTTGGTCAGAAGCGGGCGCACCGACTCCGGCCCACCCGAACTTGGTCTGTCGTCTGAGATCTTGAATACTTTTGACTCAGCCTCGTCTATCAGCACGGCACTGGCTCTTCCATCAGGATTAAAGCCACTGTCAGCGATTTCATGAGCGACCGAAATCAGACTCCTGACAGTCGCTCGTTCGCGAACGATTTCAGCATAAGCAGAGATATTGGAAGCAGTGGGTGTGCTACTGGCAAGATCAGACACAAAGGCAAGGCCGCCAACGTTGTCCAGCTCGCCAACACTTTCAAGAGCTTCGGAAATCGTGATGATATCGAGTGGCTGATTGCGCTCAACCAGATCGAGCATGCAACGGTAGATGGTTCTGTGGTCTGAACGATAGAAATCTTCGGCAGAGATCTTGGCAGACACCGAGTCCCAGGCATTGTCATCAAGCATTAGTCCGCCGAGAACCGATCGCTCTGCTTCGATGGAATGCGGTGGTACTTTTAGCGGGCTAGTGTCATCCAATCGATGATTCTTCTAATCGAATCGGGGGAGGACTAGATTAAATAAATTACGCTTCAGGCACCACTGCCAATTTCAAAATCGTGTTCACTTCTGAGTGCAGATGGATGTCGATTTCGAATTCACCCAGCTCACGAATTGGACCTTCAGGCAGCCTAATCTCACTCTTCTCGAGGATTACACCCTGAGCTTCGGCGACTTCGGAAATATCGCGGACGGTGACGGATCCAAAGAGTTTACCCTCTTCACCAGACTTGGCCTGTATAGATACCGAAAGTGCCTCGATTTTTTCAGCCCGCGCTTTCGCTTCTTCAAGTTTCACATTGGCTGTTTTCTCAAGCTCTGTGCGACGTTCCTCAAAAGCCTGCAGGTTAACCGCAGTCGCAGGAACGGCTTTCTTCTGCGGAATCAGGAAATTCCTGCCGTACCCAGACTTTACGGCGACCTTGTCACCGAGGTCGCCAAGCTTGGCAATATTTTCGAGCAAAATAACTTCCATGACTTAATCCTTTTGAATCGTTTGTAGTCTGTTTCTTACATTAAACCAGCTGTCCATCAACGCGAGGGATGCAAGAAACGGGTATACCAGTTGGAACAGCATGATCAACCCCGCATACAGTGCGGCGACCCAGCTTTTTGACATGTTACGGCTGGCAAAAACCCAGTGCACCAAACCCAGCGCCGCAAGTATCAGTGGCACAGTCAAGAGAGGCAGCCATCGGCCCAGTTGATCGCTGAAAACGTAACAGGCCAGCATGCCAGCGACAATTACCGCGCTGACAACAGGGGAGAGCCGTAACTGATGGAACTCCTTCCTGAATCCACCGGGGTTATAGAGCGCACTCTGGCACCAGCGGGCAATGATCAGCATCACCACCATGGCAAATGCCTGACCCATGGAGAAAAATCCCAACAGCAGATTTTTCGCTTCCTGGGGGGACACAGCAAGGCTCGCATCCACCCGACCAAGATATTCGAGATAGTACTCGACGAACTTTTCCAGTATGCCAGCGGCAGTCAGCTCAAAGACAATCGTGCCCATTGCCGAGAAGATGACACACGCAATCAGAACCAGTTCCCAGGACATCGCCTGGCGAAGCATAGCCGCCATCAGAAAAGTGCCAACCAATGCCAGTGCTGGTGACGGGTCTCCAACAACATAAAGACCAATACCAATGGGTAGAAAGGTCCACAGCAAGATCAGGCTACCGGCTGCAACTCCCTGACGCAGGCAGACAAGGGCCACCACGACCGTACTCAACCAGCCAAGCAGTGGCAGAAACGCTGCAACCATACTGGTACCGATCGCATGCGTCCTGCTGCGCATGACAAACTCTGCTAGTGCACGCATGACATTAGAGTCTTAGTTGTGAGCATCCGTATAAGGCAGCAGTGCCAGATAGCGAGCACGCTTTACCGCCTTGGCGAGTTGGCGCTGATATCTCGCCTTCGTGCCGGTAATTCTGGACGGGACAATCTTCCCCGTCTCCGAGATATAGGCTTTTAGTATCTCAAGATCCTTATAGTCGATCTCGGTAATACCCTCAGCTGTAAATCTGCAGTACTTTCTTCTTCGATAGAATCGTGACATGACTTACCCCTCTGCCTCGGCAGTTGCATCTGTTGCAGGCGCCTCTTTCTCGCTACTTTCCGTAACGGCTGCCTTCTCTGCGGTCCGCTTCTGGCTGACGTCGTCCCGCTCTTTCTTTTCCTTGCTCTCACGCTCGATCTTCATCAGCGGAGATTCTTCGGTATCAGCCTTTTTGCGCTTCATTATGACGTTACGCAGCACTGCATCGTTAAACCTGAATGCTGTTTCGATTTCATTCAGGATCTCAAGACTGCATTCCACGTTTAACAGCAGGTAGTGGGCTTTGTGAATCTTGTTGATCGGATAAGCCAGCTGACGCCGGCCCCAGTCTTCAGTACGGTGAATCACACCACCGCCCTGAACGATCATGTTGGTGTATCGTTCCATCATTCCGGGCACCTGTTCGCTTTGATCAGGGTGCACCAAAAACACTATCTCATAATGTCTCATCGAGGCTCCTCTCGGGTTAATGCTTCCTGTCAGACACGTCGCCAGCAGTGAAGCAAGGAGAAATTGGGAGGCGCATTGTA
The DNA here is from genome assembly GCA_018656865.1 of Gammaproteobacteria bacterium. GTDB lineage: Bacteria > Pseudomonadota > Gammaproteobacteria > Pseudomonadales > Azotimanducaceae > UBA9659. The sequence goes on along the minus strand of JABHYO010000198.1, from coordinate 77 downwards.
GGTAAAGGCGGGGTCTGAGTAAAGAGCCAATTCCGGGCCGAACAAGCGGGGGTCAGAGCCAAGTGCCAGAGCAAATT
>JABHYO010000064.1 GCA_018656865.1 Gammaproteobacteria bacterium | reverse complement strand
TTGATGTAGGTCATCGCCACCAGCAGGAACAGAAAGAGCGAGGCGTATTCAATCAGATTGTGCTGCAGAATTTCCTCAAGCGCATGTTCATCCAGGGGTGATTGTTTGACCAGCAGCGCAACGATCAGCCATATCAGGCCGGCAGCCATGATGACGGGCTTGCTCTTTCTTAGGTGTATGAACTCTTCCATCATCACCACAGCGTAGGCGACGACAAATATGCTCAACGCAAGATACCCCGCCCAATGATTGATCATCCCCAGGTTTTCACCGCTGCCGCTTGCCAGTGCAAGCCCCGGAACCACCATCAAAAGTACTGCGAGGATACCGTGCACAAAATTGTCCTTCTTAAAATTAATATTCAGGAATTACTCCCCTGTCTAGTTGGGCGACCGCTTCTCAGAGAAAGCCTTTGTCCCTTCGATATAATCGGCACCCATTGCTCTGGATCGCGGCTGAATTCATCGAAGATTTCGGAAAACTCATCATGGGACTGCATTCGCCCATGAATCTGTCCCAAAATAAAAAGTGCAAGTCTACCAGTTTGCCTCAGCGGGATAAATTGACTTGCATCCTGGAAACCGCTTCTTCGAGGCGAAACCTCGGACTGGCAAAGTTGAGTCGTAAAAACTTATCGTCACCGAACTTATCACCCTCCGAGAGTTCGACGCCGGCATCGCACAGAGATTGGTACGGGTTATTTAGCCCTGTTTCGCTAAAATCCAACCAGAGAAAGTACGTACCCTCCGGTTTTACCAGTGATACACCAGGCAGTGCCTGTAACTCTCGGCAAAGATAGTCCCGACAATCTTCGAGATGCTGCCGTTCCTCCGCAAGCCATTGTTCACAATCCCTAAAGGCAGCTTCCATCGCCGTCATGGAAAGAGCGTTCAACGATGAACCCAAACCAGCGGTGGCCTGTCTCAACTTTGCCCTGAGGACCGGATTCGGGATCACGGCAAATGCCCCGCCGATACCGCTGATACCAAAGGCTTTGGTCGCACTCATCAGCGTAACGGTGATATCAGCAATCTCCGGTGCCAGCGATGCAATCGGAATATGTCTGTTTCCGTCGTACAGAAGATCACAATGGATTTCATCGGAGACAATAGGGACCTGTTCACGAACGCAGATATCCGCCATTGCCAGTAGTTCATCTCGCGTCGACACTCGACCCAGAGGATTTTGTGGGTTACAGAACAGCAGGAGCTTATTGCGGGGTTCCGCCGCGAGTTTCGCCAGGCCATCGAGGTCCATTGACCATCTGCCCGACTGCAAAAGTGCCGGTAGCGGGCTGAGCGCTCTATCGGCATTGGAAGGCGCACTAAGAAACGGGTAGTAAATCGGTGTCTCGGAAATGATCGCGTCTCCCGGGCTTGTCAGTCCACGGCAACAGAAATTGAAGCCTGGAACAACACCGGAGAGAAAAACTAGCCACTCATCCTTGATCTGCCAGTCATAGAGCCTGAGCATCCTGTCGATGATCAATTCTCGGAGACTATCCGGAACACCATCGTAGCCAACCACGCCCTCATCGAGCCTTTTTATCAAGGCATCCCTAACCGGCGGCGGTAACCGAAAGTCAGAATCACCAACCGTGAGCGCCAGGGTGTCGCCTCGCCCGCGCCAGCGCGCGCTTTTTGTCCCGGTCCTGTCAATCAATTCATCAAAGCTCATACTGCATTCCTGTCAATTTCGACAAAGTCCTGGAAAACTCTTCCTGACACTGGCAACCCATGATACTCCGAGGGTTTCGCTGAACAACAGCATCCAATCCACTGTCGCGTTATAATTACCCCAGTGAGATAAGTAGAGAGAACACATGGGACGCTTTAGCCACATGCTGAACTTGCCGACAGCTGAAACGGCTCTGCCAGGGCGCAGTAAGCCTGAGCCTATTCCCGTCAAGCATTTCGTCAACGGTAACTCCCTCGTCGATCCCTTCCCGGAGCATATGAAAATCGCCATGTTTGGCCTCGGCTGTTTCTGGGGTGCAGAACAATGCTACTGGCAACAGCCGGGCGTCTACATCACCGCCGTAGGCTACGCCGGTGGATTTACCCCGAACCCCACCTACGACGAAGTCTGCAGTGGAAGGACCGGTCACAACGAGGTTGTCATCGTCGTCTTCGATCCGAACGAGATCAGCTACCAGCAACTTCTTGAAATCTTCTGGGAAAATCATGATCCGACTCAGGGTATGCGCCAGGGGAACGATATCGGCACACAGTATCGGTCCGGGATCTATACCTTTACCGATGAGCAGCAGGAACAGGCACTGGAGTCCCTGTCAGTCTTCCAGGCAAAACTCGCTGATGCCGGTGGTTTCTCCAGAATCATGACGGAAATCATCCTGGCACCGCAGTTTTATTTTGCGGACCACATTCACCAGCAGTACCTGGCCAAAGTACCCGGCGGCTACTGCGGGACCGCTGGCACCGGCGTTTGCTACCGCGATTGAAGCGTAAGCCATATGAAAGTTTGCACCGGCTTCTTCGTTAGTCGGTGAGCCGGTGTAAGGCCTCCTCGTAACGGGCAATAGTATCGGCGATCACATCATCCGGCAGTGACGGACCCGGATATTCCTTGTTCCACTCACCGGCGGACACAAGTGTTTCCGTATAGTTACGGACATATTGCTTGTCGAAGCTGTTCTGTTCTTTTCCCGGCTCCCAGTCATCGGCAGGCCAGAAACGGCTGCTGTCAGGAGTAAGCACCTCGTCAATCAGTACAATCTCACGATCCGGATTCCAGCCAAATTCGAATTTGGTATCGGCGATGATAATGCCGCGCTTCAACGCATAGTCCCGGCCTTTGTTGTAAATAGCCATAGACGTATCACGTAATTCATTCATGACATCCATACCAACCAGATCGCAGGCTGTCTCAAAGCTGATGTTCTCGTCGTGCCCTTCTTCTGGCTTGGTCGAGGGCGTGAAGATGGGTGATTCAATCCTGTCGCTGTTGATCATGCCTTCCGGCAACGCAATACCGCAGACCTCACCGGTTTTTTGATAATCCTTATATCCACTGCCGGTCAGATAGCCTCGAACTATGCACTCGATCGGCACCACCTCACTCTTACGGCAGATCATGATCCGGCCTTCGAGGGACTTACGTTGATCGTCGGATAACCCTGCAATATCAGCGGGGTCGGTCGATATCAGGTGATGGGCAAAGTCGGCAGAAAAGTGGTCAAACCAGAAATTGGAGATCTGGGTCAATAGCACCCCCTTGCCAGGGATACCATTTTCAAGCACAACATCGAAAACACTGACGCGGTCGCTGGCAATAATCAGAATACCCGCCGTCCCATCGTTGAGCGTAAGGTCATAGAGGTCTCTCACCTTGCCGGTGCGCTTATTCGGCAAAGGCAGATCAGTACTCATCAATGCTTCAGACATAACATCGTCTCCATTTGTTTAACTTATCGCCAGTGCCTGCTCGAAATCAGCAAGCAAATCTTCCGGTTCCTCGATACCGATCGAAAAGCGGACCAGTGAATCGTCGATACCCATCGAAGCCCGACGTTCCGGCCCCATCTCGAAGTAAATCGAATGTGCTACGGGGATCGCAAGAGATCGCGTATCACCCAGATTGCTGGAGCAGATCACGAGATCCAGGTGATTAATAAAATCAAAACAATCGACATCATCGACCAGTTCAACGCTGAAAATACCCCCGTGAGATTTGAACAGCTCACATGATCTCTGGTGTTCCGGATGATGAGTAAGACCGGGGTAGTACACTTGCTTTACTTTTTCATGACCGTCCAGGTATTCAGCCAGTTGCTGAGCGTTGCTGCCAATCCGGTCCATACGCAGGGCCAGGGTGTCCGATCCAACAGAAATATGATGGGCTGCCTCCGGTCCCAGCGACGCACCAAAGTCACGTAGTCCTTTTTTCTTGATCTGAGTAATAGCCCAGTTGGAGACATCGCCCTTTTTGTAGTTGTCATAGATATTGGTAAATGCCGACCAGTCAAAGAGGCCCGTCTCGGTGACTGCGCCACCCAGGGCATTAGCATGACCACCGATGTATTTTGTCAGTGAGTTAACCACTAGACTCGCACCGACCTCTTTCGGTACAAACAGATAAGGCGTCGTCATGGTGTTATCGACAACATAGGCAATGTCATTTTCCCGACACAGATCACCAATACCGACGAGATCGGATACCTGGGTTCTGGGGTTGGCAATAGTCTCAACGAAGACCATTCGTGTATTTTCCCGAATCTCGGCTGCCACCGAATCTGCTGAGGTGGCATCGACAAAGGTCACCTCAATACCGTGCGCAGCAAAGGAACTAAACAGGCTGTTGGTATTGCCAAAGAGAAAGGACGACGAGATGAAATGATCACCGGCCCGAAGTAATGCAAACAGCGTCGTACCGATAGCGGCCATACCTGTACCGAAGGCGGCCGTGGCAACGCCTTGTTCCATTATGGTGATTTTATCCTGGAGCGCGGTAACCGTCGGATTGACCTGACGACCGTAGGAATAGCCACTCTGTTCACCCTGGAATACTGCGGCGAGATCACGAGCATCATCGTAGGCAAAGGTAACCGCCGTATGTACCGGTTTATGGATGGAACCGTGTTCAATAGGATCACGTCGATCCGAATGTACTATCTTGGAAGTGAATCCCATAGTTCATACTCCTAAACGAAAAAACCCACCGAGCAGCCGCTCCAGCAGGTTTCCCCCTCTTTAGCGGCATTTCTAAGGCGCCCGCAAGCTGACATCAAATCGGCGCAAAGAACTGATTTTACCCCAGCTCGATGTTGTGGGCAATGAACTGCTAAAATCCTGCTCCTTTATCGTAGGCGCCCTCATCCATGGAAACAGACGACTTCAATCAGGAACTCATAAACTTCCTTGTTGCCTCGCCGACCCCATTTCATGCGGTAAGAAACATGATTGAAAGGCTTGCGGTCGAAGGATTCACTGAGCTTCAGGAAAATGACCGCTGGGAGCTGACACCGGGCAGGTACATGGTGACGCGAAATCGGTCCTCATTGATCGCCTTCACCGTTGGCACTTCCCCCATGGTTGAATCGGGTATCCGCATGGTCGGTGCTCACACGGACAGCCCCTGCCTGAAGGTTAAGCCTAATCCTGAAAGACTGAAGCATGGCTACCAGCAGCTTGGTGTCGAAGTCTATGGTGGTGTTCTGTTGAACCCCTGGTTCGATCGAGATCTCAGTCTCGCCGGACGGGTCACCCATCGAAACAAGAACGGGCAGCTGGTCAATACGCTGATCGATCTTAAGAAACCGATGGCCGTTATCCCAAGCCTTGCTATCCACCTTGACCAGGAACCCAACAAAAATCCCAAGATAAATGCTGAAACAGATATTCCCCCCATTCTGCTGCAGGAGCAGGAGGGATTCAGCCTTCAGATGCTGATTGACGAACAGATAGGCGGCAGCGAAGTGCTGGCAACGGACCTCTTTTTCTACGATACCAATCCTGCCAGGATCATTGGTACCAACAACGAATTCCTGGCAAGCGCCAGGCTCGATAATCTGCTGAGCTGCTTTACCGGCATGACGAGTCTGATCAATGCTAATGCTGAATTAACGAGCCTCCTGGTCTGCAACGATCACGAGGAGGTCGGCAGCGCCTCAATCGCCGGAGCCGAAGGCACATTCCTCAAGGACGTACTCGCGAGAATCACAGAGGCCGGTGAAGAACGATTGCGCACTTTCTCCAGATCACTGCTGATATCGACTGACAACGCCCATGGCATTCACCCGAACTATCCCGACAAGCATGAAAGCAATCACGGCCCGATTCTGAACAAGGGTCCGGCGATCAAATACAACGCTAATCAGAGATACGCCACCAACAGTGAAACCGCAGGTTATTTCAAAGCCCTGTGCCAACAGGTTGAAGTGCCTTTTCAGGAGTTCGTTAATCGCGCGGATATGGCTTGTGGCAGCACCATCGGCCCCATAACCGCCAAGGAAATTGGAGTCCGCACGCTCGATGTAGGCGTACCCACCTTCGCCATGCATTCGATTCGGGAACTCGCCGGAACTCAGGATGCCATTGGACTGGTAAAGGTACTAACTGCCTTCTATCAGGATGACGGTCCACTTGGTGCTGAGTAAACTTCCAGGCAGACGCATCTTCCCAAGTCGGTCAGGCTGCTGAAACCTCAGGTCCGACATACATAGCCGCAGGTCGTATGATGCGATTGTTGACCCGGCTCTCCATAAAGTGTGCAAGCCATCCCACCGTTCGCGCCATAGCAAACATTGTCGTGAAAAAGGCAGGTTCAATGCCCAGCGCTTCCAGGACAACACCCTTGTAATACTCGACGTTGGCCCAGACGTCCTTACCCCGTTCCGCCATACGCCGGTTAAATACCTCTTCTATAGCAAGCAGTGTTTTAAACTCGTTTTCCAGATCAGAGCCCAGGCATAGTTCACGCGCGAGCGGTTTCAGGACAAGAGATCTTGGATCGACAGTGCGATACTCACGGTGCCCCATACCCATGAGACGCCCTTTCTCCGAGAGTAATCTGTCGACATAAGCTTCTGCATTCTCCGGCGACCCCACTTCTCTTGCCACACTAAGGGCGGCCTCATCCGCTCCGCCATGCAGCACACCTGAAAGAGCGCCCACTGCACCTGAGAGCACCGCTGTAACCGGTGCCATGGTCGAACCAATAACTCGCGACGCAAAGGTGCCAGCATTGAAGCTGTGGTCTATCTGCAGCAGCTGCACAACCTTGAAAATTTCCATTTCTCTGTTCCCGGGGATGCTCCCGGTATACATCAGCATGAAGCGTTCCAGGTAATCCTGCTCTGCTGAGTATCTGCCGGGATCCGCCAGGTCGCTTCTTCCAGCCCGGATCGCGGCAATCACCGAAGGGAATTTGGCCATAATCTGCAGACCGGTAACACTTTCATCGTTCAGGTCACTATCACCGACACTAAAACGATCCCGGCGATGGGTGAGAAGTGGAATGACAGCCTGAAGCGCCTTCATTGGATGCAGGCCACTCGGAATCCGCGCGATCAGATCGAGGTCCGCATCTGCAAGCGCCCCGTGACGACTTAGAAAATCGCTGAACTCAGTCAGCTCAGCCTTGCCAGGCCGCCAGCCAAATAGCACCAGCCATGCTGCTTCAAGGTAGTCCATTTCAACCACATTCTCGATGACTTGCCCCCTGTATGACAGGCGGCCCATCTCGCCCTCCACGTGACTGACGGCGGTTTCACCGACTACCACTCCCTCAAGACCAGGAATATATGACATGTTGCTCTCCACTCAATGAATCCGTTGGAGCTTATCGGTATTGGTCAGGATTCCGCCAGCAAAGATGACTAATACGTATATTAGGCTGACTAAGTTATTTCACAGCCTTATTCCGAAATTAGGCAAATTAATGGGATCATCTTCAGTTAAAATTGCATGGATCTCTGTCCGATGTAACACTAGCGACCATGCCAGCACATCTCGAGACCCACGAAATCCGCGTTTTCAAAACTGTTTATGAAGAAAACGGATTTAATAAGGCTGCAGAAAAACTGTTCGTTACTCAGTCTGCGGTCAGCCAAACCATTGCCAACCTCGAACACAAGTTGGACACCGTCCTGTTCCATCGTAAACCTCTGAAACTTACCGAGGCAGGCCTGCGTCTGCTCCAGTACGCGCAAACAGTTCTTTCAGAAGAAGAAACAGTTCTGGCCGACCTCACCAACATCAAGAACGGAGTTCTTTCAAATCTTCACCTTGCCATGAACAGCACGGTAAATGAGCTGTTCGGCGCGAAACTGATCAGGGAATTCTGCAACGCTCACCCCCTGACACGCCTCAAGATTTCAGTCATGCCAAGCCGTCAGATGATCACCGCGGTCGGCTCCGAACTCTGGGAACTGGGTCTGGGACCTTTTCAGCAGGTGATGCCCGACAGGTTTCGTACTGTGCCACTCTTTCAGGAAACCCGTCAGCTGGTTATTTCAAAAGACAGGGTGGACCCGTCCGCATCGGCGGAGGATGTTCTCAACCAGGTTCCGCTGATTGTCTCTCACCTGGACGACCCGGACCTCAGACCCACAATCGACAAATTGCGGGATAACTTCGGCACCATCTGGGAGGTCAACGATCTTAGCCTTCGATTGGATCTGCTTAGTAATGGTCTCGGTATGACCTACCTGGACGAGCGATTGATGGACAAGCACCCGGAACTTGCCCTGCTCGGACCCTTCCCCTTCTCGACTATTCCGCTGACCTACGGTATCTATTACCGCCGCGACAAACTGTTGTCTGCCGGTGCGCACCAGTTCATTGCCGTCTGCGAAAAGTTTTTCTAGCTGGTTCTTATCCGAGAAATCTGGTCATCATGCATCGAGCCGATCTTGACAGGTGTGCGCTTGACGCAGACTCGAGGCCTGGACGGACTCGGCGTCCCCGCCGAAAGCAGGCCCATGGAGGGGGCGGGCGGCGTTCCGCTCACGCCGGTGCGACAAGTGTGCACCTGTCATGATCGGTGGATCAGATTTTATGATGAGAACTAGCTTGTGAGCTCTCCTAGCAACATATGTTCTTTCACCACGAGCCTCTCCAGCAACTCAAACAGCAGTTCAGCCACAATGGCGAGGATGGCAGCCGGGATGGCGCCCTGAAGAATCAGCCGCGTGTCATTCAGGGCGAGGCCGGTGACGATCGGTTCACCCAGCCCCCCTGCGCCGATAAAGGCGGCCAGTGTCGCCGTACCAATACTGATAATCGCAGCAGTCTTGATACCGGCAAGAATACCCGGCAAGGCCATTGGCAGCAGTACATAACGGAGCTGTTCTGATCCGGTCAGTCCAATTGCCTGGGATACTCTTTTCAACACTGGATCGATGGTGATTAACGAGGTTATCGTATTTCTCAGGATCGGCAGAATGGAATAGAGAAACAACGCGACAATAGCTGGCAGTACGCCGATTCCAAACAGGGGAATCATCAGGGCGAGCAACGCAATCGATGGAATGGTTTGCATCAGACCCGCGATATAAACCACAACCCGTGCCAACTGTTGATGGCGGAACGCCAGGATACCGAGCGGAAGACCCACCAGGCATCCAAGTAGTAGCGCAATGCTCGTCAGTTTCAGATGAACCAGTGTATTTCTAAGGACATTTGACAAGAGTTGCGTATCCGCCTGTTCTCGCCCGGCGATGCCCTCCGACTGGAGAAAAGAGGCGGCCACTTGGGCAAAGGACTTGCCCTCGACAACAACCTCAGCATTCATTTCCCGCATGCGACTATCGTCGAGGAGACCCACCAGATTTTCGATGACAGCCACGGCCCGCTCATTCATGTCGGCACGTATGAAGGGCACGGCGTAGTATTCCGGAAAGTAACCGAGATCATCTTTAAGTGTACGCAGTGCATACCTCTCGATATCACCGTCCGTAGAATAAGCATCTGTCAGATCGATACTGCCTGAGTTCATGGCCTGGTAAGCAAGTCCATGGTCAATCCCCAAGGGCTGGTGCGGAAGCTTGTAGAGTGAAGCAAGTCCCGGCCAACCGTCTTCCCGGTTGAGAAATTCCAGACTGAGAGCGAGCACCAGTTCATCTGCATTCGCCAGGTCCGATATGCTTGTGATGCCAAGCTGTTCCGCCAGCGATTCCTTCATAGCCATCGCATAGGTATTGTTAAAACCGAGTGAACCCAGAATTCGCAGCCGTCGATCCAGTCTGGAATTAATCTCCATCACCGCCGGATGCCGATCACTGCCTTTCAGAATGACCTGTTCGATGGTCCCCGTGTACTCAACGTAAACATCGATTTCACCACTCAGCAGGGCTTCATAACAAACCAGCGTTCCGCCCAGACCAAAGCGCCTGTCCACCTGAAATCCTTCCGCCTCAAGCGACTGGGAGATGATTTCGGCAAGCAGGTAACTCTCGCTGAAGTTCTTGCTGCCTACCGTCAGCGCAATGACCGTCTGCGGCAGAAGAGTCATCATAAACACAATCAACATTCGCCTGATCATGTTGAAGTCCCCAGCAATCTACGGACATAATTATCGGCCGGTTCGGTCACTACCTCATCGACAGTCCCCGACTGCACCACCGCACCTTCTCGCAATACAACAATGTGCTGGGCAAGTTTGACGGCTTCCTGCATGTCATGTGTAACGAGCAAAATACTTCTCTCACCTAGATTTCTGATCCTCAGAAACTCTTCGTGAATCGATCTTCTCGTCAGCGGGTCAAGTGCAGAGAAAGGTTCATCCAGCAATAATAGGAGAGGGTCCAGCATCAGAGCGCGACAAAGCGAGACACGCTGCTGTTCGCCACCGCTCAACTCATGGGGAAATCTGTCGAGACAAGATCGATCCAGCTCGACCAGCGCGAATAACTCCCCAAGCCGCTGATCTATTTTGTCGACGCTCCAGCCTGACAATCTGGCGGTCAGCGATATGTTTTCCGCCGCCGTCATGTGGGGGAACAGCCCCGCACCCTGAACGGCATATCCCATCTTGCGTCGCAGCTTCACGAGATCTGCCAGCTCAATGGCTTCGCCCATGACCTGTACGGACCCATCATCCGCATCAAGCAGGCCGTTGCTTAGCATCAGCAGCGTTGATTTACCGCTGCCGCTTTCACCGACGAGAGCCGTGGTTTCATTTTTCGAAATGGTCAGGGAAAAGTCATGAAGAACCGTGGTGTTGCCATAGGCCTTGGTGACATTCCTGAATTCAATAGCTGTCATGCACTCACCAAACCAACACTTTCGCGTAATCCCGAGATGTATCCATCAAGGTCCTTCAGTACGGTCTTATCAGATTCTCCGATTTCTCCATCATCAAGAAAACCCTGAATTTCCTCGGCAACCCGGTCAAGGTTATCGCCACCACGCCAACGATCCAGGCAGTGGCTTTGCCATCTCAACTTCTCGTCACCATCAAGTAGTTCAGGCCAGTTTCTTGCCAGATAGCGGAACAACATTTCATCTAACCGATCGTCCTGGAATCTGCCGGTGAAACTCAAGATCTGCTCAGCCGGTGAGTCAGTGACCGCATCCATGGTTTTCCTGTCCGCGTCGGAGAAGAAACCGCCGTCGTATAGGCGGAAATCAGGATCATCGTTCTCCTGAAAGCGTCGACTGCTGTAGGCTTCCTGTATCTTTTCAACAAGACCGCTGACATGCCGGATCTGTTCAAAATGTTCTTCACATAGTTTTCGATCAATCCCAATCCTCCTGGCTTCTGCTTCACCCAGTGTACCCAGTGGCGCAACGATTGGACTGCGATTGATATGAATGGTTTTGAGTGCAATTCGTTCTTCGCCCTCTTCAAGATCATCTCTTGTTGAAAAGACAAGACGGGCAAGTTCCATGGGGTTGGCGTTCAACAGTTCCGTCGGTGCCTGGGAAAGGTCGTAGCAAATCACGGCATTGTTGTTTTCAGGATGCTGACATATCGGCAGGACGATGGCGGTACAGCCCCTCACTGCGGGATACATGGACGACACATGGACGACCGCCTCTTTACCGAGCGGATACAACTGCTGAAGAACAGCCTTCTTATCCTTTAGCCGAAAAGCAAAATCATAAAGACGAGACTGAGCCTCACGCAGCAATCGAGTCACCGCAATTGTCGCCCTCACATCTCCCAGTGCATCATGAGCATCTACATGCTCAATACCATTAGCCTGGGTGAGATGTTCCAAACGAAAGCTCGGAATCCCCGGCTCTCTTTCCGGCCACTCAAAGCCATCCGGACGCAGTGCGTACGCTGCACGAAACAGATCGATCACATCCCACCGGGAATTACCGCTTCGCCACTCCCTCGCATAGGGATCGCACAGATTCCTGTATAGCATCTGCCGCGTAAATTCATCATCAAATCGAAGGTTATTGAATCCGGCGACGCAGGTTTGAGGTTGGTTGAACTCTGAAAGAACTGCAGTAACAAAGTCCCGTTCAATGATCCCCTTCTCAACCATCTCGGACATGAGAATACCGGTAACGAGCATTGCCCCGGGTTCAGGAACCACATCGTTGCCTGGCCGACAGAGAATATTCTGCGGCGGAGAGATCTCGATCAGATCCAGGTCGGTACGAACACCGGCAAACTGCAGCGGTCGATCAAGAATTGGATCAGTGCCCGTGGTCTCCAAATCGTACCAGTAGATCGTCTCCGTCATCCCTTCTCCATCCGACTTGAACCGCCCCAAACCCACAGTGTGTATAATCGCTGCTTTTCCGTCAAAGGTTGAGGCGTGGACACCAGCAAAGATTTCTTGTTCCTGATTCTGGGACCGCTGATTGCTGCCGCCACTTTCCTAACGCTCAGCCTCCTCGGCTGGCAGACCGATGCCTGCTGGACCGCTGCTATAACCACTCTCTGTGCAACCTGGTGGATTTTTGAACCCATTCCCATTCCCGCCACCTCACTCGTACCCATCGCCACACTGCCGGTACTGGGCGTACTGACACCAGCGCAGGTGGGCGAATCCTATGGCTCGCCGCTGGTACTGCTATTGATGGGCGGCTTCATACTATCGACCGCCATGGAACGAAGCGGTGCCCACAGAAGGGTTGCTCTCAACATGGTCAATCTCTTCGGCGGTGGTAGCAGCCGTCGACTCGTCTTCGGCTTCATGGCCGCGGCGGCAGTCCTTAGTATGTGGATCTCTAATACGGCGACCACGCTAATGCTGCTGCCGGTAGCCCTGGCAGTGATCGAGAAATCAAAAGACGACAATCTCGCCATACCCCTGCTTCTGGGCATTGCCTACGCCGCCAGTGTCGGTGGAATCGGCACACCCATTGGCACACCACCCAATCTGGTATTCCGAGAGATCTATCAGCAGAATACCGGCGTGGAAATAGGCTTCCTGACTTGGATGACCTGGGGCATACCGGTCGTTCTCATCTTCGTTCCGTTGATTGGTATTTGGCTGACACGCTCACTGAATTATAAGGGGCAAATCGATATGCCCCGGGTAGGTACATGGGACACTGAAGAGCGACGGGTTTTCATCGTCTTCGCGCTGACTGCACTCGCCTGGGTAACAAGAAGTCAGCCATTCGGTGGCTGGAAGACCTGGTTCGATCTGCCTGCCGCGAACGATGCCAGTGTTGCTCTGATTGCTGTCGTTGTCATGTTTCTGATACCCAACGGCAAGGGAGACAGACTGCTGGACTGGGAAACCGCGGCCAAAATTCCCTGGGGCATCCTGATTCTGTTCGGCGGCGGTATTACCATTGCCAAAGCGTTTGTAGTCTCCGGATTAAGTGGGGCACTGGGTGATTTGCTGGCCAAACTGGCTGGCTGGCCTGTCCTGGCGATGATGGCGGTTATCTGCCTCTGCATCACATTCCTGACGGAGATGACCAGCAATACCGCGACAACAGCCCTGCTCATGCCAATCCTGGCTGCGGCCGCACTGGCTGCAGGTATCGAACCGGCCCTTCTGATGGTACCGGCGGCAATGAGCGCCAGTTGTGCCTTTATGCTACCGGTCGCAACCGCTCCCAATACCATTGTTTTCTCCACCGGCCGATTTCCCACCAGCGTCATGGCGAAAGAGGGCGTGGCACTCAACTTTATTGGAATTATTGTTGTCAGCGTGACCTGTTATCTGCTGCTCTAACGACCTATAGCCTGCAGTTCCCGAGTCCTCTCCTGCTCCGATAAATCGGCAAGGCGTTCCATCTCTTTGACAAATTCTCCAAGTCCCTTTGATTCGAGCAACTGAGTCATGGGCGGAACCCAGTCGTTGTAGTCGGCAACGGTTTCGAGTTTGGCGTTGTTAATCGGTGAACTCATCCATCGGCCGAATTCAGCTCCTTCAGACCAGCCGGCACTCATACCCCCGTAAGTCTCAACCAGTTGGGCCAGGATAGCGGACTTCTCGATCCTCATTTCTTCAACCGGAATATTGGTCTGGTACAGACTCCGCAGCCGTTCCCTGGTGGCCCCAATGATATCGAGCACAGCCACTTGCCTTTGCTCACTGGCCAGATAACGATCGAAGCGATCTGGCTCGCCACGCCGGTTCAACCAGGTCCGCAGGAGGTACTTTTCGATGCTGGTCGCCAGACTTTCATTGAACCGTGTGTCGTCCCTGACATAGAGAACTCGATGGGCCAGCTCATGGAAAAGCAACGCCGCAAGATGCTCCTCCGGCTGAAACAAAAAAGTGTCCAACAAAGGATCATCGAACCAGCCCAGGGTCGAATAGGCACTCACTCCACCGACATAGACATCGTAACCCTCTCTTTTGAGAGACTCTCCATAGGCTATTGCATCTTCCCGGCCAAAAAAACCACGGTAGGAAACACATCCTGCAACCGGAAAGCAGGATGTCTTGAGTTCCAATTGAAAAGTTGGTGCTGCAAACACATTCCAGACCACAAAAGACTGGCCGGTTTCGACATAGGATTGATAAGCCCCTTCAGCCGGCAGCCCTGCTTCGATCGCAAACCGTACTACTTCTGCAGCCAGTTCCAGGCGGTATTTGAGTGCCGGGTCGGTCTTTGCCGATGCCAGAAGTGAGGCATTCTGCTGGCGATTGAGCAGGAGCTTCCCCTGGCCGACAATCGCCTGATGATAATAACCGACCATCTGACAACCAGACATGAGGAAGACCGCAGCAGCCAGACAGGTCACTCTCATGACTGACAAAAAGCGACTCATCGTTTGGTAGTAGCGAGAAATCATGACCCCTGCTATCGTACTCTGGCGAATACCGGTATCCAACGAAAATGTACACGGATCACTTCGGCTTAACCGAATCACCTTTTTCCATAGCGCCGAACCCTCAATACCTATTTATGAGCAATCGGCATCGGGAAGCTCTGGCTCATCTTCTCTACGGCGTTCAGGGGGATGGCGGATTCATCCTGCTCACAGGTGAAGTTGGCACTGGCAAAACAACATTGTGCAGATGCCTCCTCGACCAGATTCCGACAGATGTCGAGACAGCGTTCGTCCTGAACCCGCTCGTTTCCGCGACAGAATTATTGGCAACCGTTGCTGATGAATTCGGCTTCCCGCATGGAGACAGCAACTCACTAAAGTCTCTGACCGATGCACTCAACGCCTATCTGCTCGAATTGCACCGTGCCGACCGCAAGGCCGTACTGATCATTGATGAAGCCCAGAACCTGTCACGGGATGTTCTCGAACAGCTACGATTGTTAACCAATCTCGAAACAAGCGAACGGAAGCTGCTGCAGATTATTCTTCTCGGCCAGCCGGAACTACTGGATACCCTCGCCGAAAAGAGCCTGAGGCAGTTTAGCCAGCGCATCACCGCGAGATATCACCTCGAAGCCCTGGACCCCCTTGAGACAAGGGACTACATAGACCATCGGATGTCGGTCGCAGGTGGAAAGGCAGGTGTGTTTTCCCGCAGCGCGTTAACAAAAATCTTCAGGCTAAGTCAGGGAATTCCAAGGGTGATCAATCTAATCTGCGATCGTGCCCTGCTCGGCGCCTACGCCGAGGATAAAACCAGCGTCGGTTCCTCGATCGTTTCCAAGGCGGCTACCGAGGTTCTTGGTCCGCAGACCAGGACTTCAGTACGACTACCTTTGGCGGTCGCTGCAACACTGGTACTTGGCGTGGTTGCCACCTACGTGATGGTCGACCAGAACACGTCCGTCCCCGCTCTGGAAACCCCGACAATGATTAGCCCGGATTCGGAGCGACCATCGCAGGCACAGTTGCAGCCTGCTGCCGTCCTCGGTCATCAGAACATCCATGCGGCCTATCATGATCTCTTCGCTTTATGGGGAACAGCATTCGAAGATCGGGGCCGTGAACCCTGCGATCAGGTTCTGGACATCGGCTTGATGTGTATGCAGCGACAGGTCACCTGGGATCAGCTGCTCGAAATCAATCGTCCGGGAATCATCCAAATTGAAGATCAATACCTTGTCTTAAGCGAAATAGTCTTAAGCGAAATAGTCTTAAGCGAAATTGTCTCAAGCGAAATTCAGGGAGATAAGGTGATTCTCTTCGCCGGTAGTGAGCAGTTTGAGCTGACCCGGGAAGAATTTGAAAATCGATTTGATGGCAACATCAGTATGGTCTGGCGAATGCCCCCGGACTATCACTCCCCACTCAAAGTCCATGATCGTGGAGCCGCCGTAGATTGGCTGGTGATGCAAATGGCGTTTATCGAGGGTGACACACCACCCCTTGAAACTGGATTTACCTACAATGAAGGGCTTGAAGCCCGGGTTCGAAACTTTCAGGCCTCCGTCGGCCTGAGTCCCAGCGGCATCGTCGATCCAATGACCTGGATTCACATCAACAGTGTCGAGGCAGTGAGTATTCCAACCCTGTCTCCAGGCGACAGAGGCTAACCTCTATGTCCTATATTCTCGACGCGCTAAACAAGTCTGAAAAAGAGCGAACTCGTAAAAGAACGCCAGGGCTTTCATCTCTGGAGGAAGGCGAAACACCAGCAATAGGAATAAGAGGCTTCCTCGCTATACTGCTGGTCGTCGTTATCCTGAATTCAGCGGGCATCTATTATTACTTCGGTGGCAAAGAAGGAATCATCGAGGTACCTGCGACGGCCACAGAACCGCCTGTCGTCATCGAGCCTCAGAAAGAACCAGCTGACATCATAGAACCTGAAAAAGAACCGCCTGGTATTGTGATCACGACGCACATCTACGCAGTAGAAAATGAACTGCGCATGGTCAAGATTAACGGTATATCCCGCAAGGAAGGCGACATAATCGGCGACAATCACCGCCTGCTAGCCATCACGGAACGGGGACTGATTCTTGAATATGCCGGTGAAACTTATACTTTAAATGTCGTTGACGACTGGCAGATCGGGCAGTAACAACGTCTCTAACAAAGCTACGCGAGAACTACTAGCTCCCCGGTACAGGTGTCGCCACTTCCGTCCGCATCTGATTTTGCATCTGTGCGAGTTTCTGAGACAACTGCCGCCGGTGCTTATCGATCGACTCAATCGCCTCATTCACATCTTTGACCTGGTTGGTCAACGAATTCAGGTTACGTTTGCTCGCTTCCTGGGCTACGGCCTGATCCTGCACCTGCCCACGCAGCAAGGCGATTTCTGTAATTAACTCCTCGTTATCCTGCAGAAGACCTTCTCGCAAAGTGGACACTTCATCGAGAATCGATTGATACTGAGATGACATTAGCTTGACCGAGCTGTCCATCGACTCAACTCGCTTACCGAGACTACCTTTCAGCGCGTCAATTGCCCGCACATTTTTCTGGATTTCCGGCTTGTTCTGCCGATAGGAAATTGCCCAGAGTTTGTCGATTTCGGAAAAATTGGTACTGACCTGTGCTTTCAAGTCCTGCAGTGTCTTCGACACGTCGGTTCCGGTTGCTGCGAATCGGCTATCGAGCTGGCGGACGTTCTCCTGGCCCTGAGCGAGCAGTTCATTCGACCGGTCCAGTTTTTTCTGCACCTCAAAGAGTGTGTAACCACCGATACCCATTACGATCGCCATCAGAACGATGACGAAGACCAGCAGACCGTTGAAGTTGCTCTGCTTTGGCGCAGCCGATCGCGCACTGCTGCGATAGGATGCAACTTCATCCTGATCGGGTTTGATCGATAGAATTTTTTCTTTTTGGTCACTCATGGGATTTCTTAAGAAAAAGGGTCCCGAGGGACCCTTTTACAGCCATTTAGAACTGAGGTTCCTATAGCAGAACCATCAGGCCATAGAGCACAGCCGTCAAGCCTACACTACATCCTATAACACCGCCTACACTGGTCATCGGACCTTGCTTACCAAATATCCCATTACCTGCGAGCGCAAAGATCAGAAGCATGACAACGCCCAGACTTACGGTACTGGCGTCCATGACGAGTCCGTTACTCATGTGAGTCGACGATCCCATGAAGAACAACATCGGGCCGGAAAAGAGCGTATTCGTTCTCGACGCCAATCCCGCCTTCGGTGCAGCGCCTGCTGCTTCCGGCAGTGCTTCGCCGCCCTGAGCAACCTGGGTTGCCGAGGCAATGACGATCTTCTGGTTAGGCCAGATTATCAGCCAGACATTCAGAAACATCAGCGTACCAAGTGTCGCGCCAACAGTAATGTCATAGGAAATTCCGGTATGGCGATAAGCCAACATGGCGACACCGGTCAGGAACGTGATCATCGCCCCCCAACGGAACCACCAAAGCGCCCTGGGTACGAGCTTCTGTATGGCACCGGAGCGGTGTTCAGCTTCAGCTTCCTTAAAGTATTCTGTTTGAACAAAGTTAAAGTAGTACAACAATCCGATCCAGGTAATACCTGCCAGGAAATGTACCCAGCGGAATATGTAATCCAGACCGAAACTCGAAAATAGTGCAATGTCGCCCATGTGTTCTCTCCCTCTTGTTATTGTTAACAATTGCGGGTCAAGACCTGACCCCAAACCAACGTATGCTGATGATAACATTGATATTTTTCAAATACATCAACAAAAAAAACCCCGCAATAAGCGGGGTTTTTTGTTCGGCTACCTTTCGCCACTTCGCGCGTTAAGCGCTGCAGTGGCTTTCGGCCGTGAACTTCGGCAGACCAGCCTCTCACGGAAGAGAAGTTTGTGTTTATTAACACAAACCCTCTTTCGCTGCCGGCCCGAACCTTCAGCCGCTACGCGGCCTGAAGGTCGGTATTACATCATGCCGCCCATACCACCCATGCCGCCCATATCCGGCATTGGAGGTGCAGGTGTATCATCGACAATATCAGTTACCATGCACTCGGTAGTGATCATCAGACCAGCTACAGAGGCAGCAGCCTGAAGTGCAGTTCGAGTAACTTTGGCGGGATCGGGCAGACCAAATTTGATCATATCGCCGTACTCACCCGTCGCAGCATTGTACCCTTCGGCACCGGACAAACTTTTGACCTTTTCGACGACAACAGATGGTTCGTCTCCTGCGTTCTCAACGATCTGACGCATCGGCGATTCCATCGCACGACGGCAGAGGTTGATACCAACATTCTGATCTTCGTTATCACCGGTCAAACCTTCTACGGCACTGAGTGCGCGAATCAGGGCAACACCACCACCAGGCACAATGCCTTCTTCGACTGCGGCCCGAGTCGAATGCAGCGCGTCTTCAACACGTGCTTTCTTCTCTTTCATTTCCACTTCAGTCGCAGCACCAACCTTGATGACGGCAACACCGCCAGCCAACTTGGCAACTCGCTCCTGCAGCTTTTCTCGGTCGTAGTCAGAAGAGGTTTCCTCAATCTGAGTGCGAATCTGATTAACTCGAGCTTCGATGTCATCGGACTGGCCGGCACCATCGACAACAGTAGTGTTGTCCTTGGTGAGACTAATGCGCTTAGCCTGTCCCAGATCGTCCAGAGTAGCTGCTTCAAGAGAAAGTCCGACTTCCTCTGAAATCACAGTGCCACCCGCAAGAGTAGCGATGTCCTGCAGCATTTCCTTGCGTCGATCACCAAAACCAGGGGCCTTGGCCGCTGCTACTTTAACGATACCGCGCATGTTGTTAACAACCAGAGTTGCCAGCGCTTCGCCTTCAACATCTTCGGCGATGATCATCAACGGCTTGCCTGACTTGGCCACTGCTTCCAGTACCGGGAGGAGATCACGAATGTTGGAGATCTTCTTGTCGAAAAGCAGAATATAAGGCTCTTCCAGTTCAGCACTCATGCTGTCCTGGTTGTTGATGAAATAAGGTGAGAGATAACCTCGATCAAACTGCATACCTTCAACGACATCCAGTTCATTCTCGAGACCACTGCCTTCTTCAACGGTGATAACGCCTTCTTTACCGACTTTTTCCATCGCCTCGGCAATGATATCGCCAACCTGAGTATCACTGTTGGCAGAAACACTACCGACCTGTGCAATCGTCTTCGAATCGGAACAGGGCTGTGCCATCTTCTCGACTTCAGCCACTGCTGCAGTAACTGCCTTGTCGATACCGCGCTTCAGATCCATCGGGTTCATGCCTGCGGCTACCGATTTCAAACCTTCATTCAGTATTGACTGGGCCAGTACGGTCGCTGTAGTCGTGCCGTCACCGGCAACGTCCGAGGTCTGCGATGCAACCTCCTTGACCATCTGAGCACCCATGTTTTCAAACTTGTCCTTCAGTTCAATTTCTTTGGCAACCGAAACACCGTCTTTAGTTACGGTCGGTGCACCAAAAGATTTGTCCAGGACGACATTTCGACCTTTCGGCCCCAAAGTGACTTTGACCGCGTCCGCCAGGACGTTGACGCCAGCTAGCATGCCGCGTCGAGCCGAGTCACCAAATTTAACGTCTTTAGCTGTCATAATTGATTAATCCTTCTCTATCTCAAATTCGTGTCTTGGCTTACTCAACGACGCCGAAGACTTCGCTTTCACTCATGATAAGCAGTTCTTCACCATCGAGCTTGACCGTGCTGCCGGAATACTGACCGAAAAGCACCTTGTCTCCGGCTTTCAGATCAACTTCCTGAACACTACCGTTGTCCAGCTTCTTGCCGGGACCAACTGCAAGGACTTCACCTTGAGAAGGTTTTTCTGTAGCGGAGTCAGGAATCACGATGCCCCCGGCTGACTTGGTTTCTTCTTCCAAGCGGCGTACTACCACTCGGTCTTGTAATGGACGGATACTCATTCGATTCTCCTGTTTGTTGCTATCGCCAGCGGTCCAATACTCCCCGTGGCGCAACGATGAAAACAACGCTAACCTTCGCTTAGGCCTTTAAAAATGGTGGGCTTTTCGCGTTATTAGCACTCTCCTTTCGGGAGCGCTAATAATATGGACAGATTTAGCAGAGTCAAGTCGAGACTGCTAAATAATTGCAAAAAATGTTCTAAAACAGTGATTTCCCATGGTTGAGACCACAAAAACATCACAAGATCGCATCTGGCAGGTAATTCACCAGATCCCACACGGGAAGGTAGCCACCTACGGCCAGGTTGCCCTATTGGCCGGCATGCCCAGTCATGCGCGACTGGTCGGCCGTATTCTGTCGCAACTACCCAGCGAGACAAAGCTGCCCTGGCATCGGGTCTTAAACAGCCAGGGGCGAATCACCAACCCCGGTCGCGAGCGACAGCAGTCAAGGCTGGAAGCGGAGGGAGTTACTCTCATCAATGGCCGGGTGAGTCTGAAAGTGTATGGGTGGGAGCCTTAAATATTCCAGTCATCCTGAAGCCGTGCGGGGTGAGCCTTAAATATTCCAGTCATCCTGAGCGTAGCGAAGGATCTCGACAAGACAGCGCGGTCTGTTACGAGATCCTTCAGCCTTCGGCTTCAGGACGACAAGGGTGGTAACTCAGGATGACCGGCTAGCGCTGGTCAGACGCGCCAGCCAGAAAACCAGCCCGATCGCCGGAATACCCAGCAGGGCCGCCACGACAAAAAACTCAAAGTAGCCAAAGTTCTCAACGACGATGCCAGAGAATCCCGAAATGAATTTACCCGGCAGCGTCATCAGCGAGCTGAACAACGCATACTGCGTCGCCGTATATGCCCTGTTGGTCAGGCTGGACAGATAGGCAATAAATGCTGTCGCCGCAAAACCGCCCGAGATGTTGTCGGCGGAGATGACAATAGCCAGATAGGTGAGTTCCGGTTCAAGCTGTGACAATCCGGCAAAGAGCAGGTTGGTCGAAGCCACCGCAATCGCACCAATCATGAGCGGTTTCATCAGTCCCCATTTGATGACAAGCGCACCGGAAATAAATGAACCGGCGATGCTCATAAAGAATCCGAAGATCTTGGCAACATTGGCGATTTCAGTTTTGGTGTATCCCATGTCCAGGTAAAACGGATTCGCCATAATACCCATCGCGATATCGCTCAATCTGAATACAGCGATAAAAAGAAGAATAATCAGTGCACTGCGACGATTGCGCTGAAAGAACTCAACGAAGGGGCCGACCACGGCATGGGTAAACCAACGCCCAATGCCGAGCGGTGACAGGGTGGGTTTGTCGACCACCCCTTCTCGCTCCGGTTCTGAGACCAGCAACACCGTCATCACGCCTACTGACACCAGCATTGCCATTGCTGCGTAAGAAACCGTCCAGGAGAAGAAGTCCGCCAGATAGAGAGCACCGGCCCCGGCGATCAACAGCGCAACACGATAGCCAAACACATAGGCGGCTGACATGGCGCCCTGATATTCCGGTTCCGCAGACTCAATGCGAAAAGCATCGATTGCGATGTCCTGGGTCGCCGATGAGAAGGCAACCAGCAGAGCTGCAAGACTCAGCACGAAAAGATGCCCTGGTCCCGCAAATGCCATGGTGACCAGACCAAGCCCTATTCCAATCTGTCCCACTAAGATCCAACCGCGCCGCTGGCCGAAGTGTCGAGTCAGGACCGGCAATGGAATTGAGTCCACCACCGGTGCCCACAACACTTTGATCGAGTAGGTCATACCGACCCACGCAAAAAAACCAATGGTGCTGCGGCTGATATCGCCTTCGGTCAGCCAGGCAGTGAGCGTCGAGAAAACCAGCAGAAATGGCAGCCCCCCTGAAAACCCGAGAAAGGCCATAGCGATGACCCTTCGCTGAGTATAAATCAGCAGCGTTTCCTTCCAGGTGCGTTCCGGCGCCGCGTCGGTCAACTGTCGTTTCCTTGCCTGCTAATCTCTGAAATTGTTGTACTGGAGAGGCACTTCCAATTCGGCTTCATTTAACATGCCGATGACCTGCTGGAGAATATCCCGTTTCTTGCCAGTGACTCTGATTTTTTCTCCCTGGATGGCGGCCTGCACCTTGAGCTTTTGGTCTTTGATCATCTTAACCATCTTTTTCGCCAGCAGGCTTTCAATGCCCTGTTGGATACGAATGTTTTTGTGAAGTAGCTTTCCAATATGTTCCTGCTCACCGACATCCATGACCTTGGGATCAATTGAACGTTTGACCATCTTCGCTCTCAGAATATCGATCATCTGCTCGAGCTGGATTTCAGCCTCCGCCGTGATACGAACCACTTCTTCGTTACGCTCAAACTTTGCTTCCACGCCACGGAAGTCAAATCGGGTCTGCAATTCACGATTGGCCTGATCAACCGCATTGGTCAGTTCATGCCAATCGACTTCCGAAACCACATCAAATGAAGGCATGTTTATTTTCCTCGTTATTCTTTAAACTCGATTCTTCCAAAGCATAACAATTGGAACCGCGAACCACTATGTTTGACCTGCCCATCGTCGTTGTTAAGGGAAGAGACTCGACGCTGGACTTCTTCGACGATGACCTCCTGAGGTTTTCAAACAACCGGGTGTGTTTCGGCGCCGTCAATGCTTTGCAGATTCTCGAAGATGCACCAGCCAATGTTGTTATTACCGAATTGAATGTCGGTGATATGAGCGGTGTTGAGCTCGCGGAAGCCATTCGCGATATCGATGAAGAACGCAACCACTTTACCTATATCATCCTGATCGGCGCCGTAAACCACGAACGTGTCCAACAGGAAGATTTCCATCGCGTGATCGATGCTATTACCGGAACCAAGCGGGTGGACGTGCTGGAACACCTGGCCCTCGCTGGCGCCAGAATCTCCAGGGAAGTCAACCGCCTCCGGTCTTCGAACAACTCTCTGCAGAACCTCTGCAACGATCTGCGTAAAGGTCAATTGCTCGATCCGCTGACCGGTCTCGGCAATCGTGAGTTTGCCGACAACTCCCTCAGCGACACCATCCGGCAGGTGGAATCCCGTGGTGGAGCTGTCTGCCTGGTCATGATCTCAGTCTCCAACTACGAAGACATCAAACAAAACTACGATACATCCATTGCCGGCGAGCTTGTGGTTTCAATTTCCGAAAGAATTCAGAACCTGGTCAGACCGCTCGATGTTGTCACCTATTTTTCACCCGGTCTTTTCGCGCTCATCCTGATGCAGCCTTCCATAGATCAGTGCACAGCAAAGTGCTACGAACGGATATTCGATGGGATAAGGCTGAAGAGCTATACAACGACCGCCGGCTACCAGCCGGTTACCATCGGCATGAGCATCTGTGCCGCAACCGCAGATACTGGCGCACCCAATCACGAGACGATGATCGACTTCGCCTCAAAAAATCTGGCTGAATCGATAAGAACTGAAGCCATTGTCGTTCATCACATAACGCCGGAATAGCCATGGGCAAACGTCTTTCAAAAATCTACACACGCACCGGCGATGGCGGAGAGACTGGACTCGGCGACGGTAGCCGTATTCGTAAAAGCGCGCCACGAATCGAAGCTATCGGCACTGTCGATGAACTGAATTCTGTCATCGGTGTGGTCGTCGAAGAACTTATCGAATCAGACAAGCCTGACTTACACGACATTGCCGGTTTTCTACGCAGTCTCCAGCATCGAGTTTTCGATCTCGGCGGCGAACTGTCGATTCCGGGATTCAATATCATTACCGCCGATCACGTGTCTGCTATTGAAGAGAACCTGGACACCCTCAACGAACCCCTGCCGCCACTTGAAAACTTTATCCTGCCAGGGGGCTCACGCCTGATCGCCAACTGCCATATGGCACGGGCTATCTGTCGCCGGGCGGAGCGTACCGTGATTGCCCTTGCCGAAACGGAGGACGTCAACGCGACTGCGCTTGAGTTTCTAAATCGACTATCAGACTACCTTTTTGTCCTGGCCAGGAGTTGCGCCCGGATCACCGGCGTTGATGAAGTTTTGTGGGAGAAGGGTTAGCCCCCGCGTCATCTCGACCGAGCGAGTGAAACGAGTAAGCGGAGAGATCTGGCACCGGGATTTCTCCACTACGGTTGCCTTTGGCAACCTGCGGTCGAAATGACCCTATAAGATAACTCTTCGAATATCTGACAGCACCTTCGACAGATGCGACGTGAATCGAGCTGCCTCGGCGCCGTCTATTGCACGGTGATCATATGAAAGCGACAACGGCAGCATCGTTCTCGGCTCAAAGGCATCACCATTGTAAACCGGCGCCACTTTCGATCGTGACACACCCAGGATGGCGACTTCCGGCGCATTGACTATCGGGGTAAATGCCGTACCGCCAATACCACCAAGACTGGAAATGGTAAACGTCGCGCCCTGCATCGCATCCATAGGCAGCTTGTTCTCCCTCGCCTGAGTTGCCAGCAACGCGCTTTCCTCAGCGAGCTGAACCACACCTTTCTTGTCTGCATCCTTGAGTACCGGCACCACCAAACCGTCATCGGTCTCAACCGCGACACCAATGTTGTAGTAGTGTTTGAGAATAAGATGCTCGTAGTCCGGCCCAAGAGAAGCATTGAATTGCGGGAAGGTTTTCAATGTATCGACAACCGCGCACACCAGAAACGCGAGCGGTGTCAGCTTGCCTCCCCGGGCCTGCAATTCCACATTCTGCTGCCTCCGAAAATCTTCAAGTTCAGTAATATCGGCTTCGTCGAACTGAGTGACGTGAGGCACATTAAGCCAGCTGCGATGCAGATTCCTGGCGCTGGCCTTGCGTATCCGTGAGAGGGGCTTTTCTTCGATTTCACCGTATTTGGCAAAGTCCACAACCGGTATTTCCGGTATGCCAGCCCCACCTGCAGATGGTGCCTGAGACAGCCCTGCCTTCACATATTCCTGGATATCTTCTTTTAGAATTCTGCCTTTTCTACCGCTGCCCTTTACCGAGTCTATGTCAACGCCGTACTCACGAGCCTGTTTGCGAACCGCCGGTCCGGCATAGACGACCGCGCCTTGTGAACCTACGGCTTCTGCCTTTACCTGTCTCTCTGCCTCTACCAATGGCGGGTGTGACCTGCTCTCGCGAACTGGCCCGGGTTCCGGGTCTTTGACCTCGGAGATCGGAATCCTTCCGACCAGAGTTACAAGCGGTGCGCCTTCGGCAACCTCGTCACCCTCATTAACCATAAGCTCCTGAACAACGCCGCTCATGTCCGCCGGGATTTCCATACTTGCCTTGTCAGACTCGAGGACGACAAGAGAATCGCCCTGCTCGACCCTGTCACCCTGATGAACAAGAATCTCGACAACGACCACTTCCTGGGCATCACCAACATCGGGAACCTGCACAACATGGGATTTCTCCACCTGTGGCTCAGTTGTCGGTGGTACAACCGGTACCGGCTGATCAGGTTCTGCTTCCGGAACCGGCTCAACTACCGCCGCCGGTTCTTCAACGTCAACGTCAACGTCGACGTCTGCTTCTGCGGTTTCTATCTCCACGACTTCTATCTCGACGAGAAGGGTGCCCTCCTCAACCAGGTCTCCTTCATTGACCGAAATCGTGGCAATCCTGCCGCCGCAGGGAGAAGGAATTTCCATACTCGCCTTGTCCGATTCCAGGACCAGGATGGAGGCATCTGCTTTGATGAAATCTCCAACGGCAACCAGCAACTCCACGACCTCAACGCCCTGTGCCTCACCAACGTCTGGAACCAGTACCTGTTCAACCATGGTCATATCCTACAACGTCGCCGGGTCGGGTTTATCAGGGTTGATGCCATAGGCATCTATGGCTTTAGCCACCTGTGTCGCCTCAATCACATTGTCCTGAACCAGTGAAGACAGGGCAGCAACGACAATGTAGTGGCGATCCACCTCGAAAAACTTTCGCAGCCTTGCCCGCGTATCACTGCGACCGAAGCCATCTGTGCCCAGCACATTGTAGGTTCGCGGCACGAACTCCCTTATTTGATCGGCATAGGTCTTCATATAGTCCGTCGCCGCAATCACCGGGCCGGTTGTACTATCCAGGCAGGATTCAACATAGCTCTGCTGCGGGTTTTCTTCCGGGTGGAGCATATTCCAGCGATGGACGCTCAACCCCTCTCGCCTCAGTTCATTAAAACTGGTGACCGACCAGATATCAGCGGTAACGCCATAATCCTTTTTCAGAAGTTCTGCGGCGGCGATTGACTCCCGCAAAATCGTACCTGATCCCAGAAGCTGAACCACCTTCTTTGAGTTTTTGGTGGAATTCTTCTTGAGGCAATACATCCCCTTCAGGATCCCTTCCTCGACCCCATCAGGCATCGGCGGCTGAGCATAGTTTTCGTTCATGACCGTGATGTAGTAATACCGCGGTACTTTCTGGACGTACATTTCCTCCAGCCCACGATGAATGATAACGGCAAGTTCATAGGCATAGGTTGGATCGTAAGATACGCAGTTCGGAATGGTCGAAGACAATACGTGGCTGTGACCATCCTGATGCTGTAAACCCTCACCATTGAGTGTGGTCCGACCGGAGGTTCCACCAAGCAAGAAGCCTCGCGCCTGTAGATCCCCCGCCGCCCAACAGAGATCACCAATACGCTGGAATCCAAACATGGAATAGTAAATATAGAACGGGATCAGCGGTGTTTCGTTGTTGCTGTATGACGTTGCCGCCGCAAGCCAGGCAGCAAAGGCGCCTCCCTCGTTAATACCCTCCTCCATCACCTGTCCGGTCTTGTCCTCCCGGTAGTACATAATCTGGCCGGTATCGGTGGGCTCATACAACTGGCCACCTGCCGAGTAGATTCCGAGTTGACGAAACATGCCTTCCATACCAAAGGTTCTGGCTTCATCCGGCACAATCGGTACGATTCGGGGACCAATGTTCTTGTCTTTGATCAGAGCCGACAGAATACGGACGAATGCCATCGTGGTAGAAATCTCACGGTCTCCTGTGCCCTTCAGCAGAGTTTTCAGTGCTGACAGCGGCGGTATTTTCAGAGCCTGAAAATCCGATTTTCGCCTTGGCAGCGACCCGCCCAGCGCCTCGCGCCGCTGACGCAAATATCGCATTTCTGTGCTGTCTTCCGGTGGCTTGTAGTAAGGCACCTTCTCGAGATTCGCATCCGATATAGGAATATCGAAGCGATCCCGAAAATCTTTCAGCGCTTCCAGATCCAGCTTCTTCACCGAGTGCGTAAAATTCTGGGCTTCGCCCGCAGGTCCCAGGCCATACCCCTTGACGGTCTTCGCCAGTATCACGGTTGGCTGACCCTGGTGTTTGGTGGCCGCGTCATACGCCGCATAGACCTTGTAGGGATCGTGCCCACCCCGGTTCAGGCGATAGATTTCTTCATCGGAAAGATTCTCTACCATTTTCAACAGCTCAGGGTATTTACCGAAAAACTCCTGACGGGTATAGGCACCGGATCTGCTCTTGTAATTCTGGTACTCGCCGTCAACGGCTTCATCCATGCGTAGTTGCAGCAACCCCAGCTTGTCTTTTTCGAAAAGCGGATCCCACATCCTGCCCCAGACGACTTTGATGACATTCCACCCCGCCCCTCGGAATACTCCTTCGAGTTCCTGGATGATCTTGCCGTTCCCTCTTACGGGTCCATCCAGGCGCTGCAGGTTGCAATTGACGACGAAAATGAGATTGTCCAGCCCCTCCCGACCAGCCAGCGCAATGGCCCCCTGCGATTCCGGTTCGTCCATTTCACCGTCACCGGCAAAACACCAGACCTTTCTGTCCTTCGCTTCGGCAAGACCTCTGGAATCGAGGTACTTCATGATGTGTGCCTGATAAATGGCCTGCAGCGGGCCCAGCCCCATAGACACAGTCGGGAACTGCCAGTAATCCGGCATCAGCCAGGGATGCGGATAGGATGACAGACCGTCGCCATCAACTTCCTGCCGAAACTTATCCAGCTTCTCTTCTGTCAGATTTCCTTCGAGATAAGAACGCGCATAAATACCCGGCGCAGAGTGACCCTGAATATAAATCAGGTCGCCAAGTTGTTCTTCGGTGGTGCCCCGGAAGAAATAGTTAAATCCGATATCATAGAGCGTTGCACTCGACTGAAAGGTCGAGATGTGACCACCCAGCGTGCCATCCTTCAAGTTGGCTCTCATCACCATGGCCATGGCGTTCCATCGAATCAATGAACGAATACTACGTTCAAGGAAAAGATCGCCGGGCATCCTCGCTTCCTTCGAGGTCGGAATCGTATTGCGATAGGGTGTGTTTATCGCATAGGGAAGCTGAGCCCCTGTTTCCGTTACCTTGGTAGAGAGCCGCTGGAGCAGATATTGTGCCCGCTCGACTCCTTCCGTTTCGAGAACGGCAATAATCGCTTCGACCCATTCTTCGCTTTCGATCGGGTCAATATCAATGGCAGGATCGTTTTCCATCAGCGCCTCCGCTTGCAAACTTTCCGTGCATGGCAATAAAGGTACATTTTAGCGAATCGGCAACCACTCAGATAATGAATAAAGCCGCCTGCACTACCCTCTTAGCCTTTTGCACATGATTTTAATGCCTTCGAGCATTCTCAGACCCGGACGTGTAATCAGTGACGCATTTATATGGCGAATCCGCCCCTGCCAACCCAACTGTTGCCACTGATCTAACCATCGTGACTCAAACCCTTCGTAGGGACTCGCAAGCAACTTCACAACGCGGCCGCCAACGCTCTTTTGAAGGCGGCCCAGTCGAAAGCCTCGCCGGGATCGGTCTTTCGACCTGGCGCTATATGGCAATGACCGGCAACCTCGGTAATACCATAGTGATTCATCAGCACTGCGCAGATTCGGGATAGCTGACGATACTGTCGATGTTCGTAAGCGAGATGGTCGGCACCTTCAAGCTCGATACCGATGGCGTAATCATTGCAATCCTGTCTGCCACGGAACGCCGAAACACCCGCATGCCACGCCCGCTTGTCAAAGTCCACGAATTGGATGACTTCACCACCGCGGCGAATGAAGAGGTGACTGCTGACTTTCAGGCCTTCGAGATCTTGAAGTCCGTCTCTCGACGTATCAAGCACGCCACTGAACAGCTCTGCCACCTCACTGCCGCCGAACTGGCCCGCCGGCAGACTGATGCCATGAATAACGATGAGGCTGATTTCACCAACGGGCCGATCATCCCTATTCGGGCTATCCAGGTATTCAGCATCTGTCAGTTTGTGATCAATAACCCGCAATTTGATCGCCGCTCTAGAAATCGACCCGATCATATCACCCCCGGCAAGACCTTTGATCGCCCAACGATCTGCAGGCTGCTAAAATATCTCTCTTTCACGCCAGAGTAGTCGATTCATGGATTCCACCAGAGCCGGTCAGGGCATGATGACCATCGCTGTCATCCTCGGCATGGCGATGCTGACCTGGTACTTCGGCGGGGTCGAAGAAAAACAGCGAAATCCCAACGCCGACCCACAATCCTTAATCCATTTAAATAGCGTCGAGGTACCGCTCAAGCGCAATCGGCTCGGACACTATCTGGTCAACGGAATAATCAACGGAAGAGAGGTGGAGTTTCTGCTGGATACCGGCGCAACGGATGTCGTCGTTCCGGAGACAACCGCTAAACGCCTGGGGCTGGCGTACGGTCGCCGGGGACAGGCCATGACAGCAAACGGCGCAGTTACGGTTTATCAGACCAGGATCGACGAACTGCAGATCGGTGAAATCAAACTCTATAACATCACTGCCAGCATCAATCCGGCCATGTCCTCGGGTGCTATTCTTCTCGGGATGAGCGCCCTGGGTCAGATAGAATTCTCGCAGCAGGGGAACACGCTGACATTGAGGCAACACTCAGGATAACCACATGAACTACTTCGCTGATCTGACGGATACCGTGGCAAAAGCTCTTACTGAAGATGTTGGAGACGGCGATGTATCCTCCTTTCTGGTCAGCGAAGACAAACAGGCGCGGGCAGGGGTCATATCGAGACAAACCGCCATCGTTTGCGGCCGACCCTGGGTTGATGAAGTCATGCGACAGGTTGACCCGAACATTGAAATAAACTGGCTCGTTGACGATGGCGATCTGGTTCAGCGCGATGATATTCTCTATCAACTCAACGGCGCGGCTCGAAGTCTGCTGACCGCAGAGCGAACAGCGCTCAATTTCCTGCAGACCCTCTCCGGTACAGCAACCAGAACCCGCCATTATGTAGACCTGATACAGGACACCAATGCAGTCCTGCTCGACACTCGCAAAACCATTCCGGGTCTCAGGCTTGCCCAAAAGTACGCGGTAAAAACCGGCGGGGCTGAAAATCACAGGATTGGGTTATTCGATGCCTTTCTCATCAAAGAAAATCACATTCGCGCAGCGGGTTCCATCACTGCCGCTGTGACACAGGCCCGCGAGATTCGACCGAACATTCGACTTGAGGTGGAAGTGGAAACGGGAGAGGAACTGAAAGAGGCAATCGCCACAGCACCCGACTGGATCATGCTCGATAACTTTTCACACGACGACATGGTCACCGCAGTCGCCAGATGTCAGGGTACGGGCATCAAACTTGAGGCATCCGGTGGGATTGAAAAAGCTGACGAATTGAGAATAATTGCGTCCACAGGAGTCGATTTTATTTCCCTGGGTACGCTAACCAAAAACTGTGAGGCGATTGATCTTTCCATGAGATTTGAATAAAACGCCTCTCCGCTATATCTGAACGCTATGTCACGATTTACCGCTACTTTTTATCACTTCATCATCTCTCTGGCCGTTTTTGTCTTTTTGGCCTACTTGATTGTCATTGTCTGGTACCCGGACTTCTTCTATACCATTGACGGTGGCTGGGAAGGGATGCGTATCATCATCGGTGTGGATCTGGTGCTCGGCCCACTTCTGACCCTGATCGTTTTCAAAGCCGGTAAACCGGGACTCAAATTTGACCTTGTAACCATCGCGTTATTTCAGGCCAGTTGCCTGTTGGCAGGTATCTACGTCGTATACAACGAACGCCCGCTTTTCTTCGTCTACTACGAAGATCATTTTTATTCAGCCAGTGGCGATACCTTCCTGCGCTACAATCAACTGGTACCAGACCCTTCTGAATTCTCCGATACATCCCCCGCTATGGTGATCGCGAAACTCCCCGACAATCCGATCGAAGAAGCGAATCTTCGCAGTATCCTTTTTAAGGATGGAATCCCTTTATGGGTTTACAAACCATCCTACGAACTACTGGAAAATCACATGGATCAAGTGATGGAAGGCGAGATCTCCCTCGACGCGATCCGGGAGCGGGACACAAAGGGCGAACTCGACAGGTGGCTCACCGCGCATGGTGGTGCCCCGGAGGCCTATGCCTTCTTCCCCATCCATGCCCGCTATGGCAGTAATTTCATTGCAGTGCGGAAATCTGATCGAGAATTCATCGACATTGTAAACATCCCGGCGCCTATCTCCTTCGCTGATTAATGGGCTCAAAAATGCGACCTTAAGTTGCTTGCGAATGAGTCCGCATGCAATAACATGAGCTTATGATTAGCATCATCATCCCGGTCTTTAACGCAGATCATTACCTTGAGGCCTGCCTCAATTCTGTGTTGTCTCAGGACTTTAAGAACATTGAGATCATCGCCATCGATGATGGTTCAACCGATGAAAGCCAGAAGATTCTCACCGATGTCGCCAGTCGGGACCCACGCCTTATCGTGCTGCAACAAGAGAACGCCGGACCCAGTGTCGCGCGCAACCGGGGGCTCGACCAGGCAAAGGGTGACTACATCTTCTTTCTGGATGCTGATGACACGTTAGCGCCAGGCAGCCTTGCCAATCTGAATGCAGAAAGCAGCGACGCCGACCTCATCATCGGACGTTTTCAGAAACTGGATCTGGATGGAAACACCATCAGCGGATTTGAACCCTGCAGCGCCGGTCAGAAATCGACGGACGATCTTGTTAGTCTGGCGAGAGCCTATCTCGTTGCACCAAACCGGCACCTGACGTTCGCCTATGCCTGGGGAAGACTGTTCAAGGCAACGCTAATCAAAGCGAACCATCTCAGATTCGATGAATCCATGCGTTCCTACGAGGATGTAAAGTTCAATTTCGAATTCCTCGGCCATTGCCGTTCTGTATACGTATCCGATACACCGACCTACCGTTTCCTCGTCAGAACAGACCACTCATCGCTAACCTTCGAAATCGGAAATGATCCAGCAAGGTTACTCGGCTACAATCACGCTATCAGGAGTATTGAGGGCTTTATCAGGCAGGCATCGCCGCAGACTGACGCAAGTGCCGAAATCGCTCGCGCAATGGTTTCACTGTCAGTCATTCAGAGTATTCGCATTTGTGTCAATCTGAACTGGCACAACTTTGGCACCATCTACACTACTCTGAAACAATTGCTGGCCGACAGTCTGCTGCGGCAGAGCCTTCGACTCTACCAGGTTGAACCGGGACACAGCCGGTTGATTCCCTTCCTGATGAAACGTGGGTGGGTATTACCACTGATGCTGACCTGCGCCAGACGTGGCTGGCAAAGATACGGAAAGAAAACATGACTGACAGGTTTTCAAAAGACAGTATTCTCGCCGACTTGAAGGCGACGCCACTGCCTGTTGTTATTTTTGGTGCCAGCCCAGTCGGTCACGCCGTGCAGGAGCTGTGCGAAAGAGAAAGTATCGCCATCGCCGCGTACTGCGACAACAAAAACTACAAGATGGACGGCACCTACAATGGTCACCCGGTCCTGAATCCCCAAACACTGCCAGCAACATTTCCAGATGGCGCACAGTTCATCATTGTCGCTGCAGACATTAATGACGTGGTTGTCCAACTTGCCGGCATGTCATTTAAGAATTGGTTCCCTGGCGGTCTGCTGCTGACTGATTTCGACATTACAGCCAGTGCAATCGACGAAACGGAAGCTTTCGCCAACTACGTCATTGGGGCAACCATCAACTGTCACGACGCCTATGTCTCAGAAGACCGGATTTTCATGCGCAGTGTGGATCTGGTTTTAACAGAACGCTGCTCGCTCAAGTGCCAGGACTGCTCGAACCTCATGCAGTATTACGAACGCCCGGTGAACTACGAACTCGATCAGATGCAGCAATCCCTGACGAACCTGCTTAGCCTCGTCGATGGCATTCAGGAGATTCGGATCATTGGCGGCGAGCCACTGGTCAACAAGAGCTTTCACCTGGTCGTGAACCGCCTCATCACAGAACCCGATGTTCAACAGATTGTGATCTATACCAATGGCACCATCGCACCACCGGATGAGAAACTGGCAATGATGCAGAGCGACAAGGTCATGGTCTTAATTACGGATTATGGTGAACTGTCACGCAACAAGCAGGAACTCATGGACGGTCTCGATCGTCACAATATCGCCTGGCATATCGACGATGCCAAGGGCTGGACCGACTGTT
Source organism: Gammaproteobacteria bacterium (assembly GCA_018656865.1). Classification (GTDB taxonomy): domain Bacteria; phylum Pseudomonadota; class Gammaproteobacteria; order Pseudomonadales; family Azotimanducaceae; genus UBA9659. The sequence goes on along the minus strand of JABHYO010000064.1, from coordinate 335 downwards.
CTTCCATTGGTTATCACGAACGATCTGAACAGGAAAAAGTCGAAGTCTTCCAGGAATGTTGCGCCAAGGGCTTAATCACAATCTCTAATGGCAGCATCTATCGCTGCCCCTTCTCGGCCAACGCCTCGCAACTGAATGCTGTTCCCCATGAGCCCTCCGACTGGGTTGATCTCGAGAGCATTCATCTGATCGACCAGGCCGAGGCCAGAGCATCGATCCGATCTTTTCTCTACGACAGAAAATATTTGAAAGTCTGTGACTACTGCGGCGGCAGGCCACTCTATGCACCAGAAATCACTGCTGGTATTCAGACCCGAAAACCGGTCGGGTACGAG
>JABHYO010000021.1 GCA_018656865.1 Gammaproteobacteria bacterium | reverse complement strand
TATTGGTTCGGGCATCCGCCTGCCATTAACAGCCTTCTCCGAGCAATATCACGAAGAGCTGCGCGCGGCGATGCGCAAGGCTGGAGTTCTCAACTGATGCGCTGGATGGTATTAACAGTAACTTTGAGCCTGATTGGTGGTTGCAGTTGGATTGGACTGGACCGTTATTTCGGCATCAGTGAGGAGCAGAAGAGACTCGAAAGCGGGTCTTCTGCGCCAACAGAGGTCCCTGAAGATCTGGATGAACCTGAGTTTGTCGATCTGATGCCGATACCGGATGTCGTCGATTACCGAGGGCTTTCCGGTCAGACCATTGAAGTCGGTCTGCCACAGGCACTCAGTACTCGTTTTGGAGTCGAACAGATCGTTATCCGGCGCCTCGGGGATGACCGATGGGTTTTCCTGGATCTGCCGACAGCAACTATCTGGCCGCAGGTTGTGCTCTTCTGGGAAGAGAACCATCTGCCAGTTGCCAAGCTGGACCCGCGTATTGGCGTTCTGGAAAGCGAATGGCTGGTCGGTTCCACCGGCAATCCCGATGAGATTTATGAGAGCCTGATAAGCGGTTCTGCCTGGTCAGATAGGGACAGTGCGCAACAGTTCAAATTTCGGGTTCGAGTTGAACCCGGTGTCAGAAATGGCAGCACGGAACTCTTTGTGGAGCAGAAACAGCGTGCGCTTGGCGACGAGCTTGAGGTTAGTTGGGATGGTTCGTCGGACAATCAGGAGCTTGAAGGCAAATTGCTCTCAACCATCGCCTATTATCTGGGAGATCGCGTTGCAGAAGGTCCCAAGGTTTCCCTGCTTGCGGCTGGATTGCAGGAGAGCAAGGCGAGCCTCGTTACAGAATCAGATGGCATGATGCTGAGCTACAAATTGGACTTTAATCGGGCGTGGGCGACAGTCGGGTCAGCCCTGGAGGATGCTCGGGTAACCGTCGATGATCTCGATCGAACCAATTCGATCTATTATGTAACTTATTCGTCAGGTCACGATCCCGATCCAGGTTTTTTCAGTCGCCTGTTGGGTCGTAACGGTGGGGATAAGGACGCTCCGGCAGACGGGAAGCGATTACGGGTTTATCTCAAGGATGCAGGAGCTGAAGTGCTGGTTACCATCGCAATGGAGGATGACCAGCTTGATGACACAACAGAAAACCTCATCCTGCGTGAGCGTCTACTTAAACTGATCAAAGAATACTCTACATAGGTAATGGCCGTACGGTTCGCGTCTTTAGGTAGTGGTAGCAAGGGTAACAGTACACTCATTGATGACGGCGATACCTGTGTTCTTATCGATCTCGGTTTTTCACTGAAGGAATCCGTCAGGCGTCTCGCCAGACTTGAGAAAACCCCATCCGATATTGATGCCATTCTGGTTACCCATGAACATGCCGATCATATTCACGGTGTTGCGGCCTTTGCCCGAAAATTCAAAACACCTGTATATCTGACTCATGGGACTTATCAGCCAAAGCAGATGGGCGAATTGCCGAAACTCAACCTGATCAGTTGTCATGAACCTTTTGCCCTGGGTAGTTTTCAGGTATCGCCGGTCGCCGTTCCACACGATGCCAAGGAACCTTGCCAGTACGTGTTGTCGTCATGCGGATTTTCGGTCGGAGTCTTGACGGATCTCGGTCATGTGACACCTCATGTGAAGGCCTGTTACCGGGATTGCAACGCTCTGCTGCTGGAGTGCAATCATGACCTTGAGATGCTGCAGAACGGACCCTATCCCTATCCGTTGAAGCAGAGGGTCAGTGGTGACTATGGTCATCTCAATAACCAGCAGGCCGCTGAACTTCTTACCGATATGAATCTTGGTGGACTTCAAAAACTTGTGATTTCGCACGTCAGCGAGCAGAACAACCTGGCTGAACTAGCCGTTTCTGCGGTCGAACCCCATCTCGTGGACTGGGCCGGGGAACTGATCGTCGCCGATCAGCATGAAGGAATAGTCTGGACCAGCCTCAGTTAAAACTGATTCTCGCTTGATTGCTGTTTAGATATACAGTACTGTATATCCAAACAGTCATACAGGGAGGTTGTTTTGAGCCCAGGGGGTAACCCGGCGCTCAGGATGACGAGAAACAAAGATGAAAATCAGACATATAAGGTCACTGGATATTTGGTTATTGAGCAAGGGTAATCGTGTGCTTTATCGCGGGCATAAGAGTCCCTGGCAATCGGAAAAAGTCCTGAAAGTGGCATTGCGGCGCGAAGGCCTGAAGATTGCCGCCTGACGTTGTGCAGAAATTGAGTTAACCGGTTCGGGTTAGCTTCTGACTTTTGGCTCTGTCTAAATAGAGTCGCGATCCATTCGACTATTCTGGTTCCTACCACCTGTGATGATTGTGGTAGGCTAGCCGATTTTCACGCACCCAAGGTGGGATGCGGAGGAGTAAACGAATGAACGCCGAGTCCTTTATGGTTGACGTCACTGCCGAGAATTTTCAGGCCGAGGTCGCGGAAAAATCCAAGCAGATGCCTGTTCTGATGGAGTTTTATGCGGAAGGGGCAGAACAGTGCCAGCCGACCAGTGCACTGCTGCAGAAACTCGCGGCAGAATTTCATGGCAAGTTCACGCTGGCGAGAGTGGAAGTCCAGCAAAACCCTGAACTTGTACAACAACTGGGTATCCGTGCTTTGCCAACGGTCAAGATTGTCTTCCAGGGCCAGATGGCGGGAGATATGGAGGGGCCTGCAGACGAACAGAAGCTGCGGGAAGTACTCGATCAGTTGACCATGAGCCCCATGGAAAGGGTACGGGAACAGATTGATTTTCTTATAGCCCAGGGTGAAAGGGGACAGGCGATTCAGATGCTGCAGCAGGTAATCGCTGAGGAACCCAAGAACTTCGGGTTGCATGTTGAGCTCTGCGACCTGCTGATCATGGAAGGTCAAATCGACGATGCCAGGCAGATTCTGGATGCAATCCCTGAGGATACAGCCGGAGTGGAGAAGCCGGTGAGCCGGTTGGAGTTTCTTGATCTGGCTGGGGATCTGGCACCATTGGTCGAGTTGCAGGCAAGTTCGGAAGCTGAACCAGACAACCTGCAGGCGAAATACGATCTGGCGATACGTCTGGTCGTCGAAGATCAGGTCGAGGCTGGCCTGGAAGCTTTGCTGAGCATCATGCGGATCGATAAAACCTGGCAGGAAGAACTGGCGAGGATGACCATGATTAAAGTGTTCAACATGCTGGGCAAAGGCGATGAGGTAGCGACCGGTTATCGGCGGAAGATGTTTGGTCTGCTTCATTAACTCATCCTGGCGATAGAAATGTCATCCTGAGACTGAAAGTCAAAGGATCTCGTCGAGATTCTTCGGTATGCTCAGAATGACTGTCCGGCTGTACATATTTACAGTAACTGATAAAATCAGGGTCAGTTCTTGAATCTAAGGCTTTTACGTGATGACCCTCGAACTTACCGCTATCCTGATCGCCGGTATTGTTATCTCGGTCATAATGACCTGGCTGGTTTCCAGTCAGATCAACCACCGTCGGATGCGAGATCAGATTGACACATCAAGAGCCGCGGCCCAGCAAGACATCACCGGGCTTCAGGTCAATAATGCCTCTCTCTCAGAACGCGTGCAGGCGCGGGAAGCTAGAATCCTGGAACTTGAAGCCGAGGTCAGCCGCCTCAACCTGACTCTCGAAGAAGAGCGATCCAGTCTGACCCTCCGGCGAGAAGAAATCTCTCGCCTGCAAACCAGCCTTAAGGAACAAGAGCAGCACTCGGAAGAAAAATTGAAGTTGCTGAACGAGGCAAGGGACACGCTACAGGAGGGATTCAAGAATCTTGCCAACGAAATCTTTGAGTCCAAGCAGAAGGAATTTAAGGTCCAGAGCAAAGAGCAGCTCAGCGGCGTTCTCGATCCCCTGCATGAGCGGATCAAGTCTTTTGAAAAGAGGGTTGAAGAGGCCTACAACGAGGAAGCCAAGGAAAGGTTCTCCCTTCGAAAGGAGGTCAAGAATCTGCAGGATCTCAATAGTCGAATTGCTCAGGATGCCGTCAATCTGACTAATGCGCTCAAGGGTGAATCAAAAACCCAGGGAATCTGGGGTGAAGTTGTGCTCGAGAGAGTGCTCGAAAGTTCCGGCCTTGAAAAGGGTCGGGAATACGAAATCCAGGTGTCACTAAAATCTGAAGATGGTGGGCGATACCAGCCGGATGTTATTGTCAGGCTGCCTGAAGGCAGGGATGTTATTGTCGACTCAAAAGTGTCGCTGACTTCCTACGAACGATTCTGTTCTGCCGAGGATGATGAATCACGGGCGGAAGCGCTGACCGGTCATATCCAGTCTCTGCGGAACCATATCAAACAACTCGCAGTAAAAGACTACCAGTCTCTGGACGGGATCCGAACACTGGACTATGTCCTGATGTTCGTGCCAATGGAATCTGCATTTTCGCTCGCGACACAGGAAGATTCTGAACTCTATGCCGAGGCACTGTCGAAACAAATTGCCATCGTGACGCCATCGACCTTGCTGGCGACCTTGAGAACCATTCAGAACATGTGGCGGATAGAACAACAGAACAGGAATGCCGAAGAAATCGCCGATCGTGCCGGTAAACTGTATGACAAGTTCGTCAGCTTTGTCGCCGACCTGGAACTGATCGGTTCTCGGTTGCAGTCGACTCAGGGAGCTTATGATGATGCCAGGAACAAGCTCATCAATGGCCGTGGTAATCTGATAAAGCGGGCTGAGGATATGAAGGCACTGGGGGCGAAAGTCAGCAAATCACTACCTCAAAACCTTGTGGAAATGCCGCAGAGGGATTTGCCCAGGTCGGTATCTACCGCAGACAAGTAGCTGGATTCTAAAGGATATCATCATGTCTGATGACAAGAGTGGTGCCTATTGGCGAGCCAATATTAAGCTGATGCTTGTTCTGCTTAGTGTCTGGTTTACCGTTTCCTTTCTGGCCGGTATCGTCTTTGTCGACTTCCTCGATCAGTATCGTCTGTTTGGATACAAACTCGGTTTCTGGTTCTCCCAGCAGGGCTCAATCTATTTCTTCGTCGCCCTGATATTTATCTACGCCTGGAGGATGAACGCCCTCGACCGGAAATTCGGCGTAGAGGAAGAGGAGTAACCGGTGTCAGCGCAGGCTCTCACCTACCTCTTTGTCGGCGCATCCTTTGCCCTCTATATTGGAATCGCTATCTGGAGTCGCTCCACTTCAACCAACGAGTTCTATGTGGCGGGTAGTCATGTGCACCCGATTGCCAACGGTGCGGCCACAGCGGCCGACTGGATGTCTGCGGCGTCCTTTCTTTCTATGGCAGGGATCATCGCCTTTGAAGGGGCGGATGGCGCTCGCTATCTCATGGGTTGGACCGGTGGCTACGTTCTGCTCGCGCTGTTGCTTGCGCCTTATCTGAGAAAGTTCTCCAAGTTCACCGTGCCGGATTTTGTCGGTGACCGCTATTATTCGCATGCGGCACGTCTGGTCGCCGTTGTCTGCGTCATCTTTATTTCTTTCACCTATGTCGCCGGTCAGATGCGCGGTGTTGGTATCGTCTTCAGTCGTTTTCTCGAGGTTGATATCAATACCGGTGTTGTCATTGGCATGGCGATTGTTTTTTTCTATGCGGTGCTGGGTGGTATGAAAGGAATAACCTACACACAGGTGGCGCAATATTGCGTGCTCATCTTTGCCTATCTTGTACCGGCTATTTACATCTCCCTGATCCTTACCGGTAATCCGCTGCCGATGCTGGGGCTGGGTTCGACCATGGCTGATGGTAGTGGTACTTATCTACTGGATAAGCTTGACGGCCTGACAACTGAACTGGGTATGGCCGCGTTTACGTCCGGTGCCAAATCGACCGTAGACATGTTCTGTATCACCGCTGCTCTGATGGCGGGAACGGCTGGGTTACCGCATGTCATTGTCCGGTTTTTCACCGTGCCGAAGGTACGTGATGCCAGGATCTCGGCAGGATATGCACTTATCTTTATTGCGCTGCTGTACACAACGGCGCCTGCGGTCGCAGCCTTTGCGCGAATCAATATCATCAACAATGTTGATGGCATGGTTTACGAGGATGCTCCTGGCTGGTTCAGCAAATGGGAAGATTCCGGTCTTATTGCATGGTTCGATAAAAACAGTGATGGCGTCGTTCAGTATCGTGGTGGCAGTGCCCTTATTCCGACGAAACCCGCCTTTCTGGATAAACGCGGCGTCTCAGGAGAACGCTTGCTCGCTAATGGCGCATCGCCGAGCGCTAATGAACTTTACATAGATCGCGACATCATTGTGCTGGCGCATCCCGAGATAGCGGGTTTACCCAATTGGGTTATCGCCCTGGTCGCCGCCGGTGGTCTCGCAGCGGCACTTTCTACCGCAGCGGGGTTGTTGCTGGTGATATCGACGGCCGTGTCTCACGATTTGATGAAAAAGATCTTCCAGCCGCAGATTACGGAGAGACAGGAACTCCGCTATGCAAGAATTGCAGCCGCCGTTGCCGTCGGCATAGCTGGTCTCTTTGGGATATATCCACCGGGTTTTGTTGCCCAGGTAGTTGCCTTTGCGTTTGGTCTGGCCGCAGCCAGTTTTTTCCCGGTGATTCTGCTCGGCATTTTTTATAAGCGCATGAACAAAGAAGCAGCCATCTCTGGAATGGTGACGGGGCTTACTTTTACCTTTGCGTATATCGTTTATTTCAAGTTCATCGCCCCGGCTGATAACAACGCCGATCACTGGTGGTTCGGCATCTCACCTGAGGGGATTGGTACGCTCGGTATGATTATAAATTTTATCGTCTCACTCGTTGTTTGCCGATTCACTCCCGCACCGCCGGAAGAGGTTCAGGCTCTGGTTGAGAATATCCGTGTACCGGGCAGGGTGCGTTGATCTTTGGTTGATCCAGTGTTTTGATAGATTCGAAGAGCCCTCAGCGTTACTAGAAGAGCCTTCAGCGTTGCTAGAAGAGCCCTCAGCGTTACTAGTAGAAGCATGATTGGGACCTGATTGGAGTTTGTGGGAGAAGCTGTCTGGTAGACGGCAAAGAGAATCAAATGGTGGAAGCGGACGAGTTAGTCCAGCAGTACGAGCGGGAAGGCGTAGCCCGGGTAAAACTTGGGTTTACCGATATCGACGGGGTTCTTCGCGGTAAGTACATTTCTCTCGATAAGTTTCGGGGTATTGCCGCAGGTACGTCGGGATTTTGTGACTGTGTGCTGGGCTGGGATGTCGACGATCAGCTGTATGACAATACCACTTTCACGGGTTGGCATACGGCCTTTCCCGATGCAATCTCCAGGATCGACCTGACCACTGAGCGTCGCCTGGTTGATGAGGACAACATACCGTTTTTCCTGCTGGAGTTCGTGGGTGAAAAAGGTGCTGCACATCCGATATGTCCCCGTACCCGACTGAAGCAGGTACTGGCCATGGCCGAAGATGTCGGCTATCAGCCCAGGCTCGCCTTCGAATATGAGTTTTTTATTTTCAGGGAAACAGCTCAGAGTGCTCGCGACAAGAACTACCAGAATCTGATACCGCTCTCACCGGGTAATTTCGGTTACTCTGTTCTGAGAACAATGACGCTCTCCGATCTCTTCAATGAGTTTATGGAGTACTGTGCAGTTCACGATTTTCCGCTGGAAGGGCTGCACTGTGAAACCGGCCCGGGTGTCTGGGAAGCAGCGATTACCGTTGACGATGCACTCGCTGCGGCAGACAAGGCTGTGCTTTTTAAGACCTTTTCCAAGGCCTTTTTTCAACGACGTGAAATGATGGCGACATTCATGGCCAAATGGTCCATGGACTATCCCGGGCAGAGTGGGCATCTTCATCAGTCTCTGAATGCCCTCAACACCGACCACAATCTTTTCTTCGACGAGAACTCACCCTATCGAATGAGCGATACCATGCGTTACTACGTCGGTGGTCTTCAGGCACATATGAAATCTTTTCTGGCAATGACATCACCTACCGTTAACAGTTATACCCGGTTGGTGAAGGGAGCCTGGGCGCCAACCGCAGCGACCTGGGGGCTGGAAAACCGAACTGCTGCACTACGTGTGATTTCCGGTTCGTCAACTTCCCAGCGGGTCGAATTCAGGGTGGGATCAGCGGATGCCAACCCCTACCTCGTTGCGGCGGCCAACGTCGCCGCTGGCCTGGATGGCATCAGAAAAAAGATGGAGCCGGGGGAGCAGGTAACAGGCAATGCATACGAGCTGCAGGATGATCAGCCGGAAGCATTCCAGCTTTGCGGCAACCTCCGGGACGCGACCAGGGTCTTTACAGAATCGGCTGTTGCCAGAGAATATTTTGGTGATACCTTCGTCGATCATTTTTCCGCCTCCAGAGACTGGGAAGTGCGTGAATACGAGCGTTCGGTAAACGATTGGCAACTGAAACGGTACTTCGAAATCATCTGATGCAGATTGGTATTCTCCAGGCGGATTCCGTACTCGAACAGTTTCAGGGAGCGCACGGCAACTACCCCGGCATGATCGAAACTATCCTGACCGATGCGGCGGCAAGCCTTGGAATATCAGTCAACTATCTGACCTACAATGTCGAGCAGGGCCAGTATCCCGGTGCTGTTGGCGACTGCGACGGATATATCATCACCGGTAGTAAAAAGAGTGTCTACGACGGTGATCCCTGGATTGCTGCACTGATTGATTTTGTCAGGGTGCTGCACAAGGAACAGGTCAGGCTGGTCGGTATCTGTTTTGGCCACCAGTTAATCGCTGAGGCTTTGGGCGGCAGGACAACGGCAGCAAAGATTGGTTGGGGAGTCGGGGTTCACAACAGCGATGTCTGCGCGCAGGCATGGTTTATGAAGCCTGAACTCGATCGCTTTTCACTCATCGTTTCGCACAAGGATCAGGTGACAAAATTACCTGATGAGGCACGATTGTTAGCTGGCAGTGACTTCTGTCCGAATAGTATGTTTTCAATCGGTGATCATATTCTTGCGATGCAGGGACATCCGGAGTTCAGTCGCGCCTATGCCGCAGACCTGATGAACTGGCGCAAAGATATTATTGGCACCGAGATTTATAAACAAGGAATGTCATCGCTGGAGGGTCCACTGTCCCACGGGGAAGTCTCGGCCTGGATTTTGCGTTTTCTGATGGCGGGTGCAGATCGGGATTCGAATGGGGGATTGTTGCAGCCGTCCTGACTGAAACCCCACTTGGGGCACCTCTCACCAGCCTAAGGAGTAACACCATGACTGATTTATCAGCCGAAGAACTAGGGTTCGATAGGGCGCGCCTTGATCGAATCGGAGAAGTCGTGTCCAGAGACATTGAACAAGAGATGTACGACGGTGCCGTGTTGTGTGTCTCCCGTGGTGGTGTTACCGCGATGCTGGAAGCCTTTGGATATGCAGATCGTGCGTCGGGGACAGCCATGGAAGCTGATCGGCTATTCATCTCCCTGTCCATGGCCAAGCAGTTGACCGGGGTCGTGGCGCTGAACAGAGTGGAGCGCGGTGATCTAAGCCTGACAATGAAGGTGGCGGAAGTGATTCCCGAATTCGGGTGTCGAGGCAAGGAGCATATCACCCTGTATCAGTTGTTGACGCACACGGCCGGACTCCAGCTCGGACCGCCGCCCGTGTCGCCGGAAAAAATGGGTAATCTGGAAGCGGTGGTGGCTGGTATTTGCGATAGCCCGGTGGAAACCGTGCCCGGAACCAGCGTGCACTACTCAGCACTTTGCGCTCACGCAATAATCGCCGAAATGGTGCGTCGTGTGGAGGGACAGAATGTGTCCTTCCGTGAAATTATGCAGCGGGATCTTTTCGAACCTCTGGGTATGCAGGAGACGTCGCTAGGCAGGCGCGCCGATCTGGCGTCGAGGGTTTGCCCGGTCGTCGCCCGCTATGCATCGGAGGGGCTGTTCGACCCGGCAGGTATCATCGGTCTGGACATGTTAGTCACGGAGACTGCAGAAATACCGGCAGGAGGTTATGTCACCTCTGCTGGTGATATGAACATCTTTGCCAATATGCTGCTCAACGGTGGTGAGTGGAATGGCGTACGAATACTGTCTCCTGCCATGATCAATCTGATCATGACCAACCAGACCGGTGAAAAGGTCAACAACATCTGGTCTTATACCAAGGCGACTAAGGGTTGGGATACTTTCCCCGCCAATCTTGGGCTTGGTTTTTTCCTCCGCGGCGAGGGCATCTTTCCTCACTGGTTCGGCTCCATGGCGAGCCCGGAAAGCTTTGGCGGCATGGGTTCCGGTTCCACGATGTTCTGGGTCGATCCTGACAAGGACCTGACATTTGTGTTCCTGTCCACCGGTGTCATCGAGGACTCTGATCATATATTGCGCTGCCAGCGGGTCTCGGATCTGGTTCATGCCTCCCTCGTTAGCTGACCGAACACCTACGAATCTGACCACTGATCCCAGTGCACACAATCCTGCCAGGGCTCACGCCACGGGCGATCCCAGACTCCCTTTGGATAGCCTACCGGTATCAGAGCCACGGCTTTGACGTCAGTTGGGAGATTCAGAATCTCTCCGATCCCGGGATTTTGTTCCGGGAGAAAAGGGGCGTAATCGGAACCGAGTGTGATCAGTACTCCGCCGAGACCTCTTGACCTGGCTGCCAGCAAGAGATTCTGGGCTGCGGGGAAAATTGAACCAAAGAAACCGGAGGCGATACCCGCAACGTCAGGGCATGGCATGGTCAAACAGGCGACGATAATGACCGGTGCCTCGTTCAGGTTTTCAACATTGTGCATGGCACGGGTGTAAACCCGCCGTCTATCATCGTCTGTTTCGGGATCTGCGAGAATCGTGTCTCGAATGTATTTATTTCCGATTTCCCGATGGAGGTCTGCAATACGCTGACGCTGCCCGGCATCGGTTACTACGACGAATGCCCACATTTGTAGATTACCGGCACTGGGCGCCATCGTAGCGGCCTCGATCAGATATTCCAGATCGGCTTTTGGCACTGGATCCGATTTAAGGTGGCGCATTGCGCGCGTCGTAAAAATTGCCTCGTGGACGGTTATATCGGGCATGGCAAGGCTCCGTTAATTGATTCTCATCCGAGAAATGTGCACAGGCTGCTAGTTTATCTGAAAGGGATCCGGGCAGGGTGTTTCGCGCTCGGCCAGCGGGTTGTTGAACAGGCATTGTTCAACAAGTACGGTATCCAGAAAGGCATGCAATTCCACGATCTTTCCCTCACGAATGGTAAAGATCTCGCAATAGGTTTGATCGTAGTTCTCACCATTTTTTGTTGGACCGCCGCCTATCATCAGGCCGACCACTCGATCACACTCGGCAGCGACAATTTTCCACTCCTTTGCGAATTGGATCTGTCCGGGCACCATTTTTTCGAGTAGTTTCTGACCGATCATGCCGTTGCAGCAGGCTTCTTTCCCGTAGATTCGACCGGACACCGGGGTGTTGCCCAGCATGTTGTAGATGACATCGTCATCGTGCATGTCATAGATGGTGTCAAAGTCATTTTCCGCGAGTGCCCGGTACCAACGTTCTATCAGGGCGCGATTGTCCGCAACTGTCATATCAAGATTCCTCTTTCCAGACTAGCTAGATTCCGTCCGAAATCGGCAGTTTTCATGGGTATTAGGCGCGACAGCCCAATATTGTTAGTTTAGAAATCAACAGGTTATCAGGAAACTAGCACTACGGTATCAATTTCTTGGACACGAACCAGTAAGCTTCTCGCTTTGATTACTGTTGGCATGGGTTTTGGTTAGAAGATACCAGCAGTAGGCCACGCGCCACACTGCCTGGCAGATATGCCGTACGCCTTTTTCAGGATCTATCCGATTCCGGAAAAGCTTGCTTAAGCAAGGGCGGATGGCTGACTCTTGTCACAATGTATCGGAGTAGGAGGCGTTATGGAATTTTGGACTACAGCAGTAGGCCTGCCTGGGGATGTCGCAGAAGCCGCGAAGAAGGCTGAAGCCCAGGGCTGGGACGGTTTAGGCATACCTTATGCACCACTACAGGCTCCCGATCCCTATTGCTGCATGACAGCGGCTGCTTTGGCAACGAGTACGATAAAACTGGGTAATTGGGTTGCAACACCGGCATCGCACACGCCGGCATCAGCTGCGGGATCGATCAAAACCGTTCAGGCGGTGTCAGAGGGGAGAGCTGTATTCGGTCTCGGTCGGGGTGATTCCGCATTGGCCTATCTAGGCATGTCACCGGCGCCGCTCAAGTTTTTTGAAGCCTATGTGCAAAGGGTCAGAAATTACCTTCAGGAAGAGGCGCAGCCATTTGATCTGGATCTGGACGGCGGTAACCACTTTCCTTCCGTTGAACGGCTCGGACTTGCCCAGTCTGCAGAGGAGGCAAGATTCAGCTTGTTCATGGAAGGCATCGATCCAGTACCTCTGGACATGGTTGGGACGGGCCCTAAAGTGCTGGCTATTGCAGCTCGCTACGCCGACCGGATAACAACAGCAGTCGGCGCTGATCCCGAAAGGGTAGGTTGGGCACTGGACGTCGTTAGACAAGAGCGTGAAGCAGGAAATGTTGATCGGCCCGTCAGCCTCGGTGCCTGGGTACCGGTCGCTGTGACTGATGACATCGAAGCAGGCAGACGCATGCTCAGTGGCGTGACGGCATCAATGGCTCGATTTACGGCCATGCATGGTAAGTCAGTGGCGCCTGTCTCGGAAGGCGAACGTAAAGTCTATGAAAGTGTACATGACGCCTACCAGTTGCGAGCACACTTTCAGGAAGGCTCGCCGCAGAGCAAGGAAGTCCCGGCGGATTTCTACGATCGCTTCGCCATCATCGGGCCAGCGGATGAGTGTATTGAAAGGCTCAATGCGCTAGTCGATCTTGGCATTGAACGCTTTGTTGTTGCCAGCCCATCACCCCTGACAACACCGGACCTTGCTGACAAGGCCTTAGCGTTGTTCACCAACGAAGTAATGCCGACAGTGCGGGCAGCGGAAGCAAACTAGCTGGTTCGTGTCCGAGAAATCGATGCCGCGGTGCTAGTTTCCTGATAACCAGTTGATTTATAAACTAACAGTAATGGGCAGTCGCGCCTAATACCCATGAATGCTGCCTTTTCTGGACGGAAACTAGCTGGATTCTGCCCTTTCTGATCAGGTGCGAACACGTATAATCCTGCCTTTTTCAAGGAGCAAGGCAGACGATGACGTGGCAGTCGAGATTTGACGAAATCCTGGCCAACAAGGTTTTCGAATTTTTTATTATTTCCGTGATTATGGTGTCGGCCCTGACGGTGGGGGCCAAGACTTACAATATCTCACCCGTCGTATTGAGCATTCTTGAAGTCGCCGATGTGGCGGTCACGGTTATTTTTGTGATCGAACTGAGCATTCGATTTATGGCGACACATCCCAAGACAGGTTTTCTCAAAAACGGCTGGAATGTTTTTGACACCATCATTGTGACCATCAGTCTGATTCCGATTGAGAATTCCGATATGGCACTGGTCGCGAGGCTGGTCAGGGTTTTTAGAGTGCTCAGAATGATCAGCATCGTCCCCGAGCTTCGCATGTTGATGGACTCGCTGCTCAAGGCGCTGCCAAGGCTGGGCTATGTCATGGCGATGCTGTTCATCATCTTCTACATTTATGCTGCCATCGGTAGCCTGTTTTTTGAATCCATTAATCCTGTGCTCTGGGGCAATGTCAGTATTGCGATGCTGACTTTATTCCGTGTGATGACTTTTGAGGATTGGACCGATGTCATGTATGAGACCATGGCAGTATATGAATATTCGTGGATCTTCTACTTATCGTTTATCTTTCTGACAGCCTTTGCTTTCCTAAATATGGTTATTGGCGTTGTCGTCAATGTACTGGAGGAAGAACATCAGAAATTGCGGGACGAAGATCCCGACATATTGCATCTGCAGGATGTTTATGACGAAGTGAAAGCCCTGCGGGCGCTGGTGGAGGAGAAAGCATTAAAATAACCAGGCGGCACCCCTGACTCCCGATGAATCTCCGTGCCTTGCCTTCACGATTCGGGTCTCGACGTGATCTGAGAAAACATGCGGGGCCAGCCTCACTGGTAGCAGGTCGTACAGGAGATCAATATTCGAAAGTCCGCCACCCAGCACAATAGTATCCGGGTCAACAATGTTGACGACAATGGCGAGTGCACCGGCAAGCCTGCTGCAGTATTCGTCTAGAGTGTTTGTTGCGGTCATATTTCCCTTTGATGCGAGATCGGCAATTTCTTCGGCGCTCTTCTTGCTGCCTGACATCAGTTCATAGGTGCGGGCGAGACCTGGTCCGGACAGCCAGGTTTCGACACAATTAACTCGACCGCAGAAGCATGACCGATCCTGGCCGGGCGAATCGGGCAGGGGAATGTGACCCCACTCTCCGGCGATACCGTTGACGCCGGATAGCAGATTGCCATTGATGCAAATACCTCCGCCCACGCCGGTACCGAGGATCACGCCAAAGACAACGGACGAACCTGCGGCAGCACCATCGGATGCTTCTGACAGCGTAAAGCAGTCAGCATCGTTGGCAATTCGTACCGGCCGCGCCAGCTTGTTTTCAAGATCCTCCAGTAACGGTTTGTCGTTCAGGCAGGTACTGTTGGCGTTGCGCATCAGCGGTGAAATACGAGAGATCGATCCCGGCGTCCCTATGCCAATGGGCATATCCGGATCGTCAGTGAGTTCACGGATCAGCCGGTCCACCGCATCAAGCGTTGCAGCATAGTCGCCCGTCGGTGTAGGTACCCGAAACCTGCTGATGATTTTACCATCGGGCGAAATCAGAACGCCTTCGATTTTCGTGCCGCCAAGGTCGATGCCGAGTCGGGTCATCAGGTTTATCCCGAAGAATACAAGGCTACATGGTAGGCTGAAATGCGTCTGGGAGAAATGCCCGGATGCTCAGCCCGGGAGAGGGACACGAGCACCCAGGCGACAGACTTAATCGATGTCGTAGTATTGGCGGATGATCTCTGGTTCCTCGTCGAGAATCATGTAGGCCAACCCATAGGCCAAAAGGGTGGCGGGCGGATGAACCACTAAGCTGATTACTGCAGCAACCCGGACCCAGAACCTTGGCACTTCCAGGTAGTGGGCAACACCCGCGCAGACACCGCCCAGCTTTTTGTGCTCCGTATCGAGATAAATTTCACGACCTTCGGTAAAGATGTGCTTCATGGCATTGACTCCCGTTGCTGCTGATACTGGCAGGTATTCCCTTAGTGGTAGCGGATAAAAAATCGATTGCTGTGATCACTGCTGCCCGTACAGAACTCCGTGACCATGTGATTCTCACTTTGCGGTCGGACATGGGCTTCCGTCAGGGCGGCGAACGAAATCACAAGCACTGAAATCAATGCTGCCGAGATCCAGTTCGATGCTGGTCTGAATTGTCTGATCGCGTTGTTCATTGGTCCGCCCCTGCTTCCGGTCTTGCTTTGCTCATATTTAGTTCACATTCCATGCCAGTTTTATCTATTAATCCTAACCTGTTGAATATAAAGAGAAAAATGTTTGACCATCCACTCTTGGATTGCAGGCGAGGCTAATTATTTTGAGGAATTTAACGATTAGATGGTGAAATTGGCCAATGGGTTTAAGGTGTATACTGCTTTTTTTATTTCTTGCAGTAGTCGTGATATGAACGGTGCCATGAGTCTCCTGCAGACCCTCGTCAACAACGGTGTCGAGGTCTGTTTTACCAATCCCGGCACTTCTGAGATGCACATGGTTGCCGCGATGGGCGAGACCGGTGCCATGCGTTCAATACTGGGTCTGTTTGAGGGGGTCTGTACCGGCGCAGCAGACGGCTATGCCAGAATGGCGGGTAAGCCCGCTTGCACGCTACTACATCTGGGGCCCGGTCTCTCTAATGGTTCGGCCAATCTTCACAATGCGCTGAAGGCCAATATGCCCATCGTCAATCTGATCGGCGATCACGCAAGCTTCCACAAGAAGTATGACGCACCTCTTAATTCAGACATTGTCGGATTATCCAATCCGGTCTCTCATTGGGTCAGAAGTGTTGCGACTGCAAAAGATCTTCCTCGGGATGCTGTTGATGCCGTCATCGCGGCGAATCAGAAGCCGGGTCAGGTTGCGACTCTGATTATTCCCGGTGATTGCGCCTGGGATGAGTCTGTTGACCCCGTTGCTGCCAGAGAACTGCCGGAGACTCCGCGGATCGCTGAGAAGGCTGTTGCCGGGGCCACCGCAATGCTGACCAATGACAGAAATACGGTCATCCTCATGTCGAATTTGGCCCTGACGGCCAAATCTTTGGAACTTGCCGATCAGATCAATCAGCATACGAATGCCAGGGTTTTCTGTGATACGTTCACGACAAGACTGCCAAGGGGAGAAGGACGATGCAGCGTTGAGCGACTTGGCTACTTTGCGGAGCAGGCAACGGTTCAACTGGCAGACGCGGAACAGTTGATCACCATTGGGACTAAGGCGCCGGTCGGTTTCTTTGCCTACCCGGGCAAGGAGAGCGAGTTTTATCCTGAAGGGTGCGAGATTCATTGCCTGGCTGAGGTGCATGAGGATGCGGAGGACGCGCTGACAAGGCTGGTCGCCGCACTTGGTGCACAAGACATTACTCCTAGAAGAAATGGGCTAAGTCGCCCAGGGATCATGACGGGAGCGATCAGTCCGGAGTCCGTTGCCCGAGCCTTTGCCGAGTATCTGCCGACGGATGCCATTGTAGTCGATGAGAGTGCCACGGCAGGCTTCATGACTTACCCTTTGACTGAAACCGCAGAGCCACATGACTGGCTTTCTCTGACTGGCGGATCAATCGGCTATGGTCTGCCCGCCGCTGTTGGTGCGGCAGTGGCCTGTCCCGACCGCAAGGTTGTCTGTCTCGAGGGTGACGGCGCCGCTATGTACACCATTCAGGCGCTCTGGACTATGGCGCGGGAACAACTGGATGTCTGCACGGTGGTTTTCTCCAACAGAAAGTATCAGATTCTCCAGATTGAACTTGCACGGGTGGGTGCTCAGTCCATGAACAGGAAGACACTGGAGATGATGGAGTTGTCGAACCCCGACCTCGATTTTGCGGCCATGGCGGAAAGTATGGGCGTCAGGGGCAGCCGCGCAACGACCGCGGATGAATTCAATGAACAGTTCCTGCGTGCCATGACCGAACCGGGACCATGGTTGATCGACGCTGTCCTCGACTCCGACATATCTGAACTGGGGTGAAATTTCTTCGTCAGTTGGCAGCATTGTCGCCCTTGGAATGGATCGTGGCGTTTGGCTCATCCGTTAGCCTGCCTGTTGTTTCACTTCTGTTGAAACATGGCGGGTTCAGGCGAACGGAACGGATTCTGAAGAAGATGAGCAGACAACGGATCTCGCGGGATGTTTGCGTCAACAAGGTTCAGCGGATAGCGAACATGGTCAGCGCCGTAGCGCGGCGTAGTCCCTATCGAGCGAAAATTCTGGATCAGGCGATAACTCTCTGGTGGCTGCTGGGTCTGATGGGAATCGACAGTACAGTTCGATTCGGTATTTATAAGATCAGTGGAGTTGCGGAACCCCGAGCCTGGGTGGTCTACAAGAACCAGGTCATGATCGGCAACAGCCCCGGTGAAAGTGAATCGCTGCTTGATGTCAACTTGAACCGTGGTTGAAACGTCGCTAACCAGGAATCCGAACCGGTAAATCTGTAATCCCGTGGATAAAATTTGATCTCAGATAGGTCGGCTCGGCCACCAGTTCGATATTGTCGAAGCGCTTCATAATCTCCTGCCAGAGTACATTCAGCTGCATTTCCCCCAATCGGTTACCGACGCAACGATGGATGCCATAGCCGAATGACAGGTGGCGGCGTGGGTTTTCGCGGTCAATGATGAAGCTGTTGGGATTGTCGATTGTTGATTCGTCGCGGTTTCCGGAGATATACCACATCACCACCTTGTCACCTGCTTGAATCTGCTTGCCCCCAAGTTCCACGGGTTCCATAGCAGTGCGGCACATATGGGCAACCGGGCTCTGCCAGCGGATGATTTCCGGCACCATTTTGGGTATCAGCGCCGGGTTGGCTCTCAGCTTGTCGTACTCTTCGGGGTTACGATTGAGTGCCAGTACTCCACCGGAGATTGAATTGCGTGTAGTGTCATTACCGCCAACAATGAGCAGCAGCATATTGCCGAGGAATTCGTTTGGCGGCATGTTCTTCGTTGACTCGCCATGGACCAGAGTGGAGATCAAATCCGTACCGATTTCATTGTCATTCTGCCTATCCTTCCAGATGGCATCGAAGTATTCGAAACACTTCCAAAGCTCCTGAAATCCTTCATCCGGTGTTTTGAAATAGTCAGGGTCGCCAAGCCGTTCGACAGTGTCGGACCAGTGAATCAGCTTGTGCCGGTCTTCCTGCGGAACACCGAATAGTGTTGCCAGCATTTGTCCGGTCAGTTCGACCGAGACTTTTCTTACCCAATTAAATTCTTCGTTACGTGGCAGATTGTCGAGAATGTCAGCGGCGCGCTCCCGAATCAGTCCCTCAAGCTGTTGTAGTCTCTTTGGTGTGAAAGAGGGGGAAACGACTGCTCGCTGTTCATCATGTTTCGGTGGATCTTGCATGATAAACATAGGCAGGTGGAACTGACCTTGATCGTCTGGATTTTCAACCGGGCGGCCACCCATCCTGATCCCACCGTTGTTGATGTCGGATGAAAATTGCTGATGGTGTGTGTCCACGTGCATGATGTCCTGGTATCGGGTAACTGACCAGTAGGGGCCAAACATGCTGTGGGGTGTGTAGTGAACCGGATCTTCTGTTCGCAGACGCTCGAAGTAAGGCCAGAACCGGTCATGCTCAAACAGAGAGGGGTGTGCCGGGTCCAGTTCCTCAAGCGGGATCTGATAGGGATCGATGTCGACATCTATTGCCCATTTCTCTCGGGCCTCTTTGTTAGTGAGTTGCGCATCGCTGTTGGTCTGGTCGTTTCCGATATCCGACATAGGCTTTTTTTCGACAATTTTTGGATAGTGGATTTCCATATTAGTAAAGCACGTCGCGTGATGGAAGCGCGGACTCTCGACGGTTTTGCCTCACGGTCGTTTGACTGATCTCAGCTGACAGAGTAGCGTTCACGCCTTCCTAGGATTGAAAGGGGCTGGCTGTTGAATTTTGACTTTTCCGATGACGAGAAACTGGTCCAGGATCAGATTTCACGTTTTCTCAGAGACAATTGTGACCTCTCTGTTTGTAGATCAGTGCTTGAGGGCGAGGAAGCCTTTGCGACTGCGGTCTGGCAGGGTTTTTCGGAGATGGGAGTACAGGGTAGTGCCATCCCGGCGGCTTATGGCGGGGTTGAGGCAGGGTATTTGACACTGTGCCTGGCGGCGCTTGAATTGGGCAAACGCCTGGCGCCGGTACCCTTCTCATCGTCCATCTACCTGGCGGCGGAAGCGGTTTCCCGATACGGCAGCGACAGCCAGAAAGAAACCTGGTTACCGAAACTAGCGAGCGGAGAGCTGATTGGCACACTGGCGGTGACTGAAACCGTTGAGGATGTTTCACCCGGAAACATCGAAACCAATTTTTCGAACGGTGTGCTGAATGGAACCAAGTTGATCGTGCCCCATGGCCTTGTGGCGGATATCGCGGTGGTTGTTGCCAGGTGTGGCGATGAATTGACGCTGGTATTGACGGAACTGGACGGCTCTGACAGAAGGGCTGTCGATACTGTCGATCCAACCATGGCGTCGGCGACCATCGAATTCAAGAACACCGACGCTGAATCACTGGATGTGTCGGACGGCTGGGCAGCACTTGAAGATATCTACAACCGCGCGGCTGTTCTATACGCTTTTGAGCAAATAGGCGGTGCAGAAAAGGCGTTGGATATGGCCGTAGCTTACGCCAAGGAGCGTTTTGCCTTCGGACGACCGATCGGTTCATTCCAGGCTTTGAAGCATATGATGGCTGACATGTATGTGGCTTTGAAGCTGGCGGAATCAAACTGTTATTACGCAGCCTGGGCACTGGAAAACGATTCAGCGGATCTACCGCTTGCGGCGGCTACTGCCAGGGTATCCGCCACACAGGCGTTTCAACTCTGCAGTCGAGACAACATTCAGGTGCATGGTGGTATGGGCTTTACCTGGGAATTTGACTGTCATCTTTATTATCGGCGGTCGAATTTCCTGACGGTGGTTCTTGGTGGACTATCAAACTGGGAAAACAAACTGGTTTCAGCACTACCGGAGGTGGCGTAATGGATTTCAGTGATACAGCCGAAGAAGCGGCATTCCGGCAGGAAGTCAGAAGTTGGATTGCGGAGAACGCCCCGACGTATTTATTTGAGAGCCTTTCGACCAGTGGATTTGGATCGACACGCACTGGTGAATATGACCCGCTCGAAGAAGCCAGGAAATGGCAGAAGAAGAAAGCTGATGCCGGTTGGGCCTGTTTACAGTGGCCAAAGGAATGCGGTGGTCGTGGTGCAACCCCTATTGAGAGTGTTATATGGAACCAGGAAGAAGGGGTGTACGGTCGTCTCAGTGGAACATTTATTATCGGTCATGGCATGTGTGGGCCAACGATGATGGCCTATGCCAGCGAAGGGCAGAAACAGCGCTACTTACCAAAACTTGCCAGTGGTGAAGAAATCTGGTGCCAGCTTTTTTCTGAACCGCCCAGCGGTTCGGACCTTGCAGGATTGAGGACACGCGCTGAGCGAGATGGGGATGACTGGGTTATCAATGGTCAAAAGATCTGGACTTCAGGAGCCCAAAACAGTGATTTTGGCATCCTGATTACCAGGACGGACCCGGAAGTGCCCAAGCACAAGGGGATGACCATGTTCTTCCTGAACATGCGATCAGATGGTGTCGATATCCGGCCGATAAAACAGCTAAACGGTGACAGTGGCTTCAATGAAGTTTACTTCGACAACGTCAGGATTCCAGATGCTCAACGCCTCGGTGAGGTCGGTGAAGGCTGGAAAGTGTCGCTGACCACGCTGATGAACGAGCGAATGGCGATAGGCGGTGGGATTGCTACTGGCTTCCCGGAAATTCATGAACTGGTTGACCAGCTTCGCATCGCATCCGGCAAAGCGATTGAAGACCCTGCTGTTCGTTCAAGACTGGCGGACTGGTATGCCAAAAGTGCTGGGCTGCGTAATACAGCTTCAAGAGCGATTACCTCGCTATCAAAAGGTGAGACGCCGGGTCCAGAGAACAGTATCGGAAAGTTGGTGGCTGGCGGCATGATGCAGGATGTTGCCAAGTATGCGATCGATCTTCAGGGGCTTGGCGGCGTCATTCTCGACCCAGAGATCGCTGCGGGCTCCGCCAAGGTTCAATCCATGTTGATGCGCTCCCCCGGAGTCAGAATTGAAGGCGGTACTGATCAGATCCTGCGTAATATCATTTCCGAGCGAGTCCTCGGATTGCCAGAAGACATGCGTGCTGACAAGGGTGTGCCATTCAACAAGATCCCGACGGGTAGCTAAAGCTGGTTAAGCGCCTCGAAGCCGTCATTAGAACTGCAGACCCGGCAGAATTTGTCACATGCCAGGCCAAACTGGCGGCTGACTCGATGAGAGAGGACAAGGCCATGATCGACCGACGTGGTCGGTCCTTTCATGTCGATGGATTCTGTTTACCCTGCTCAAAACGAGTTAGGTTCCTGGTGGACTATCGAGCCAGTGAAACTGCCGATAGCGGGCCTAACTGGCGTGAGGTGATGATCTGTCCCTGTTGCCGGATGTCGAATCGACAAAGACTTATGGCTAGCCTCGCCACTGACTTGAAGGGTGAAGAGTCGGTCTACGTCATGGAACAGACTACCCCGCTTTATCGCTGGTTACGTTCTTCGTCACTTCATGTAACAGGTAGTGAATTCTTTGAAGAGAGTTTTTCCCCCGGTGTACGGGTGATGCCTTTTCGATATATGGCGCCTGTGAACGGAAAACAGCTACTCAGGTCGCTATACCGTTCGCTCAGGCTAGGCGTGAAGATGATACTGGCGAATGGAATCCGGCATGAGGATGCGACCCATCTAAGTCTGCCTGATGCGCACTACGACCTTATTGTCAGCAATGATGTATTTGAGCACGTGCCTTCACCGATCGATGCTTTTTCAGAATGTGCCAGAGTGCTGAAACCCGGTGGTAGGATAATCGCAACTTTTCCCTTTCACAGTGATCGGGAAAGCTCACTGACTAGAGCGAGACCGGGGAGTACAGGCATCGAATATATTGAACCACCTCTATATCACGGTAACCCTATCTCAGATGAAGGATCTCTGGTTTATACTGACTTTGGTTGGGATTTGATAGACATGATGAACGAGGTAGGTTTCGACGGTGCCTGTCTTGAGCTTTACCGGGATCCTGAGCTGGGTCATCGTGGTCCAGGGTTGGTGGTGATCAGAGCCACGCGGTCTTCTGACACCGTGTTAAAATAACCTCTCTTTAGTCTACTGTCCGACTTATGCCTAAACAGCTTGTCGTCATTTTAGGTATGCACCGTTCCGGTACTAGCCTGATTGCCAGCAGCATGCCTTTGCTGGGCTATTCTTTGGGCGACAATCTGATGCCGGGAGGGGGGGACAATCCTAAAGGGTTCTTCGAAGATCTGGATATGGTGGCCTTCAATGATGCCCTGCTGGCACACAACTATTCGTCCTGGGACTCGCCGCTCAACGGCATTGTCAGCGAAACTACCAGTACTCCAGAATTGGAGGCGCGGGCACAAGAGCTGCTGAAAACCAAGTTCGCCGAAACCGACCGGTGGGCTGTCAAAGATCCGCGTATGTGCCTGCTGATGCCTTTCTGGCAAGAACAGTTTAAGGCATTGGGAATTGAAGCGGTTTCGATTGTGGTTCACCGAAATCCGCTCGATGTTGCGGCTTCACTGGAGCGTAGGAATAGTTTCGACAAACGTCACTGCCTGTTACTTGACTATATCTACAATCGAACATTGCTCAGGTTTCTCGGGGATGAGGTATTCGTTGTTGGCTACAATGCATTCCTGGATCGACCTGGCAGCGAGCTGTCGCGAATAGCATCCCACCTTGATGCCCGTGTAGATACTTTGGGTCTTGAAACATTTGTTAAAGAATCTGTCGACCCGCAGCTTCGGCACTATGGATATGGCGATAAGGATTTAGAGACAGATCCGGCTGCATTCCCTTCGCTGTTGAAGATTTCCAGGCTCATGACGGAACTTTCTGATGGACGGCGGGCCACCGTGAATCAGCTAGTGAGGTCGCTGCCGGAGGACGTGCAGCTCGAAAGGGAACTCCTGGCATTGCAGTTAAGACGGGATGTTGAGTCAAGACGGCAGTCTGAGGCTATTGAGCTGGCGCTGAAGCAGGATATTGAGTCTCTTAAGGTGGAAAGGAAGAGACTCGGTGCTGATATCGAGGACAGAAACCGGCAGCTGCAGGAGAGGGAGAAACATATCTCCCTGCTTCAGGATGAGGTGGCGAAGCTTGACGACACACTCAGGCAAAGTAGCCAGATTATTTCCGAAAGGGATCAGCAGATCCTTGATGAAAGGGAAGAAAAGCGTTCAGAGCTGGAGGCCGTCAGTCATCATCTTGATGCTGCGAGATCGACGGTGAATCATCAGGTTCGGGAAATTTCACAGCTCGGCGACCTTGTCAGCGATCTTTATAAGAAGGAGGAAGAAGGCCGCGCGCAAATTGAGGGTTATCAGCAGCACATCCGTGATTATGATCGGGTTCATCGGGAACTTCTCAATTCCGTGTCCTTTCGCCTGGGACGACTCATCACCTATCCGGTACGCAAACCATTCACTTCGTTCGTGATATCCCGCCTACCCGAAGACTCAGTTTCCCTGCGTATTATTGGTTTTCTCCGAAGCTGCATCAGCCACCCGCTAGCGACATTCAGGCTGCTTTCGCTGAGGCGAATCAGGAACTTTTATCTGCTGCTGACCAAGAGACAGGACCTGGTCGATCAGGTGATCTCGAGCTACGAGGAAGTTCTGGTGCCTACAGAACCGGAACCCGACCCAAGTGTTCATCACTATACCGACGGGGAATTGGCGGGTCTGAGTCTCAGATTCCCTGTGTACGAAAACCCCAGAGTTTCAGTCGTTATTCCCGTGTACAACCAGATTGACTACACGTTGAAATGTCTCGAATCCATCTCCCACAATCTACCCGATACCTCTTTTGAAATTGTCATTGCTGATGATTGTTCGACCGACCCGACTGGTGATGTGCTGGCGGGAGTCGAGGGGATAAAAGTGATCCGGCATCCCCAGAATTTGAAGTTTCTGCGGAGCTGTAATCGGGCAGTAGACTTCTGTAGAGGCGACTATGTCTTCCTATTAAACAACGACACGATGGTAAAACCGGGTTGGCTCGATTCTCTTGTGGAAACTTTTGAGGTGCACGAGGATGCGGGATTGGTGGGGTCAAAACTTGTCTATCCTGACGGTCAGCTCCAGGAAGCAGGGGGTATAGTTTGGCGGGATGCATCGGCCTGGAATTTTGGCAGGCTGCAGGATCCGGAGAAGCCGGAATATAACTATTTGCGTGAGGTGGACTATGTTTCCGGCGCCGCCATCATGTTCCCGCGGAAATTGTTTCTGGATCTTGGGGGGTTCGACGACATTTTTGCGCCTGCGTACTATGAGGATACGGATCTTGCCTTCAGGATCAGGGAAACAGGCAAGAAGGTGTACTATCAACCGGCTTCGGTGGTCGTGCACTTTGAAGGTATCTCCAACGGTACCGATGAAGGCAGCGGTCTGAAGCAGTACCAGGTTGCCAATCGAGACAAATTTGAAGATAAGTGGCGGTCTGTTCTCACTGCGGATCACTTTGCCAACGGGGAAGAGGTTTTTACGGCAAGGGAAAGATCTCAGGGCAGGACCACTGTGCTCGTGATCGATCATTACGTACCGCATTTCGACAAGGATGCAGGTTCGCGATCGACGTTTCTTTATCTCAGGTTGTTGGTGCAGGCTGGTTGTAATGTTAAATTTCTGGGCGACAACTTTTTTCGGCATGAGCCCTATACCACTGCGCTCCAGCAGATGGGAATCGAGGTGCTTTATGGCGGGGAGTACGAGAAAAACTGGAAGCGGTGGTTGCGAGAGCAAGCGAACTATCTGGATGTCATCTATTTGATGCGTCCCCATATTGCCGAGAAGTATATTGACGTTATTAATCAGCTGAGTCCCAAGCCGAAGACCATATACTTTGGCCACGATCTTCATTACCTGCGTATGCAGCGCCAGGCGCAAATTTCTGGAGACGGCGAACTTAAAGCAGAGGCAGATTACTGGCGAGGCAAAGAGTACGCCCTGTTCGACAAGCTGGACATGATCTACTATCCGTCCCAGGTTGAGGTAGATGAGATCAGAGCCTGCAAACCAGATCTGCCGGTCAAAGCGATCCCGCTTTATGCTTTTGAACAATTTGATGTCCAACCTGTGAATTTTAGCGACCGATCGGATCTGCTCTTTGTAGGTGGTTTCAACCACCCGCCTAATGCTGACGGACTCCGTTGGTTTGTTGATGAGGTATTTCCAGAAATTCTGTCAAAGCAACGGATGAAGCTCAATATCGTAGGATCGAATATGCCCCAGGAGATCACTGATCTGGCGGGTGAGGATATCGTAGTGCATGGATTCCTGTCCGATGAGAAACTGGATGAACTGTACCGCTCGGTACGTCTGAGTGTTGTGCCACTGAGGTTTGGTGCTGGTATCAAGGGGAAGGTACTGGAAGCGATGGACCGCGGAGTTCCTGTCGTGACAACCCGTATCGGAGCGGAAGGAATTCCCAGGTCGGAAGACGTGCTCATGATTGCTGATGATGCGGAGCGGATGGCAAGCTTGATTGCCAGCTGCTATAACGACGAAGTAAGCCTCAGCAAACACTCAATGCTGGCGCGGGAGACGGTGCAGGCAAACTTCAGTACCGGTGCAGTGCTGGATGTCATTGCCGATGACTTTATGATTACAGGAAAATGAAGTACCTGGATATTATTTTCTACAAGACTTGGGCTGATCTGCGAGCAGAAGCCAGTCGCGCCTATATTGGCTTTCTTTGGTGGTTTATCGAACCGATTCTTTACATGGGTACCTTCTACGTCCTATTCGGACTCGGTCTGCGCATGGGTGGGGAAGGGTTTGTCTACTTTCTGCTTTGTGGACTCATACCCTGGAAGTGGTTTTCCAGTACGATCTCAAATGGAAGCAGGGCCATTGAGGCAGGTGCGGGAATGATCCACCAGGTCTATCTGCCGAAGGTCATTCTACCGACGATCATCGTTTGCATAAATACTGTGAAATTCCTGATTATCTTGCCGATTCTGATGATTTTCCTCGTGTTGAGTGGTTATGGAATAGAGGTATCCTGGCTGGCAATGCCGCTGCTAATTGCGTTGCAACTGCTGATGGTCTGGTCATTGACCAGCTTCTGCGCGGCACTTGTACCGTTCGTTCCGGATCTGCGTTACGTGATCGAGAATGGTCTTCTTTTGTTGATGTTCGTGTCCGGTGTTTTCTTCGATATCGATGGGCTGAGCGGGACGATTCGCACTGTTCTGTATCTGAATCCGATGGCGGTGCTGATCGACAGTTATAGAGAAGTTTTGTTGTTGGGTAGCTGGCCGGGCATGGCCGGGCTCATCTATGTACTGTCATTCTCGATAGTGTTTGCTGTGATCTCCTGGTGGCTGCTTGTTCGTTTCGACCGGCGCTACCCCAAGGTCTTGTAAATGTCAGATACAACCGTCCTAAAACTCGAAGATGTTGGTGTTCGCTTTCGCAGACGAACCTCACTTCTGCGAAGTGAATGGCGCTGGGCTATTCGGCATCTCTCCTTTGATGTTAAAGCCGGGGAGACGTTAGGGGTTGTTGGTCGCAATGGTGCCGGTAAGAGTACTCTGCTGAAGGTGCTGACCGGCATTCTTGCGCCTGATGAGGGTAAAGTGACCCGGTACTGTGATACGGCTTCGTTGCTTACGATCAACCTGGGATTTATGCCGCATCTTTCCGGTAGAGACAATGCGATACTGAGCGGGATGCTGATGGGGCTTGCTCGAAGTGATGTTCAGGCGAGACTCGGTGAAATCATTGAATTTTCTGAGTTGGGTGCTGATATTGACGAACCTTTTCGTACCTATTCTGCAGGAATGAAAGCGCGACTGGGTTTCGCGATATCGCTTGTCGCTGATCCTGACATCATCCTGATGGATGAGATATTAGGTGTTGGAGACCGGTCATTCAGACGGAAATCAACAGAGGCCATGAGAGAGAAGATTCGTTCGGATAAAACTGTTGTTCTTGTATCGCATCAGGAAGAAGTATTGAGCAGTGTATGTGATCGAATTATCTGGCTCGATAACGGCGGCATGGTCATGGAAGGTAGTACATCTGAAGTTCTTCGTGGATATACCGCGCCGGAGAATCAACTTCCAGGCGGTAAAGCCCCATGACTGTTGTTGGTAGCGCCGCCAAGATATGATTTGTTTTGTAACCTAAGATCTGGTTTTTTTACGCCGGATGTGAAGAACTGAAGTGATGAAATTATGATTTGGAATGACAAGGTACTCTTTATTCATGTTCCTAAGACAGCAGGTATGAGTATGACCGATCTGCTGACCGAGTACTTTGAGGGTAGTGTCTCTATAACCGGTCCGTTCGAAACCCAGCACAAAAAAGCGGGCGTGACCTGCATTCCAGGACGTCGACATGAGACATTGTGTGACGCGGAATCCTTTTTTAGTTACAGGAATATGCGCCTTCAAAACTTTGAGAAAATTTTCTCAGTGATGAGGAATCCTTACGATCTCGAATTGTCCCGCTACGCCTATCTTAGGAAGAATCTGCCGCAGGATAATGGCAAGGCACAGGAAATTGCATTAAATAATGATTATCGGGGATATCTGCGAAAGGCACCTTTTTTTGGCATGAATCCGCCTCGTCTTGACCTCTATTACCATCACAATGGGATCATGCCAGACAATCTGGTGGTTCTGCGTTTTGAAAGGCTTGTGGAGGACATTAAATGCTTCCTCTCACCCTATCTGGGGGAAGGCTACAAGCTGCCCCATGTAAATTCTAGCGCCCATGACGAATATGCAAAAATCTATGACGAAGAGTTGGAAAAACTTTGCTTTGAAAGGAATCGGTGGTTTTTCGAAAAAGGGTTTTATCCCCGAATTTCCTGGTGAGTTTTTGAGTGCACTGTCGTGAGAAGTGTTTGCGTTCGCTCGAATGAATATTAGCGGAATGGCAGCTTCTGCAAACCGGACCAGATATAACCTGTTGATACTTTGCGAATGATATTCCGTCGCTGTTTTAGTCGACCAGTTGCGTCAGTGAGCGCATCTATTTTGGCTTTGAATATCGGGGCTGCCTGACCCCTGATTGATATTATTAGCAGTGACCAGATCATCGCCAGCAGATGTAATGGAAGCGTCAGAATCAGCAGTGCCAGAGGCATGTTCTTCAGGTAGGCGGCAACCAGGTTTCGATGTCCATGATAGATTGTGAAATCACTTTTTGCACCAGTGGTCGCCGAACCTATGTGCTCGACAATGGCGTCGGGGACAAAGTGACAGGGGTAGCCGCTCAGCTGTAGTCGGAAACCAAGGTCGATATCCTCGACGTACATAAAGAAGGATTCATCGAACCCGCCGACCTCACGAAAAGCGCTAAGTTGATACATGGCCGCACCTGCACAGGGGCTGAAGACAGAACCTGCTGGTAGATGGCACCTGTCTGCTTTCCGCCCATGAAAGCGTCTCCAGGGAATGCCGGTGATATGCAATACATCTCCGGCACCATCAATTATTGTTTTGTCATCCGTTTTGAGCATCAGGGAAGCAAATGAACCACAGTCTGGATGCAGGGTCGCTGCGCGCATTAGCGATTCCAGCCAGAGTGGTTGTGCAAAGGCATCAGGATTCAGACAGCAGAGGTAGTCGTAGTCGATCAGATTTTCGGCCGCTTTATTGATCGCGCCACCATAGCCGAGGTTAACACCGAGTTTCATGACTTCAACATCATCCAAACTGTCGAGCATATTGATTGTTGCGGTATCCGTTGAATCATTGTCGACGACGATTGTCTGATCAGGTTTCCGGGTTTGTTCCTGCAGGTATTGCAGACACTTCTCCAGCATTACCCCGCTGTTGTAGCAGACAATAACAACGGCTACCTTCATGATGCGGATCCAGGTAGTTGTCGCGCTGAAAAAGCCTTCGTCATCCGCAAATCACAGGGAAGCCGAAGGGTCGTAGGGTTCTTCACTTCATTTTATTCCGTTCGGGGTGACTCTCACTCGTAGATTGCAACATCCTGGAGCAACCAGTCTACTATCGCATATGGCTGACCGATTCGCTGCTTCCTCAAATGGTAGTTCAGCTGAGGAACAGTCTGTGTCAGAGCTTCGAATGCTTCCTTTTTAAATTTGATAAAGCGGCAATCTTCCAGGCAGATCACTGATGGGCAATTGGACTCGGCGAAAGGCCGCCAGCCGTATTCGATACTGGATCCCTGCCTTCCTTCATCGTCTTCCACAGATCCTTCAACAAGGATATACCAGGCTGATTCATCGAAGCGGCGTGCATCGCCTTCTTCAAGTTGCTCGAACCGCGCAATATTGCCGACCTTCTCCAGAGCTGTCGAGGTCATCATCGAAAACTGTGGCAACGACTTGATGATGGGCCTGAGTGCCCAGCGATTCAGCAGTTTCTTTCTGAACCCTTCAGTCTCAATGAATGCAGCAAAGGTCGGTTCGGCAAAAACACAGACAGTGACCGGCGTTCGTGCGACTACGCTGGCATTTCTGGTGCCCACACCCGTAATGACTGCCATTTCTCCGATGATATCTCCCGCTTGCAGACTTGCGACGGTGTTGAATTGTTTACCATCATGCTGAACTACATCGCAGTAGCCGGTGAGTATGAGGTAGACAAACCCACGGGTTTCCGCATCCTGGACGATAATGACATCGTCAGAGTTGTACTTGCGTATTTCCTCTTCCGCCAGCAGGCTTCTCATCCAGCGATTGGGGAAGGATTCTCCCAGCCAGTGTGTCAGATAGTGGTTTACCTGCGAAGAGTAGACGCTGGGATCACCTTCAATGACTGTATATCGTTTGCCCGAGCTGGCCAGAGAGAAAGTTGTATCGAACTCATTTGGCAGTCGCTCGACATGGACGAATACCACCCGGTCGGCGTCCGAAGTAAGTGCGTCAGCCGGGTCGCCATGAATGGCTCCGGCGCCACCATCTGCAACCAGCAGACTGAATCTGTCGGTATAGATACGTTCGAGATTCTGCATGGTTTCATCTCTGACGTGACCCTGCTTGTGCAGTTCCCGGATTGTCGTCATGGTGTGATTGTCGCCAACAATGCAGATCTGTCGCTCGTACCCCTTGTGAATGGTCTTGAACGTGGCGCCGATGGTGGGGATGCTGTGAACAGTAACGTGGGGCAGGATGCTGAGGCCGAAGTAGTTGAGTTCCTCGCCGGGGTGGATTTCGATCAGTTTGAAATGTTCGGATACGGCTTTTGCTGACCAGCCCAGACTGCAAGCCAGTTTTTCCATCGCCATATAGAAAATTTCACGTGTCGTGATGACCTCGACCTTGTGAGGCATCAGCATCAGCGGAAACATGGCGCAGTGATCGTCGTGCAGATGGGTAAGAAAAACCGCAGAGACCTGGTTTTTCGATATCCCACGGGCAAAAAGGTGCTGGTCCAGAAAGGGGATGGAATCAATCAGAATGTAATCCCCGTTGTAACAGAGCGCGAGACCGGTGCAGGGTTCTTCCGGTGTAAATCCAGATGCGCCACCCAAAATCTCCAGTCCCAGCTTAACCAGACCGCCCGGGATATAGTCCTGCTGTACCTGGTAGCAGGGTTGAATTTCGAAATCCTGGTTGAGATTGACCTCGACGTCACCATCTGCGTTAGAAACCTGGTAGTGATCCTGGCCCAGATGTTGAATGGTCAACTCCCCAATTTCCACCTGACCATCAATGAACGGTTTTGCCGTGAAGAACTCCTCAACCGGAATCGTGTTTCCGTTTTCGTACTTGAGAGCGATGGCGTCGGCAACGGCCAGCCATTCTTCCTTTAGGGGAGTTTCGGTGTTCCAGCTATCCAGTTCCTGCCTCGTCGGCCCCATCAATGTGAATCGCAACAGTCGTAGGGCCTGGCTGATATCATCGGCTTCCCCTACGAGATTCAGTTTCTTGCCTTGACTGAGACCGTTCATGACAAAGAGGAAGAAGTAGATAGGGAACTCGAGGTTGTTGATCAGCGAGCCATCTTTCTCCCGAATATCGGTCAGAACCAGCGATTCGAACCCCGTCACATTGTTGACCAGGAGACCTTTTAGAACTTCCGGAGGTTGTCCGAACAGAATGACATCATCGCCGCCATTGACGATCCGACTACCCTGAGCGGGTGTTTGCACGACGGGCTTGCTCATGACGATTTATCACAAGGTCTTCGAGGCAGTGTAAGTGGTCTTGGAGAATTCTTAAAGGTTTTAGTTCGCCTGTAATCGACCTATGAGAGCAATATGAATAGAATTTACTCCTCATTCTCCAGGGAAAATCCAATGAGTTCACATGAGACCTTGTCCGCTAGTGAAAAAGAACTGTTCAGAGACAGCGTGATCAAGTTTCTTGAGAAGGAAGTGGCACCCTGGTACGACCAGTGGGAGCGGGATGAGATCTGGCCTCGGGAACTTTGGAACAAATTTGGGGATGCAGGATTCCTTTGTGTAGACCAATCGGTCGAGTATGGTGGCTACGGCGCATCC
Organism: Gammaproteobacteria bacterium; assembly: GCA_018656865.1. Taxonomy (GTDB): domain Bacteria; phylum Pseudomonadota; class Gammaproteobacteria; order Pseudomonadales; family Azotimanducaceae; genus UBA9659. The sequence goes on along the minus strand of JABHYO010000021.1, from coordinate 711 downwards.
TTTGAGCTGAGCTGCATCATCGTCAGTGAGATAGCGAAGGCGGGATTCGGTGCGCTGGCATCCGGTATTTCGGTACATTCCGACATTGTCGGCCCCTATATCCTTCATCTTGGCAGCGAGGAACAGAAGCAAAGAATCCTGCCGAAGATGGTGACAGGTGAAATTGTCGGCGCGATTGCGATGACGGAGCCGGGGGCTGGCAGCGATCTTCAGAGTATTCGATCGACCGCAGACAAAGACGGCGATGACTACATCATCAATGGTGCCAAGACATTTATCACCAATGGCCAACACTGCGATGTGGTTATCGTCGCGGCGAAAACAGATCCGAAAGCCGGGGCGAGGGGTATGACACTCTTCACCATGGATTGCAGCCTTCCGGGATTCAGCAGAGGTCGAAACCTGGAGAAAATGGGGCTCCACTCCGGCGATACCTCGGAGATGTCATACACTGACGTTCGACTGCCTGCCACGGAAATTCTCGGTGGTCTTGGTAAGGGCTTTGCCAACCTCATGAATGAATTGCCAAGAGAGCGCCTCATACTCGGCGTGGGCTGTGTCGGCGCAGCAGATGGCATTCTCGATCAGACCATTGCCTATGTCGCTGACAGAAAGGCGTTTGGTGTATCGCTGGCGAACTTTCAGAACACCCGCTACGAACTTGCCGCCGTGAAGACAGAAGTCGAATTGAACCGGGCGCTGGTCGAGAAG
>JABHYO010000084.1 GCA_018656865.1 Gammaproteobacteria bacterium | reverse complement strand
ATTCATCAGGTGTTGCATTAAAGCCCATGGAATCGAACATGATTTCGGCAGACGGGAAGCCATCAAAGCGAGAGACTTCCTGGACATGAATCAGATCAACGCGCTCACAGAGCGCACTTAGGTACATTGGCAGAAGGTCACCCATCCACCCAGGATTCAACCCGGTGGAATGGAAAGATACGTTGCCCTGTCGGCAGGCATCCTCCAGTCGATTAACAACAGCTTCCCCGTAAACCTTCGGGTACATATAACCCACGACTGTTATTACATTCTTGCCAGACGACAGCAGCTCGCAGAAGTCATCCAGATCCTGATCTTCTTTTTCACCCGCAACTAACGAAGGTAGAGGTGTGTGAATTACCACATCTGCATCCGAAGCCTTGATCACCTCAATGTCGCTGGTAGCAGCAACACCGACAGGATCCATCCCGATCAACTCACCAGCATCCATGCCTACTTTGGTATCGGTATGGACATGCATACCTATAAGCTCAAGAGACGACCGTTCGATGGCAGCCCGTGTAGTGTGGGCCCCTACGCCGCCGCTCGCCCACTGAAATACCTTATAAGTCATGGTCTCTGTTTCGACCTCGCTAGTGAAATGGCCTAAAAACAAAATACTATACGAATTCTGATCACGCCGGATGTTGACCAGGCTCAATTACTTATACTTCAAATCCAGCACAAAATGTGCTTATCTCCGGCGAAGTGTGTCTAGCACGCTTACTGGCCATAAAGAACGGGCAAGTAACTCTCCACGGAAAAATAGAAGGAATCGCAGCAATGTTCGAGCACCTGTTTACACCCATCAAGATCGGTTCGATGGAACTCAAGAACCGTATCGGCCTGCCACCCATGACCGTAGGTTACGGCCAGGAAAATGGCAACGTAACCGATCGGCACAATTCGTACTACGGTGCGAGAGCCAAGGGTGGTGCCAGCCTTATCATGACGGAATCCTGCGCGATCCATCCCGATCGAAAATACGGTCTCCATCCGCTGGGTTTGTATGATGATGCACAGATTCCCAGCTGGGAAAATCTCGCCAAAGAAATCCAATCTTATGGTGCCAAGGTTGGATGCCAATTGATGGATCCGGGACCAGAAGGTATGGAACTGCTCACAGGCATTCAGCCCGTCGGTCCCTCGGCGGTCCTTTCCCGCAGTGTGTTTCGTTCGCTACCCAGGGAGATGACCACTGGAGAAGTCGAGGCTGTGGTAGAAGACTTCGCAGAAGCAGTACGCCGCGCACGTGACGCCGGGCTGGACTGTGTTCAGATTCACGCGGCCCACGGTTATGCCATGGTGGGTTCGTTTATGTCTCCTTTCTTCAACAAGCGAACCGATCGCTACGGTGGTTCCCTCGAAAACCGGCTTCAATTTCTGTTGGAGATAATAGAAGCATCCAGAGCCAAGGTTGGCCCTGACTTTCCCATTACGCTGCGCATGTCCGGGGATGAACGCCGCACCGGCGGACGCACAACCCAGGAAACCCAGTTCATCGCCCGCACACTTGCCGAGGCCGGTGTCGACAGCATCGAGATTTCCGGTGGTGTCATCCCTACAGTATTTCACGGCGTCGTTCCGCCCCAGGGCACTGAACTAGCCCTGAATGCGCCCTACGCCAAATTGATCAAGGAAGTCGTGGACATCCCCATCATGTGCGTTGGCCGGATCAATTCGCCGAGACTCGCGGAGTTCGTTATCGCCACAGGTGAAGCGGATATGGTTTCGATGGGTCGGGCACTGAATGCAGATCCCGATATGCCTAACAAGGCCGCAGAGGGTCGGCTGGATGAAATAAGACCTTGTGTCGGCTGCAACGAAGGTTGTATCGCCTCAGTCATGAAAGGCATACCTGCACGTTGCATTATTAATACGCAGGCCGGCAGGGAACATGAAGATTTTACAACACCAGCCGAGCAACCAAAGCGTATATTCGTCGCCGGCGGAGGCCCGGCCGGGTTGGAAGCCGCTCGCTTAGCCGCGGTTCGCGGACATGAGGTCACCCTGTTTGAAAGTCGGGACAAGCTTGGCGGCCAGGTAAATCTCGCCAGCGTTGCGCCCTACAAGCAGGAAACCAGCCAGGTCATCCGCTATCTCGCCCGTGAAGTCGAGAAGGTAGGTGTCAATGTTGAGCTCGGCAAGAAGCTGACCCCGGAACTGGTTAAAAAGCTGAAACCCGATACCGTGATCGTGGCGACTGGCGCAAAACCCATTCGACCCAACAGCATCCCCGGTATTGATGGCGAAAACGTCGTCAGTTCATGGGAGGTACTCGGCGGGACATCCAAAGCGGCTCTATCAGGCAACATTGTCATCATCGGCGGCGGACTTGTCGGTTGTGAGGTCGCAGACTTCCTGGCGGATACCGAAGACAATACTGGTGCGGTCCCGACGAAAGTAACGATGCTGGAGATGCAACCCAGGATGGCGATAGAAGGTATCGACGAAGTGCGGCACCTGCTGATGCAAAGGCTGCACGAAAAAGGAGTGGAGATGATCAACAACGCCACTGTCCAGGAAATCCTTGATGACGGTGTGATCTACACAACCCCCGAAGGTGGAGAAGCGCGTGTTCAGGGCGCCGAATTTATCATCGTTGCACTTGGTTCACAGTCTGTGGATGAACTTTCCGAAGAAATAAAGACGATGGTTCAGGAAGTCCATGTCACAGGTGATGCCCAGCAGGTAGCCAGGATTCTGGAAGCCACTGCTGGTGCAGCGGAGATTGCACGGCATATCTAAAGCAACAATCGATGAATTGCGTGATCACTTCGACCACGTTGAGGCCTCACCAATCTCCAGGAAAACCACCGGCGGTTTTTGCTCATGAGATTGCCTGATATGCTAAATCTCCGACATTCGGGGCACCTCGATTCATGACTACGGATTCGTCATTGACGAATCCGAGACCACACGTACATCCCGATGCGGGAACGGGATAGTTATCCCCTCTGCCTGCAGTGCCTGGTAAACAGCGAGGTTCACCTGGTGCAGAATCTCGAAGTATCGCTCTGATTCAACCCACACCCTGTAGTCCAGGATGACACCGGCATCTGAAAACCGGTTAATGCCCACTACGGGACGGTGGCCGGAATCAACACCATCCAGACCTGAGAGCCGGTCAGCAAGTAAGGCAATCGACTGCTCAGGATCCGCCTCATAGGCAATGGCGACCTGACCTTCTACTATCCTGTATTCGTAGGAATTCCTGTGGATTTCACCGACGATATGCTTGTTCGGAATAACAATGCGCTCATTGTCTTCGGATTCCAGGATGGTGGTAGCCAACGTAATCTCACGCACAATACCGGTGCACCCACAGACAAAAATGTTATCCCCGACTTTGTACATCCTGGTCAGGATGATGACCAGTCCTGCTCCATAATTGGAGACGGGGCCCTGGATCGCAAAACTTGCACCGACAGCCAAGCCACCCAGCGCCGCGATAAAAGGTGTAATGCTGATCCCCATCTGGCTCAGCGCGATGATCAGGAACAAACCGACAACAACTATCCGGCTAGCACTCGCGATCAACTCCCTCAGCGTGATATCGACCTGCTTTATCTCCAGCACACCAAGCAGCAGTCGAGATACCCATCCACCAACAATAAAACCCACAGTCAGCACGACAACCGCACCGAACAACTGGAACGAATACGTTACTGCAAAATTGACGATCAGCGAGTAGATCTCCTGAACAATACCGAGTTTTTCTTCCATCCGAGTTTCCCGATCAGTAATCAAGCGCAAGTATATTCAACCCAAACGCGCAATAACATCAGCACAAACATTCGCAATACATTTTTCAATCCTGACATAGGATAGAATTTCGAAATCCAACCAGCGCGAGATGCACCATGCGAAACCGGCTAGCCATTCCTGCTACGGTGCTTTTGATATTCATTGTCATCATCAGCGCGCTCCCATTGTGTATCCAGTATGTTGCAACGAGCCAGGTTCGAGAGCTGGGGATGGGTGAATTGACCATAGAAAATGTCGACTTCAATCCATTCACCCTGGAATTGGTTATCGATCAATACAATCTGACACATGAGAATCAGCAATATTTACTGGGGAATCGGCTGGCGGTAGACCTCGCCTGGTCAGAACTCGTGACGGGTCGCATCGGCATAGAGAAGATTGCACTCACCCAGGCTGAATTCTGGGCAAGGGAAACTCCCGAAGGAGAGTGGTTACTGGTTCCGCCCATGAAAACATCTACAACTGAAGATTCAGCCGCGACCTCACCACTGGAATATGTACTGAATTCACTCTCAATCACTGAAACCAGCGTTCATATAGAAGGACAGCAGATCAGCGGTGACTTCGAGTTACCGAACCTAGACCTGAATGATCTTGCGAATTTCGAATCCGAGGTTTCCGACACAACGACCCAGGTTAGTGCGAACTGGGGTGATGCGACGATCACAATCGATACCCACAAAGAATTAATGGCAGACGAACCGCCGTTTGAGGTCAAACTTCAGATCACGTCCCTTTCCCTGACTGACTTTCAGAAACTGGCGGGGCTACCTGAACTCGACGGCAGAGTTAATGCCACTATTGACCTGCATGGAAAACTCAACCGTTCACCGCTAATTGACTCTGACGACCCTTTGGGACTGAGCATTACAGCCGATATCAGTGTCACTGTTACAGATCTTTCAGCGCAGGACCCTGCAGGAGTCATCCAACTCGGTGTGCACGAAACAAGCTGGCAGGGCAGCCTGGAAGCCACGGTCAGCGAAGCTGGCACCCAGTACTCAATGATGGGTGACCTTTCTGTTTCAAGTGCAGCAGCACGCCAGGGTGAGACAACCGTAATTGGATGGAACAAAGCAACAATTACGGGGTTGAGCCTGGATTCAGCTCAGAACATCGGATTTTCAGAACTTGGCTTCAGAGGCCTAAAACTATTCGGAAAGGAGTCCCCCGCACTAGAGACGACACTTACGATCACAGATCTTTCGCTCGTCCCCGGACAGACCGTCAACCTGAATAAAGTTGACCTCTCAAACATCAGGGGAAATCTGCTGATCAACGAGAATGGCGAACTGGAGCTGCTGGAAGACATCAACAACCTGAGCAACGCCTTTTTACTCGATGAAGAAAGTACTGGCGCCGTGTCTGCTGAAGAGGAGACAAACCCAATGGCAATCAGTCTGGGTGGCTTCAGTGCAAACGGTACGCTACTCTTCAAAGACAGCTCGATTTCACCCGCCTTTCAACAAGAAATTACCCTTGAAGAAATCAGCCTGGGTACCGTGAATTCAGCACAGGCTGATAATCCCACCGATGTGAAAATTCGCAGCAGCCTCGACGAGTATTCACGTATCGATATTGACGCAAGCACAACCCTGCTCGCAGTAAAACCGGATATAAGCTCCGCAATCACCGTCAAACAGCTGCCCCTCGACAAGATCTCTGTCTATCTTGAAAAAGCGATCGGCTACGAAGTCAAAACAGGGCAACTCGACCTCGACTCAACGATTAAACTGAAAAACCAGCATGTCGAAGCTGGTTTCGATGTCCTTCTCCGCAAGTTCAAGGTAGCCCCGACCGAACGATCTGATGTTGACAATGAACTGGGCATGCCATTGGGTGCAGCACTCAATCTTGTCAGGGACAGTGACGACAACATTACACTCGACGGCATTAAGATTAGTGGTGATCTGAATGATCCTGCGGTATCCGTGCGACAACTGATCATCAAGGCCGTCTCAAAGGCTCTTCTGGCAGGCACGATGACCTACTTCAAGTTTGCACTTCAGCCCTATGGCGCTGCCCTGATGGCTGCCCAGGCAATCGGAAAGCAGGCTGGCAAAGTCAGTCTTGACCCCTTAAAAATGCAGTCGCAAAGACCGCTCATCGCGCTCGACAACGCTGATTACCCGGACAGACTGGTTGATCTCATGAATCAGCGACCGCAACTTCATCTTGTGCTCTGTGGCGAGGCATCAACTGTTTCTGACATACCAGAACCACCAGCGCCCGAACCCGCTGAACCTGCAATCCCCTCTGCTGCTGTTGACGCTGAATCAGCCGATACTATCCCCGAGATCAACGCATCACACACAGCAGAACAGGTTGTGGAAGTCGTCAATCACACTCCCATGCTGACCGCCCTGGCTGACGAAAGAGCCGGTGCAATTAAGGCGTTACTCTTTAACAAAGGTATCCCAAGTGAGCGTCTGTTGATCTGCAAATCTACGCTGAACGATGACCCCGATGGTGCCCGTGTGACACTGAGCATCGACTAGTTCTCAACCAACAACACCCACAATGGCGATGGTGGGTATCGACGAAGTGCGGCGTATCTGGGTAGCCGGGGTTT
>JABHYO010000022.1 GCA_018656865.1 Gammaproteobacteria bacterium | reverse complement strand
CTCAATCTAACCGGCATCGTCGATGCAAGAAAAGCCGTTATGGCCCTCACCGACCTCAGCTCAGCTGCCATAGACGACGGCATACAGAACCTTTTCAATCGCGCCAGACTGGTGCCTCAGGATGACTCAAATGCGGTATCCGCGGGTCAAAAAGGTCATTTCGAACAGGGACCAAAAAAGTGTGACATCGATCTTCTGACACTCAAAGTGGAGGAACTGATAAATTTTCGATCCAGCGAAACGCCAAAGATGCAGATTGATGAAGGGGTTGCCCTTCACCGTCTGGCGAGGGAGTGCGTCATGACCTCAGGCGGTTCTATGCTGACCTCAGAGACAGGCTCATATCAGCTCCAGGTCTTCGGTGCTGCAACAGACGCAAACAAGACCAGTTCCTTTAACTACACCGGGGGCACTACTAACGACCTGTCTGAGTCGCATGCAAGCGAATACTTTGGTATTGGCGAGATGATGGCCGAGACCGAACGACAGATCGAAACCAAACCGATCTCGGGTAATTTCACAGGTGACATCATCCTGGCGCCAACTGCAGTAAGCGACCTGCTGGGATGGCTTCTGGGTCAGGTAAGAGACTTCTCGTTGATTGCCGATGTCTCCCTGTACAAGGATCGAGTCGGCGATCAAATAGCGAGCAAACTGTTTAGCGTTCATAGCTGTTTCGATGGTCCAGGACACGCTCCTTATTCGACAGATGCCTTTGCCGTAGCACCGCTGACGTTCATCGAAGCGGGTACGTTGAACTACCTGCTACCCAGTCTTTATGGCAGCCTTAAAACCGGAATCAAGCACACGCCCAACAGTTCAGGCTGGTCAATCGAAGCCGGCGAGTCATCCCGAGCCGATCTCATTTCCGGGATCGACCGTGGGGCCATGGTTAACAGACTATCGATGGGCTCACCCGGGCCGAGCGGTGATTTCTCTGGCGTTATCAAAAACAGCTTTATTATCGAAGACGGCAATCTAGGGCAGGCACTTTCTGAAACTATGATCGCCGGGAACATGGCGAGCATGCTGGGCAACATCGTCGCTATCTCGACAGAGCATCTGGACAGGGGTGGACAGGACTTTCCCTGGATCAGAGTCGCGAACCTGAACTTTTCTTAATAGGCATTCTGCAGGCAAGCTTTGCTTGCCGAAGAGTGCGGCGAAAGTCACTGCACCGCAGGGAAGTGACGAAAGCCAGGCATTCTGCAGGCAAGACCGGGGTCGCGCACGACCTTGCCGAAGAGTGCGGCGAAAGTCACTGTAGCGAACGGTCCGACGCATCGGGGAAGTGACGAAAGCCAGGCATTTTCAGATCAAGTTCAATCTTGCTCCAACGTCTGGGGTCCGGCACACTCCGCACTTCATTCGAATCAGGATATTGGCGTGGTTATCAATCACAACGGCTATGAGATAGTGGAAATGATTTCCGCCAAATCCATCGCCGCCATGGTGAAATCCCTGGCGAAGGAGATAACCGAGCACTTCGCTGACACCGACAAGCTCATCGTTATCGGTCTGCTGCGTGGCTCCTTCGTCTTTGTTGCTGATTTGGTCCGCGAACTGGACCTGCCGGTTGAAGTCGACTTCCTCGAAGTCTCCTCCTACGGTGATTCCATGGAGTCATCGAGGGAAGTGCGTATTATCAAAGATCTACGCAGTGAAATAGAGGGTCTTGACGTACTCGTAGTAGAAGACATTATCGACACGGGTCACACCTTGCATCATGTCATCAACCTGCTTCGATCAAGGGGCCCCAAGCGACTCGAGGTTGCGACACTACTCGACAAACCTTCGCGCCGCGAGGTTGAAGTGAATGCTCTCTGGGTCGGGTTTGAGATACCTGACGAATTTGTGGTCGGCTACGGCATCGACTACGCTCAACGAAACAGAAACCTGCCCTATGTCGGAAAGGTTCAACTGAAAGGATAAATAAAGTGTGGTGGAAAATTTTACTCGGTCTGATCGCTGGTCTTGTCATTGGATTCTTCGTGCTGCTATCCAGGGTAGACATCACTCTGGGTATTGTCTTCCATTCCCTTTTCGGTTCGGGCGGTGGAACACCCACTGAAGAGACACTGCAATCGCGCCTGCAGCTACCGCAGGGATTCACCATTGGGCTGTATGCGACTGACGTCACCAGTGCCCGCTTTATTGAATTCAGCAACAGTGGTGATCTGATCGTCGCCCAGCCGCAAGCATCGAAAGTCTCCATCCTCATGCGTGACGCCAATGGCGATGGCGCCGCTGACGGGCAACGTGTACTGCTGGACAATCTCACAAGACCGCACAGTATCGACTTTCACGAAGACTACCTCTACATCGGCGAATCCAACGCGATAGGCCGCGTCAGGTTCGATCACGACAAGGGTGAGGTGATGGGTGATTACGAGAGGATCATCACCGGTCTTGGCGACGAAGGTAACCACTGGTCCAAGAGCATCCGCTTTGGACCCGATGGACTCCTATATCTCAGTTCCGGTTCGACCTGCAATGTCTGCATCGAAACTGACCAACAGCGGGCCACCATGACAAGATACAACCCTGATGGCACAGGTGAAGAACGAGTGGCGACCGGGCTTCGCAACAGCGTCGGATTCGACTGGGCTCCTTTCGATGGCGGACTTTACGCAACCGATAATGGTCGCGACCTGCTCGGTAACGACTACCCGCCCTGCGAACTCAACCGTATCGAAATGGGTGGGTTTTACGGCTGGCCTCACGTCAATGGCTTCGGCGATAGTGATCCGGATTTTCCTGACGATGACAGACTCCAAAACGCGATCCCACCTGCTCACGGCTTTCGGGCCCACAATGCACCGTTGGGAATTCGCTTTCTCACCGACCCTGCACTGCCGTTGGACTACCAGGGCTCTGCACTGGTTGCCCTACACGGCAGTTGGAACCGATCGTCCTATGACGGCTACAAAGTCGTATCTTTACACTGGAACGGTGAGGGCTTCGACGAGAAGGACTTCCTTTCTGGCTTTGAGAACAAGGGCGATATTATTGGCAGGCCCGTTGATATCGCAGAAGGGAATGACGGCTGCGTCTATATATCTGACGACTTCTCTATGTCTATTTTCCGTGTCTGCTATGGCATTGAGCAGGCAGTATCTTCCCTTAGCGAAGATCTGCCGCCTGGCGAAACCGGCCTCGAACACCTGGAAGCGCAAGCACTTGAGTCACTCATCGAAAAAGGCGAGCAACTCTACCAGACAGGCGGCTGCATCATCTGCCACGTCGCCAAGGTCGACAAGGTACCCTCGGGTATGAAACCGCTGATTGGCATCAGCGCCAGACACAACGTCGCTTCGCTTGAATCTCTGTTCGAAACACCGACCCCGCCCATGCCCCCTGTACTTATTGAGAACGACGAAGACCGGCTGGCACTAACCGCCTATCTTTTGTCGCTTTAGGGTGGACCGAATCTAGAAATTCACTCGCTCGGCAACTCCCGCATGCTAATCGAGGCCGTAACATCCTCGATTTCCTCCGGCGGCCAGGGCTCCGGATTGATTGGTGCTGCACCAAAATTGACAGTAGTACCGTGGGTCGCCTCAACGATTTCCACATTTCCGTATCCATTCGTTACGGTGACGACTCCCTCACCCAAGAGTACCAGGTCCAGCTGATTGTCCTTAAATAAATCACCCGCCCAGAAATCGGCCCCCCTGACCCGAATATCAGCCAGCGGCGTTGCGACTTCAAACCTCGCCCCCTGACGTTCAGTGAATCTGTCAATATCGATGCGAAGTGTCCCCTGGCTGAAAGACATACGAGCAATCGGTGAGGGTTGAACAAAGCTGTAGACGTGGAAAACAAACTCAGAACCACCTCCCAGCGTGATCCGGGTTCCATCAATCATCCTTAGTCGGATTCGATCATTTGGACCGGTGATCACTGAATCCTGAACCTGGACCGTGACACCGGTCTCCACTGTAAACTGACCGTCGCCCCTGAAAAATCTCGGTTCACCAATTGTGGCTTCAACAACACCAATGCCGTGCCCCGAACGAAACAGACCACTGCCCGGCATGGAGGAGCAAGCTGTCACCAGTGCCGAGAGCAAGACAATCAGGACCCAATGCATCCGCATCACCATACCCAAACCTGTGGAAATAGGTGCCTGAGGCTCATCGGAATAACTAGTTTCCCTCAGTTGACACTTTGTTCGACTCGGGGACGAGGATATCCGCTATCCACCGGGTGTCGGGGTGATTCTCAACCAAAATACGGAGAGTCATGGTCAAAGGGACAGCGAGAAGCATGCCCACCGGTCCGAGGATCCAGCCCCAAACCACCAGAGAAACAAAGATCCAGACAAAGCGAATGCCGAGCTGCTGTCCCATTATGCGAGGCTCCAACCCGTTACTGATGCTGAAATTAATGATCACATACCCCGCCATAACAATCAGCGAAGATGTGAAACCATCAAATAAAAGCGACAGCAGCACCGCAGGTACCGCAGCAAGAACAGATCCGATATTCGGGATGAAGTTGAAAAGAAAAGCGACAAACCCCCACAGCAGCGGATACTGAACATCCATCACCATCAGCCAGACAGCGACAACCGACCCCGTCAGGAGACTCGTGAAAGTCTTAATGGCAAAGTAGTGCTGTACTGTTCGCATGACCTGGCCCGCCGTATCGTCTCCATCGTTTAGAGACCGGGGCACATCGACAAGAATAAAGATGACGAGCAGCATAATCAGGAAGTAGCGTGACAGTATCCCGCCAAGTGCCGTGAGAATAACCTGGACCCAGCCCAGCAGCGCCGACGGATCGAAAATGGTTCTCAGGTTTTCTGTTGTGTAGCCATACTCGCGAAGCCAATCCGAAGACTGTACCACCAACCCGTCGAGCCGCTCCTGATAGACAGGCAACTGCTCGGTGAACTGTACGAACGAGCCGCCGATCACAAAGGGCATCAGTGATGAGATCGCCAGCAGCAGGATCACGACGATGAGAATTGCCAGCCACCTGGGAATGCCGCGTTCAATCATCCAGTGCATGGGCTCGGTGCAGACTATGGCAATGAACAGTGCCAGTAGACCTGGGACCAGAACCCCAGACGCCATCTTCATGGCACCGAGGACAAGGGCAATGGCGGCGATCACATAAAGGATCTTTTCCGGTCTGACAGAGTTACTCATGGGTCAATTCTAAGGAGACTCTACCCTTTTAGCCAACTGCCTTCTCAAGAAATTCACCGATGCTGGCTCCTTCGTCCAGCAACGCACAAACGGCATCGACAAAGGGGGCATCGATACCCTTCCCGGCAAAGAGATGTCCAAACATCCGAGCGGCCCTAACACCCTCGCTGACCATGACCATTTCACTCTCTGCCTGTGCAAGTGCCTGCCCCTTACCCAGCCGTTCGCCCATCTCACGATTTCTCCCGTGAGGCGATGTCGCCGTAACGAAAAGATCACCGATACCCGCCGCAGAGAGCGCCGTATCCGGATCGGCCCCGAGCAGCGGTAGCACGCGAACGGCCTCCCGATACCCCGCTGTAAAAACAGCGGCTTTCAGATTGTCACCTCCACGTCCATCAACCTTAAGCCCATCGACTACACCACAGGCCAGGGCAATGACATTCTTGAAAGCGCCCCAGTATTCAGAACCCAGGCAATCCGTCGCCGCAGACAATCTCAGGGTTTCGGTCGCCAGAATCCGGGCAACATCCTGCGCCAGTTCGAAATCGCTACTGGTCACCAGCGATGTCGTGTAAACCCCTCTTGCCAGTTCTGGTGCGATTGTCGGCCCCATCATCACACAGAGTCGGCACTCTAGATTGGCTGCCGTGAGTTTTTCTTCAATAACGGCGGAAATCAATCGGTCACCAGGGGCCAGACCCTTGGCAAGATCTAGCAGGATCTGATCGTTGTTTATATAAGGCATCAGATCATCAACGACCGAGAGAACAACAGTGGAAGGCAATGCCAGAACAACGATCTCAGCACCATCGACAGTTTCGGCGATATCCATCGACACTTTCAGCCCGTCGAGGGAAACATCGTCCAGGTACTTCTTATTGACGCCGGTCGACTGAATACTGTCGAATACTTCCTGTTCGACGGTCCAGCCCCGGACATCAAGGCCTTCGCCAAGCCAGATACAAGCCAGTGCGGTACCAAAGTTACCAAGCCCCATGATGGCAATACTTTTCATCACTTCCCTCCCAGGTTGCGGCCGAGCCAGTCAATCAGGTCGGTGACGACTTCTTCTTTATTGATTTCATTAAACATTTCATGCCTGCCACCCGGGTAAAAACGATAGTCGAGTGTTTCAATACCATGCCCACGATAAGCATCGACCATGCGATCCAGATCCGCCTGCTCACCGTGAATGGGGTCGTCGGAACCCGCAAAGACGTACATCGGCAGAGACTTCGGGATCTTTTCTATAGCCAGTGTGCTCTGGGATATAGCGGAACCCGCAAACATTTCGACAAGCGACCCAATCGCCAATACGAATCCACATTTTGGATCATCGACATACTTCTGCACCTCCAATTTATCCCGAGACAGCCATTCATAACCCGTTGCACCGGGACCATCGAATCTGTTGTTGGCATCCTGGAACAATGCCTTCTGCATCAGCTCACTGATTTCCCAGGGCTCGCGGCGCCAGGCTTCGAACTTAATAACCATTTGATTGACCAAGGAAAATCGTTGTTCCTTGAAACCCGGGGAACCCGAGAGCACCAACGCATCAATGCTGTTCGCGTGGCGGGTAATGTACTGCTGCGACAGCATTGATCCCATGCTATGACCCAGGAGGCAGAGTGGCCGGTCGGGGTACAGGCCACGACAATGACAATTCAGCTCATACAAATCCGCCAGCGTCCGGTTCCAGCCATCAGGCCCCATATAGCCCAGATTATCACCCGACGTATCACCGTGGCCCCGATGGTCATCGGCAAAAACAACATATCCGGCCTCACTCAGCCTCTGTGCGACCCAGTCATAGCGTGCCGCATATTCCCCCATGCCATGTGCAATTTGCACCACAGCTTTCGCATCGGATGGTATCCAGCGATAACAGGAGACGCTGTGACCATCGCTGGCGGGGAAAGAAAAGTGCTCCATCTGGACTCTGTCCACATTTCGGGAAAGGCAATCTTGCGACAATAGGCCTGCAAGTACAATCTGGGGGGCTGGCCAGTGGAGCGAGCTGGGAACCCTAGTCCACCGGCATCAGCTTCAGGTCTTCGGAATTTGCGCGCTGCCAGGCAGGTCTCTTCGATAAACGATCCCAATATTCCGTAAGTTCCGGCAACGCCGGTAACACCGGCATCATCTGAGTACCCCACATGACGGTCGTACCCATCATGACATCGGCCGCCGTGAACCTATCACCGACTATATATTCCCGCCCGCCGACCGCCTCGGCGATCACACCAGCGACTTCATCCACGTTAGACCAGGGTTCATAGTCTATTTCGAGCGGCCCCATTGCCTGCCGGAGTATCGTCGGTTCAGCTGAAGCCACGGCAAAGAACAGCCAGCGAAGGTAGGCAGCGCGATCCGGAGAATCTAGCGGCACGCCCAGGCCTGCTTTCGGAAAAGCATCCGCCAGATAGGCAACGATTGCCGCAGTTTCGGTCACGATCAGGTCGCCATGGGTGAGCGCGGGTACTCTGCCCAATGGATTGATGCCTAGAAATTCAGGTGATTTGTGCTCGTCTGCAGCAAGATCGAGGATAACCCTTTCATAGGGCTGCCCAAGTTCCTCAAGCATCCAGTGAGCTACCATGCCGCGCGAAGGTACGGCGTAGTAGAGCGTCAAATCAGACATTCACTGTTTCCCTCAGTCAGTGAAGACCGGCATCGCGCCCATCTCCCACAGAATCACAATGGCCCCAAGCATTGCCGCACAGCCAATCAGACCAACGGCAACCATGGCGCTGGCAAAGAGGAACCCTCTTTCGCTTGGTATTTTCAGGACAATCGGCACACCAATATAGAGCAGGTAGACGGCATAACCAGCAGCAGCACATCCAAGGAGGATATCGAGCCAGAGCATCGGGTAGAAACCGATAACTCCACAAAGGAACAATGGCGAAAGTGTATATGCCGAAATACGAACCCCCTTGGCAAGGGTCGAGGTTTCAGCCTCGTAGGTTTCCGACATCCAGTGCACCATGAACCCAAGAACTCCGGTACCGACCAACATCGCGAAGTAAAAAAGCACCATGATCTGAATTGCACTCTGCGAGGTCAGCTTGATCACCCTCTCTCCGAGTTGCCAGCCGACCTCAACGGAACCGAAGTACCAGGCAACGGCAGGTAATAGTGAAATCGGTATGATGAACTTTAGATAGGTCATCATGACCGAATCATCTTGTTCCCTGATACGTTCCCAGGCCTGATGTGGTGAAAAGAATAGACTGAACAGGTAGTTCATGAGTTCTCCTCCTCGTGTCTTATTGGATGATTGGAAGTTGTTGTTTCATCAAAAAGAATTCTATGTGCCTCTTTCTCCAGATCATCGTACTGATGGCTCTGCACCGACCAAACGAAGGCCCCAAGCGAAATCATAACAATGATAAGACTGACGGGTATCAGCACAAACAAGATCTCCATCAGCTCTGCCCTAATCCTAACTGAGAGGTCCTTGCCAATCGACAGGCATTCAGGGTAACCAGCAATGAACTCATGGACATCCCAAGCGCGGCAATCCAGGGTGCCACAAGCCCCATCATGGCAAGAGGAATAACCGAGAGATTGTAGGCCAGCGCCCAGCAAAGATTCTGGCGAATGATGCGCTGTACCCGTTCGGCATAGTCAAATAACTCAGGAATCGCTGAAAGATCACCGCTGACGAGTGTGGCATCAGCAGCAGACTGAACGACGGTGTCAACGGGATTTACCGCAAGAGAAATATCGGCAGTCGCCATGGCTCCTGCATCATTCAGACCATCGCCAACCATCATGACCTTTTTACCCTGGGCCTGCAGTTCTCTCAACCCTTCAATCTTTGCATCGGGCGTCATATTCATTTTGGGATCTGACACACCAAGTTCATGTAGTCGTTCCCTGCCCGCACTGGACCTGTCGCCGGAGAACACCATCAAGTCGGACACACGGTTCCCAGTCTCGGCTACCAGTTTGTCTGCACCGGCCCTCAGACGATCACTGAACCCAAACCAACAAACGGGATTCTTGTCCCGAGTCAGAAGTACCCAGTTGAAACTCTCATCTGGCGATTCAACCTCGCATCCCGCAGCAAAGGTTGGCTTGCCCAGCCTGAATTCACAATCATGAATTCGTCCGCTGACGCCAAACCCTGCTGTAATCAGCAGTTCGTCGACTGGCACTATCTCATCCGACTCCGCCCGGAGCGTCAACGCAACCGGGTGCAGGCTACTCACCTCGAGGGAAGCGGCAATCCGCAAAACTTCGGCGCGGTCGAAGTTCTGATCAATGAAAGCAATCCGTTCCAACCGCAACGTACCCTCTGTCAGCGTTCCAGTCTTGTCGAAGACGACTGTATCGATCTTGTTGAGCTTTTCCAGAAATGAACCATCGCTGATAAGAACACCGAGTCTGCGCACTGCACCGCTGGCGATAGTGTAGGCAACCGGTGTTGCCAACGACAGTGCACAGGGGCATGAAACCACCAGTACAGCGAGGGCAATAGCGAAGAAATCCTCTGCACTCGCCAGCCACCAGTATATGCCACTGCCAGTGGCCAACAGCAGAATTCCTGAGACAAAGTACCGGGCAATAACATCTGCCATCACGGCAAATGCAGGCCTGTATGCAGCCGACTTTCGATACAATTCCGACAGATGACTGATGACCCAGTCTTCAGAAGATGTCAGTACTGCCGCCTCGAATTCTCCGTCAAGGTTCCTTGTCCCCGCCAGAACCTTTGACCCCGGTGACTTGTAGACAGGCTTACCCTCACCGGTAAAAGCAGATTCATCAACCATTGAGGAACCGCTGACGACCACAGCATCTGCGGGGACGGTTTCTCCCGACAGAACCCTGACCTGGTCATCTTTTCTTAACGCTTTCACCTCCAGACTGCGATCATCGAGCATTCGCGCGAACTCCGGCAACAGATGTTCGCCCAGCGACTGATCCACGTGAAATGCATGACGAGTCGTGAGTTCCAGGAAACGTCCCGTCAGAAGGAAAAAGGTGAACATGCAGGCGGAATCGAAATAAACTTCGCCGGACTGATTGACGGTATTGAAAGCACTGAGTGAAACTGCGGACAGTATGGCCAGAGACACAGGTACATCCATCCCGGGCAGTCCGTTTCGTAGATCTCGCAATGCGCCACGATGAAATGGCATGGCACTGTAAAGGGTTACGGGAACGGCAATGACCAGGCTGGCCCATCGCATCAGCCCCTCATATGCGTCATCAATCCCCGACGGTCCTGCCAGGTAGGACGCCAGGGCAAACGTCATCACCTGCATCATACCGATACCGGCAACACCGAGCCTTGCCAGCAGATGCTGTCTTTCCTCCCTGTATTGCTTCAGTCCTTCATTCGGTGCTTCCGGCGCTGATGTGTACCCAAGCTCCGTCAGACGTGAAATTGCCTTATCCGTCGATTCTGAAGAGTGCGAATAGAAAGAAAGCCGCTTTTCAGCATAGTTGACATTAACATCGGCGATCTCGCCGAGCTGCCCCAGTTCACGTTCAATGGTGAGACAACAGCCCGCACACCGAACGTCAGGCACGATGAAGTGTTGTTCACCCTCATCAGATCGATGTATCGCGAGATCGTTCATTGTGCTGCCATGACAAGATCTACAACCGGCGTATTGATTCGCTGGCGAAGTCTCCATGCCCTGTCCTGATCCCTAATTTCCAGGTACCAGACGCCAGGCTCTTGCAGAGCCTCCGCTAAACGATGCGATGACACCACATAAACACCATCGCTCATAGACTCCATCACGACATCAAGGTCGAGGCTCCGATCAGACACATGAAACAGTGATAGCTGCAGCCGATCACTGCCTTCTTTAATTCTAAAAACCACACCCTCAGGCGTAATACCATCGAGCTGAACTCTCGCACCCAACAGCCTGGCGTTATCATCCAGGCGGAGGCGGCGGTTTATACCCATCCCCGCCTTGTAGTAGTTGTCGACCACCAGATCGTCAGGTGCATAATTTGCAGAAACGAACATAACAACACCGAAAACAACCGCTGACAAAGGCACACAGATCAGGAACCAGACCCAGGGGTTTCGATTCCACTTGTCTTGATCTGGTGCTTGAGACTCACCCGATTGCTCTCTCATTTGATCAGTCTCGGTCCGATAAATGTGCTCTTGCTGTTTGCACTGAACCGGCCATCACCCGGCCGTACTTCGAACTTGATTGGTGTGTTGACCTGGGCGAGTTGGTCCGGATCGACAATCAGATTAACAGAGATCTCGCCAATCTCACCTGCCTCCACTGGTACCGGCGCCCTTGGCACCATCTTGTAGTCCGATAGCCCTGAAACGGCAATTGAATAGTGATGATCCACCTTATCCATGTTGATCAGTTTCAGCGTATAAGTGTTCTGCACATAACCACCGGGGACTTCCTGAAACAGTTTACCGCGGCCTCTCAGCACATCCACTTCAAGCGGGACTCTCGTCAGAATGACAGCTGACACGGCCACTATCATCACCAGGATCGCCATGCCGTAACCGATCAGCTTCGGTCGCTTCCACGACCAGGGATGACCGGCGAGCTGATTCAGCGTTGTATACCGGACAAGACCGCTCTCGTATCCCATTTTGTCCATAACGGAATTACAGGCATCAACACAGAGAGCGCAATTGATGCACTGATATTGCAGCCCGTCACGAATATCGATTCCCGTCGGACAGACCTGGACACACATATCGCAGTCAATGCAATCACCCTTGCTGCTGGACTGCCCTCTCTTACGGGATCCTCTTGGGTCACCACGTTCCTGATCGTAGGACACGATCAGCGTATCATTGTCGAACATGGCTGACTGAAATCGAGCGTACGGACACATATAGGTGCAGACCTGTTCCCGCATCCAGCCCGCATTGATATATGTTGCAGCGGAAAAAAATAGAATCCAGAATATCGCGACTGCAGGAACCTGCAGGTGGTAGGCATCGACAATGAGATCGTAGATGCCGTAGAAATAGCTGACGAAGGTCAGCCCCGTCAGAAAGGCGAATCCGAACCACATGGCGTGCTTAAGAGAGCGTCGCCAGAGCTTCTCTATATTCCAGGGCTGCCTGTCGAGCCTAATTCGTTGATGGCGCTCTCCTTCCGCGGTTTGCTCTGCCCACATGAAGATTGCCGTCCAGACAGTCTGCGGACAGGTATAGCCACACCACACCCGTCCGGTCAGATTTGTCATGAAAAAAAGCAGGAAAGCGGCAATCATCAGGCACCAGCCCAAAAGGGCAAAGTCCTGCGGCCAGAACGTCAACCAGAAAATGTGAAACTTCCGCTCCGGCAGATCAAACAAAACAGACTGATGGCCATCGATCAGGAGCCAGGGGCAGCCAAAGAAGCCTATAAGCAGCGGCCAGCCGGTAAACAGCCTGATATTCTGGTAGAACCCTTCCATGCTGCGAACATAGATCTTCTCCCGTTTCTCATAGAGGTTAAGAACACTGGAGTCAGCTCCCTCAGGAAGTTTTGAGTCCATCTCACACGGCCTGCAGGCCGCGTCGCGACCTAAGGTCTCTACTCACTGGACAGGCTTTTGATATAACCCGCGAGGATATGGACCTTGTCCTCTCCCAATCTTTCACCGAAGGCCGGCATAATACCGTTTCGGCCTTTTCCGATGACGTCCGCGATTCGCGCCCTGGAGTTGCCATACAACCAGATCTCGTTGGTCAGATCGGGAGCGCCAAAGAGTTTCTGGCCTTTGCCCTCCGGACCGTGACAGGCAACACAGAACATATCGAACTGATTCTTGCCTTTTCCCGCCATGGCCTCATCGACTTCCCTACCGGCAATCTTGAGCACATATTCTGTGACCTGACTGACCCCTTCCTCACCTATAACCTGCTCCCAGGGCGCCATACTGGCACTGCGGCCATGCAGGATTGTGGTCTCAATGTCTGCATCTTCACGCCCCCAGGTCCACTCATTATCCGTTAGGTTGGGAAATCCGTAACTGCCTTCGCCGCGGGCGCCATGACACACGGTACAGTTCGAGGCAAAAATCCTGCGCCCCATATTCAGTGCGTTTGGATCCGCCCCCAACTCATCCAGGGATTTGTCACGATACTGCGCATAGATAGGACCATATTTCTCATCTGCAATTTTCTGACTCTCCTCCAGTTGAGAAAACTGGGTCCAGTTGCCAAGTCCCATAAAGTTACCCAGGCCCGGGTAATAGACAAGATAGACAGCACCGAACACCAGCGTCAGCACGAACCACCAATACCACCAGACGGGCAGAGGGTTATCGAATTCCTGGATGCCGTCCCAGTCGTGACCTGTAGTTTCGCCAGATCCAGTGATCTTCCGATTGAGGTGCAGCAGTAGGAAAAAACCGACCATCGACAGGATCGTACCGGCAATAACAAAGATACTGAATGCAGTACTCATTTAACTTCATCCTCATCTACAGCAAGTTCTTCATCAGCGAAAGGCAGATCTGCCGCTTTCTCAAAATAGCTTTTTCGGGAGGGGCCATAAGCCCAGAACACCACTGCCGCAAAAGCAGCCATGCAAAATACAGTCGACAAGCCCCGTAAGTCTCCAATATCCATCATCATCTCCTTTCCTTGATAATGGTGCCGAGCTGCTGCAGATAGGCGACCATGGCATCGGCTTCTGACTTACCTGAGACAGCTTCAGTGGCTCCGGCAATATCCGCATCGGTATACGGCACACCAACGAGTCTCAGCGCTTCCAGTTTCTTCGGCGTCACGCTGCCGTCGATCTCATTCTCAAACAACCAGGAAAACCCTGGCATATTGGACTCGGGCACCACGGACCTCGGATCGAACAGGTGCGCACGGTGCCACTCATCAGAGTACATACCTCCCACCCTCGCAAGGTCTGGACCTGTTCTCTTGGAACCGAAAAGAAAGGGATGGTTGTAAACCAGCTCACCCGCCACCGTATAATGGCCGTACCGCTCAACCTCAGCCCGAAGCGGCCTGATCATCTGGGAATGACAGACATTACAGCCTTCCCTGATGTAAATGTCGCGACCTTCAAGTTCCAGCGGCGCAAGAGGCTCAAGACCTGCAATCGGTTCCGTGACGACCTTCTGGCTCATCAGCGGAATGATTTCAACAATTCCTCCGAAGCACACCGCCAGAATGATTAACACCACCATCACACCGATATTCTTTTCAATGAACTCGTTCATGAGGCGTCTCCCGTTGGAGCTTCAGCTGTTTTTTTAGGAGCTTCTGCCGCTTGTTTAGGAGCTTCAGCCGTTTTTGCCGTCATCCAGACGTTGTAGGCCATTACCAGCATTCCTGTGAAGAAGATGGCGCCACCAATAAATCGAACCACGTAACCGGGAAAGCTCGCCTCGACAGATTCAACGAAGCTGTAAGTCAGTGTGCCGTCATCGTTGATCGCCCTCCACATCAGGCCCTGCATCAGGCCGTTCACCCACATGGAGGCGATATAGAGTACCGTGCCTATGGTCGCCAACCAGAAGTGGAGATCAATGAGTTTGACGCTGTACATTTCTCCCTGCTCTTTGCCGTAAAGAATGGGGATCAGGTGATAGGTCGCACCAATGGTAATCATCGCAACCCATCCCAGAGCTCCAGAATGTACGTGGCCTATGGTCCAGTCAGTATAGTGAGAGAGAGCATTGACAGATTTAATCGCCATCATCGGACCTTCGAAGGTCGACATACCGTAAAACGACAGGGAGACAATCAGGAACTTCAGGATTGGATCGCTGCGGAGCTTATCCCATGCACCTGACAGGGTCATGACGCCGTTGATCATGCCTCCCCAGCTGGGTGCCAGCAGAATGAGAGACATCACCATACCCAGGCTCTGCGCCCAGTCCGGCAGAGTGGTGTAGTGTAGATGGTGTGGACCCGCCCAGACATAAACCGCTATCAGAGACCAGAAATGAACCACTGACAAACGGTAGGAGTAAACAGGCCGCTCCGCTTGCTTTGGTACAAAGTAGTACATAATGCCGAGGAAGCCCGCAGTCAGGAAAAAACCCACTGCGTTGTGGCCGTACCACCACTGAACCATCGCATCGATGGTGCCGGAATAAATAGAGTAGGACTTGGTCAACGTGACGGGAATCGCCAGGCTGTTGAAAATATGCAGAATCGCGACGGCGATGATAAACGATGCGAAGAACCAGTTAGCGACGTAAATATGCTTGGTCTTACGTTTGAGTATCGTGCCGAGATAGACGATGGCATAGGCAACCCAGACAACGGTGATCAGAATGTCGATAGGCCATTCCAGCTCAGCATATTCCTTGGAAGAGGTGATACCCAGCGGTAGTGTCACCGCAGCCAGCACGATCACCAATTGCCAACCCCAGAAGACGAATGCGGCAAGCGAATTGGAAATCAGCGGAACCTGGCAGGTCCTCTGCACGATATAGAGCGAAAGCCCTATTAGGGCACAACCGCCAAAGGCAAAGATCACTGCGTTTGTGTGCAACGGTCGAAGCCGACCAAAGTGTAACCAGGGCAGATCAAAATTGAGTGCGGGCCATGCCAGTTGGGCTGCAATGACGACGCCGACCAACATACCAACAATCCCCCAGACGACAGTCATAATGGCGAACTGTTTGACTACCTTGTAATTGTAGACCTGCATACTTCACTACCTTTCGTTTTGCGGCGAATAATAGACAACCACATCAATGCATCGCTATGGCACTAAATGCGGCATTGCAACATAAACTTTGCGGCACATTTGTCAAGCGCATTGGTGAAATTTCTGTGGAAAAAAGAGGAAATGTCGTGAGGTATCAAAACGACCCAACCCAGAGTCCCCGAAATCCCTGTCGTCCAATCTGTATAGTGAGAGAGAGCGTTTACAGATTAGTTGGATAATATCAGACTTTGCAGGTTGACATGACCCTAAACGACAAAGTGACCACGGTGATCCGGACTGGGCCGCTCTGAAACATTTCCGTCGGGCATCGAGCCAGCCTGTAACTGTTACTCTCGCTCGGCGTCCGTCGATTGTCTTTCAAATCGATTTAGACATTAGCAAACATCATCGATCAATGCGTTGACGTGTATCATTGAATGCAGCTATCGAATTAATCGGGCATGCGCCTGACATCAATGCACAAAGGGAATTCAGTCAGTTACCGAAACGGTAGCGAAGTTTAATCACAAAAGAATCCACCAGGGGATCGTCAAAGGTATCCTCAAAAAGGCTGGAAAATTCATCTTCGTTTCTGAACGGCAGACGATTACCACGGTTATAGACGAGAAAGAGATCTGTGAGCGGCGCGATCTCCCAGCGATACCGAAGCTGGGCAGTCATCATGCTGACAGTAAAGTCATGATCGGTACTCGTCCTGGTAGCTGGCATAAGCTCACCGTCACCACCGGGTACCGAGAAGAACCCCTGCTCATCGACGCGAACACCAACCCACTGGAACGAGAAGCGCAACTGATGCCCGGGCCTGATAAACCAACTGGCGTCGATGGACGGCTGCCAGTCGATACCATTGTAAGCACCGAAATAGGGACCGCCCTGGTAAACCAACCAGCCATCCCGACGTTTGTATTTCAGATCCGCACTGACCACCAGTAAATCGTTGGGCCGCATGGTGAGCCCCACCGAATACTGACCTGTCCACTCTCCGAGATCCTCCTGGATACCTCCAACACCGAAGGACCAACTGAACCTGGCGCTGGCGTCCGTCGTCCAGAGAAGGTTCCACCAGATCCTGTCTTCAGCCAGGTAAGCACCATGACCTCTCGAATCAACATCCTCGTATCGCTCCGGCAGCCAGGCCAGAGACGTTCGAATGGTATTGCGGCCGGGCACCTCCAGAGTGTTCCGCCAGTAGATGCCGCTGTCGACAACCTGGCCCCTGCTGATGTTGTACTGCTGCACCAGAGTCACAGCGCCGCGGTTTGCCCGTATCAGGCCCTTGTTCTTGCTCCGCTGGGCATAGCGATAGGCATAGAGCATACCGGCATAATCATTTCGGCGAAGAAATCCCAGATCGTTGATATCGACGTCTTCATCGAAATAGTCGAGCTTGAAGACATGCTGTATTCGGGAATTGCCGGAATAAGTCAGATCAAAGACACCTCCCTGTCCACTGACGTCATCGACGTCACTGTGCATAAGCTGCAGGTCCAGCGCCCATCTGCCGTCACCGGTACCATAGTGCCAGTCCAGACCGTGCACCGCGGCATCGTAGATGGGGCCATCGACGAGTGTGCCCATGTAACCCAGAGCATAACGGTTGACAGCCGATTTCTCGTAGCTGACCCTGATGGCGGCAAAATCACGACCTTCATCATCAATACCGACAGGGTTGCCAAGCGTATCCGACCCCTGCCACTCGACATCGTCCTCAAAAGCGCCAACGACACCATAGCGAAAATTGCCAATACGACCCGTGAGTTTGACAGCTCCCAACAACTCGGTCGGCAGGTCACGTTCACCCTTTTTTGGTGTGATGCCAGCAGGCAATGTCACCTGCGATGCTGTACCGCCAATGCGCCGGGTGTTGATCAGAGAGATGGGCGCAGGCAGGAATTCCGTGACATATACCCTTCGCGAGGTCGTGGCGAAGTTCTCATTCGTCAACTCACGCATCGCACGACCATTGTTGGCTCTGGGCGTCGTTTCGAACAATTCGTTGCCTTCTTGAAAAAAGAGACGTTTTTCAGGAAAAAAGGTCTCGAAGGCTGTCAGATTCAAAACGACGCTGTCTGCTTCCACTGCACCGAAATCCGGATTCACGCTGAGAGTCAGCTCTGCCATCGTCGACGGCTTCCAGGTTAAATCGATGCCACCACGGGTTTCTGTGTCATCCCGCGCTTCATCCAGCACGGAAGACAGATAAGGAATCAGAGAGTACTGTTGTCTCGGTTCAACACCCTCAACACGCATGGTATTGAGTGCGGTCACAAACTGGGGTGACGAATAGCTATGGCCCGGCCAGTAATATCGTTCATTGGTATGAGATACCTGCCGGGCGACGGCAAATCCGATATCGCGCGCGCCATCTTTTTCCGGCAGGCTCATCATTGACCAGGGGTAGAAAGTCTCGGCACTCCATCCCTCATCAAACCTGGCTGTCTTATAGAGCCAGGGTCCATCCCAGTCCGTGGTGTAACGCCGTTCGGGCAGCACCTTGCCATCCATCACGGTGTCACCAAGAGCAATGATAAACCAGTAGGCAAATTCTCCGTGCCCGGTCGAATCGAGGGTGACAGCGTAGGTATCACGGTCGATATAGTCATCCCGCTTGCTCATACGCATGACGACGGTTTCCGGTGGCTGATACATCACCGCACTGACATAAAGGCCCTTTTCGGTTGCCAGCAATCGGTTTTCAGTCGGGTAGTATGCAGGTTCGCCGGTCCCGGGGACCGAGACAATCATCTGATCGAAGAACGGCACATCCTGCCAGATTAGTTCATCAACAAGACCATCCAGCTTGATATCGACTTCATCGTGTGGCCTTGTCTGCACGTTGATATAGTGCATGGGAATCCCGTCGAGGGTTCCCTTTAGGGTCACTTCATCAAACGAAGGTTCACTTGCGCAGACTGACACCGTAAAAGTCAGTATCAGCAGCAAACTGAGAAGGTACCGGCTCATCATCTCTTCGAATCCTGTATCAATTCACCAGACGTATACAACCAGCATGAGCCAAGGCGAACAAATCGGCTGATCTCATGCAATCGATGACCCTTACCATCAATTTTAAATCTGGCCACAAACTCGACCTCACCCTCACTGTCCTCGGGTCCACCAGCTTCGATACGTCTGACTTTCAGTCCCAGCCATTTCTCGCCACCCACTGCTTCGATAGTGTCGGGTCGAAAATCAGAATGCCAGGTTTCACTCAAATAGTCCTCGTTGCCTTCCACGTAAGCAGTGTACCGTGACCGCATCAGCAATTCGGCTGTGGGCGCCTTTTGTATTCCCGCAAGATAGGGGCCACAACAACGATCATATTCCCGACCGGAATCACATGGGCAGAGACGATCATTTTGACTTACCATCACGCTTCCTTCTGTTCAGGTGCCAATTATGCCGAAACCGCCGACATTAAACTTCGACACATTAAGTCTCCACGGCGGCCAGCAGCCCGACCCGACAACCGGTGCCCGGGCAACGCCGATCTATCAGACTGCTTCCTACGTGTTCAAAGACACCGACCACGCGGCAGGGCTCTTCAACATTGAAAGAGCCGGGCATGTCTATTCACGTCTATCAAACCCGACCAATGCGGTTCTCGAAGAGCGCATCGCACTACTCGACAACGGTGTCGGCGCCATCGCCACAGCAAGCGGCCAGGCGGCCATGCACCTGGCGGTCGCAACCATCGTCAGCGCCGGAGAGCACATCGTCGCATCGCGCAGCATCTACGGCGGCACTCATAACCTGCTCAGCTACACGCTGCCTCGATTCGGCATCGAAACAACTTTTGTCGACCCGAGAGACCCCGGTGCATTCCGAAACGCCATTCAGGACAACACACGTCTGATCTTCTCTGAAGTGCTGGGGAATCCCGGCCTGGAAGTACTCAATATCCCGGTTGTAGCCGATCTGGCACATGAGGCAAAACTGCCGCTCCTGGTCGATGCTACTTTTGCCACCCCTTATCTCTGCCGGCCCATCGATCTTGGCGCCGACCTGGTCATGCACTCGGCAACAAAGTTTCTCTCAGGTCACGGTATCGTGATCGGCGGTCTTCTGGTGGATGGCGGCACTTTCAACTGGGAGGCATCTGGAAAATTTCCAACCCTGACAGAACCCTATGACGGTTTTCACGATCTCAACTTTGCGGAAGAGTTTGGTCCTGCGGCTTTCATTACGCGAGCTCGCAGGGAAGGCCTTCGAGACTTTGGGGCGTGTATGAGCCCAACCACAGCGTTTCATATCCTACAGGGCATCGAAACCCTGTCGCTGCGCATGGAGAAACATATCTCGAATACACAAACAGTGATCGAGTTTCTTGCCGAGCAGGAGCAGGTCGAATGGGTCAATCACCCGGCACTACCTGATCACCCTGATCACAAACTGGCAAAAGAAGTTCTACCCAAAGGATGCGGCGCTGTATTCAGCTTCGGTATCAAGGGCGGCCGGGAAGCAGGCATCAAGTTTATTGAGAGCCTCTCTGTTTTCTCCCACCTCGCCAATGTCGGAGATGCCAAATCCCTTGTCATTCACCCTGCCAGTACAACCCATCACCGCATGGACACCGAGGCGCTCAACGCCGCGGGAATCTCAGAAGGCCTGATCCGGCTTTCCATCGGGCTCGAGAATGCGGCCGATCTAACGGCTGACTTAAGGCGCGGTCTGCGCGCTTCACAACGGGGCTAGTATGTATACAACAGTAAACGACCACAGGACTTTCTACAGCACCGGAACCAGGGAAACGAATCCTTCGAAACCCAGCGTGATATTTATTCACGGTGCGGGGATGGATCATTCTGTCTGGGTCCTACCGGCCCGCTACTTTGCGAGGCATGGTTACAATGTCTTCGCCTTCGACCTGCCCGGACACGGTCGTTCTGATGGTAAACCTCTGAAGGCCATTGAGGGCATCGCTGACTGGATTGGCAACGCCATGGACAAACTAGATGTCAAAGAAGCCGCTATCGTTGGCCACAGCATGGGCTCGCTTACGGGTATCTGCTTTGCTGCCAGGTATCCTGAAAAAATCACAAGCCTCTCTTTGTTAGGCACCTCGACCCCTATGCCAGTCACGGAGCAACTGCTGAATGCCGCTGAATCTAACGATCACGACGCAATAGATATGGCCAATACCTGGAGCCACAGCAACTTCGGTCAACAGGGCGGCAACAGTAATCCCGGACTTTGCATGACCATGAGCGGTCAGCGCCTGTTGGAGCGATCTTCCGACGATGTTCTGTTTACCGATCTGAAAGCCTGCAACGATTTTACCGAGGCGGAGGATCTGCTTGATCAGATCAGTGTCGAGACACTGATCATTCTCGGACGGGAGGACAAAATGACATCCCCGGTTGCAGGCAGGATGGTGGCAGAGAAAATCAGGAATGCCAGAGTCGTTGAGTTGAGCCCATGCGGACATTCAATGATGTCAGAACAACCCGATGCCGTGCTGGATGCCCTGGTAACCAATATCTAGCGCTCGTCCTAACACCCCGACACCTATACGTATCCGCCGATTTTGACGGGTGTGCACTTGCCGCACCGGCATCAACCCATCCCTGGGGCCTGACTTTCGGCCGTCCAGGCCTCGAGTCTGCGCCAAGCACACACCCGCCAAGGTCGTCTTCAAGCATGATGATCGGTCTTCTCGGTTGAGCGCCGTTTAGATGATATTTCTCAGGTGACGCGGCCTGAAATCAGTCGCGTTCGCTTTGTCGTAGTACCTGACGGCATAGCTCTTCGGCGGCAGGATGGCATCGATGCTGTCAAAGTCTGCCTGAACCATCTCAACATCGACTGAGCCAAGATTATCCTCAATCTGCTCAAAGGTGCGAGGGCCGACAATCGGTGCGGTCACCCCAGGCTGCGCCATATTCCAGGCAAGCGCTAGCTGGGAAACACTACAGCCTTTTTCTGCCGCCATTTCCCGCAGCAGATCCAGTACCTCCCAGGCCGCATCGGTCGCCTCACGGCTAAAGTTATCCTTACCTTCCTGCCAACGACCCTCGGGGTCGCCCTGATCCCGATCATATTTGCCGGAGAGCAAACCACCGCAAAGGGGCCCCCATGGAATAACAGCAAGTCCAAAGGATTGGGCAGCCGGAATCACCTCGCGTTCAGCGGTACGATCAAGCATGTGGTAGGCGGGCTGCTCGCACACAAATCGATTCAGCCCCAGTTCCTTTGCGACCCAGAGCGATTCCACCATCTGCCATCCCGGGAACATGCTGCTACCAATATAGCGAACCTTGCCGGCGCGAATAAGATCGTCGAGCGCGCGCAGGGTTTCGTCGATGGGGATCTCAGTGTTACTTCGGTGCAACTGGTACAAATCGATCCAGTCAGTCTGCAGTCTCTGCAGTGAATCGTCACAGGCTTCGATGATATGACGCCGACTGATGCCTCTGGCGTTCACATCATCCCCCTGGGGGAAATTCACCTTGGTGGCAAGTATCGTGTTCTTTCGCTTACCGTCTCTGGCCAGGGCTTCACCAACGATGCGTTCGCTTTCTTTCCCGGCGTAAACATTGGCGGTGTCGACGAAGTTGATACCGCCCTCAAGTGACCGGTCAATAATTCGAATACTTTCTATCTTGTCGGTTCGACCGCCAAACATCATCGTACCAAGGCAAAGCTGGCTCACTTTGACACCGGTTCTACCGAGTGATCGATATTCCATGGAATCTGTCCTTAGGGCCTAAACCCGTCAAAATAATCTGTAAACCCACCCGGGGCATATGGACCGACAACAATCTGTTCCAGTACACCCACGCCTTCACGTTCACCGTCTGTCGCATGCACGACCTGCTGGGTGTGGATATTCTCCGGCGCCTTGGGGTCAAGCTGCTTCGGGTCGAATGAATCATGTCCCGTAACAAGATCACCCTTCCAGGCACCTTGACGCCACTCCGGATGACCATAGCCCAGCCCCTTCATCATAAATTTCAATTTCGGCTCTAACTTGATTGTCCGTACACCCTCGTCAAGTTCAACAAGATCAATCTCTGCGCTTTTCGCCAGCCTCGTACCAGGGTGGTAATTGATTCTGTGCCTTGCTGTCAGTTTACGATCGATGGTGCCATCTTCGACGCCAATGATCTCCTCCCCCCTGGCATAGAGTTTTGCCTCAAGGCCTTCCCGAACAAGTGGTTCACCGCGCTGACCATCAAAGAAGATGGCATGCGAGACATGATCCTCCCAGAAAACCGGCGCCCAAACAAAACAGATTCCCCCTGGTTGAAAAGGTGCACCACCAGCCTCGGGTTCACCAACACCGCGCACACCCCAGGATCTGTCCTTGGTGCCGTTGCAGACGTCGGGCTCAATTTTTATTTCCCCGTCTGGCGTATTGACGATTCCGCTCCAGTACCCGAACTGATCGAATCGGGTTGAATCCATGGTTCGTCTGGTTCCTGTATACAGAGTCTGCCGGGCCTCCTGAATGGCTGCGGTACGTGCAGAGAAGGTCAGATCGCAACCAAGACCACTTTCATTGTCATCAAGAATCACGCGGTGACTGCGCATGGGTTCCAACACCTCCATGCGAAACGGACCCACATCCATATCTGTTCGCTCATCCGGTGCCCGCCTGGAGCCGAAAAAACAGTGTTGCCGCATTTCCGGCCGGACAACACTGAAAGCACAATCCATGACACCCCGGTGGGGGTAAATGGCCATGCCAATACCAAAATAGTAGGATCCATCCGGCGCATAACCGTTAAACCAGGTCCGGTCGTAGACATTGCGATCACTGGTCGCCGGATGAGCAATCGGCTCTGGAGTCTGGTGTATGGGGAAATCATCCAGTTTGTTGAGCATGCTCTTCCCTGGGTAGTATCTGGAGATAGGTCTTAACTTAACCAGACATTCCCACACAATGGAACTCAAGAAGAATCTAAATGACTCTGACTACCTGGTCCTGGATATTCCTTGTCCTTTATATCTCGCTCATGGTCGGGATAGGCATATTTGCGCAACGGAAAATCAAGCACGCAGATGATTTTGCCACCGCCAGAGGTTCCTATGGTCCTTTTTTCCTGGCACTGGCTTTTGCCGCATCTACCGCCAGCGGCGCGACATTTCTCGGCAGTCCTGCACTATCCTATGAATGGGGACTCGCACCCAACTGGAGTAACTTTCTTTACCCGATTGGCGTCTACGTTGGCGTCCTGATTTCCATGCGCCTGGTTGCGACCTCCGGCAATCATTTTGGTAATCGCTCCATTCCGGAGTACCTGGGCGATCGTTATCAGTCAGAAGGCATAAGGGTACTGGTATCCCTGATGTCGCTGGTGCTGTTTTTCTACCTGGCCGGGCAACTGGTTTCCGGCGTTGTCATGTTCCAGTTAATGCTGGGTCTCGACGCGGAATGGGCGCTGGTAATCACAACCACCGTCCTGCTGTTTTATGTTGTGATGGGCGGCGCCCACGCTGACATCCTCACCGATGGCGTACAGGGTGCGATGATGCTTGTTCTCGCCGTGGTCGTCGTCATCATGACCATAATGGGCACGGGTATAGAAGGCGGCTTTAGTGGTATGTGGGACAACCTCAAAGTCCAGGACGAAAGCCTGGTCGGTCTGACTAATCCCAATACACCGCTTTACCATTCCTGGTGGTCCATTTTTGTCATCGCTTTTGCCCATATGCCGCTCGGTCTTCTCCCTCACCTTGGCAACAAATTATGGGCCTTGAAATCAGACGGCGACAGACTGCAGTTTGTCAAACTGGCTTCGGTGATGGGGGTCACACTCGGGATGCTGGGTCTCGGCGGGCTGCTGGCAAGGGCACATTTTGGTGATGCGCTGTACCTCGATGGTGCCAACCCGAACCAGGCGCTGCCCATGCTTTTCATTGAACTGTTCCCAACCTGGCTTGCTGCCCTGATTGGCGTCGGTGTCCTTTCCGCGATCATGAGTACCGCGGACGGCCTCGTGGTCTCTTCGTCACAGATTGTCGCCAATGATCTCTATCGGCGAACCTTTACCAGTTGGACCCGCCACCTGTCAGAAGAAGAGCTCGATCGCCGTGTATTGCTGATCTCGCGAGTTTCCACCGTGGTTATCCTGATACTCTGTATGGGCATGGCCTGGTCCCTGATGGATACGAATGTTTCCCTGATTGTCTGGATTGGTGTTGGCGGCATGATGGCGTCTTTTGCCGGACCACTGGTAGTGGGCGCTCTCTGGAAAGGCGTCACTCGGCACGGTGCCTATGCCGGGCTAATCGGTGGATTTGTCACTTTTATTATCCTGCACTCGCGTCTGATTGATCCGGCCTGGTTTGAACCAGGCTCTCTTCATACCGCCGCCGCCTGGCTCTATGGCGAGGGTCCCAATCCTTTCTCTTGCGCCGTACTCGGAGAAATCGTCTCCATTGTATTCACCGTTGTTATCTCACGAATAACCAGACCCCTGCCTGACTCTCACCTGGAGGAACTCTTCCCAAGCCGCTGATCAACATCAGTCTCCCCCACTCAGGTGGCATGACACTGCCCCTTACCACATGTTACCTTGCAAGGACTGGGGGTCGACGGTGTGATACGAAGCAGTGAGTGAACCTGATCGTCTAATAGCATGCCACGAGTGCGCCGCTGTGTATTGTCGGGCACCGATTCCCGAGAATGCCAGCGCAATTTGCACTCGTTGTCGTGCATTGCTCTACCGTCACATTCCGGATTCTCTAAACCGCTCCCTGGCCCTGTATCTGACGGCAGCTATGCTCTGGTGCATGGCCAACATCTATCCGTTCCTGGGTCTGAAGGTCGGCTCCATCTACCAGGAAAACCTGCTCCTGGCTGGAGGTTGGGCGCTCTATGAACATGGAATGGGTGAATTGGGCCTGGTTGTCTTTCTCACCAGCATCTTCTTTCCGCTGCTTACCATTCTGGGCATGATCTACCTGCTGCTGCCTGTTCGATTTGGTTTCGTGCCTCCCCTTGCGGGTCGCGCTTTCCAAATGGTGCGACTCCTCGAACCCTGGAGCCTGGTTTCCGTCTTCATGCTCGGTACACTTATCGCCATCGTCAAACTACAGGACCTCGCCACCGTCGTACCCGGTCTCTCTCTAGCAGCCTTTTCAATCCTCCTTATTGTCTACGCTATGGCGCGAACCAATTTCGATGCTGAATCTCTGTGGCGTACAATCGAGAATCTCTCGGCAACAGATACCGCCCTGACGGAATTGAATGAAGACGATGTTCTGCTTCACTGCCATATCTGCGATGGCGTACAAACCTCAGGCCACAACTGCCGAAGGTGCGGTTGCGGAGTCCATCATCGAATCGACAATAGTATCCAGCAGACCTGGGCACTACTTGCTTCCGCCAGCTTGATGCTCATCCCCGCCAACATTTACCCGGTCATGACGGTGAAAAAGCTTGGCAAGGGAGAGCCCGATACCATCATCACCGGCATTATCCATTTGATCGAAGGCGGTCTCTGGGGTCTGGGTCTTATCGTGCTTTTTGCCAGCATTATCGTGCCCTTCGCTAAACTCGCTTCCCTGAGTTTTCTGCTCTGGTCGGTGCAGAACAGGTCAGACTGGAAACCGAGGGACAGAACACTGCTCTATCGAGTCACAGAATGGATAGGCTCATGGTCCATGGTCGATGTCTTCCTCGTCGCTCTCCTGGCAGGTCTGGTCAGCCTGGGTTTACTCGCCAACGTCACCCCGGGTATCGGCGCCAGTTATTTCGGGGCGGCTGTCATTCTGACAATGCTGGCCGCCGGCCGATTCGATCCGAGGCTCATCTGGGATCGCGCGCAGCTGGTAGATGAGTCATGAGCGAGTTCGACACACCAACCGTATCGAAACGAAGTTTACCCTCGATAGTCTGGTTGGTACCGCTGGTCACAGCACTCGTCGGCACCTGGCTAATCGTTCGCACACTGACCGAACAAGTTCCCGTCGCTACTATCCAGTTTCAGACCGCAGAAGGTATTGAGGCGGGTAAGACCAAGATCAAGTACAAAAGTGTGGATATTGGGCTGGTTGACGAGATTGCCTTCGGCGAAGATTTTTCCAACGTCATCCTGACCGTGAACTTCAACCAGGGTATGGAAGACTTCCTTCGCCGTAATACGCGCTTCTGGGTCGTCCGACCACAATTGAGTGTCAGAGGCGTTTCCGGGTTGGGCACGCTTCTTTCCGGAGCCTATATCGAGATCGATCCTGGACCCGGTGCACCCCAAACGCATTTCGTTGGCATGGAAGAGATCCCGCTGATTACAACCGATGATGCCGGTACCAAGATCACGCTGATCAGTAACAATCTCGGATCGATCGGCCGTGGATCTCCCATCTATTACCAGGGAATTCTGGCGGGAGAAGCTCTAGGATACGAACTCGCCGGTGATGCTCAGAGTGTCTACATCTATGCCTTTATCCGAGACCCCTTTGACCAGTTCCTACGTGGTAACTCCCGATTCTGGAATGTTTCCGGTGTCGATCTGTCCATGGGTGCAGACGGTATAGAGGTACGTACGGCTTCTGTTCAGTCCCTGCTTTTTGGTGGGATCGCCTTTGACACACCCGACTCCCTGGAACCCACGATTGCGGATGTCGGTAACCTGATATTCTCACTGTATCAGAGTAAAGGCGATATCGAGGACGAGGCCTACACCAGAAAAATCCAGTTTGTTATGTACTTCACTGGATCGGTTCGCGGCCTGAATCCCGGTGCACCCTTGGAATTCCGCGGAATTCGCATCGGACAGGTTCTCGATATTCGTATGGAGTTTGATTCGGAAACGACTTCCTTCCGCATTCCCGTGCTGGTAGAAATCGAACCCGATCGTATCATTCACAGAGATTCCGAAGCCGCCATTTCTCCCGAAGACACACTGGCAACTCTTGTCGACAAGGGATTGCGGGGCCGACTCCAGTCCGGCAACCTGATAACGGGTCAGCTCTTTATCGAGTTCAACATGTATCCTGGTTCAGATTTGAATCTCGTTGCCGACGCATCGATGTCCTACCCTGAACTGCCAACAATTCCAGGTGCCTTCGAGGCCATAAGCCAGTCACTTAGCGGCGTTGTCAGCAAGATCGAGACGGTCGACATCGAAGGACTCGGTGACAGTATCGTCGGCATCCTCGAGGGAGCAAATTCTCTCGTCAACAAGGATATCAACGAGGACGCAGTGACTGATCTGCAGGCTTCGATCCGCGCACTCCGCAATATTTTGCTCAATGTCGATGAGGGCGATCTCGATTCCACGATTGAGGCTGGTCGCGGTGTTCTCATCAATCTACAGACAACTTTAAAGATGGTCGACGGCGTACTCGAACCGAATTCGCCACTGCAGTACAACGTCATCAAAGTGACCGACGAACTGGAAGAGACAGCGAGAGCCGTTCGCGCGCTAATCGAAACTCTGGAGAGACAGCCGAATTCACTGATCTTTGGCCGAAAAAACGTGGAGGATGAACAGTGATGTCGTTTCGATTCAAGCAATTATATGGGCTGGCGATCATCTGCTTAACCCTGGGTTGTTCGTCTTCTGGTGAGGATCCTACTCGCTACTACGTTATTGAACCTGTTGCCGAGTCCGAGTCCGATACTTTGGTAAACGAATCACTTTCCATTGCCGTTGTTAATCTGGAAATTCCGCAATATCTCGAACGCTTTCAGATTGCTTCCAGGCGCAGCAATAATCAGCTCGCCTTTGCCAAAAGTCACCAGTGGGCTGAAAACCTACGCAAGAATCTGAGTCGGACCCTTGCCCGTAACCTGATAAATATTCTTAGTACGCCAGATGTCAGCACACCTACCAATAGGTCTGCATCGGTTCCCGATTATTGGCTCACGGTCTTTGTTGAGCGCTTTGAACGCGACGCCGACGGTTACGTTCGACTGGTTGCCCGCTGGCAGCTGAAGGATGCAACCCAGATCACCACACGATCAAGCAGCTACTCCAGCACCACACGTGTTGGCACCAGGGCCTACGATGACACGGTCGATACGCTCAGTCGCCTGTTTGCCGATTTGTCCGACGAAATCGCCCAAACAATTCTGGAGCAGCAATGAGGTCGACGCTCCTATTCATACCTGCTCTGTTTTCGCTGCTTTTTTCGTCTTCACAGGCGCAAGCCGACGTCTACGCCGATGCCTCAGGCCAGGGACTGATGGAAGCAGTCTATCGACAACATCAGCAGTACCCGTGGGTCTACGAAGAACAGTCTATGATCATGATCGATCATCGGGGTAACAAGAACACAAGAAAGCTGCGACGATATTCGCGCGTCAGCGAAAGCGGGCATTCCGATTTCCTGCTGCTGTTCGATTCACCCCGGGAGGTTAAGGGTGTCGCTCTACTGGCCAGCCGTGATACCACAGGTGAGACCAGGCAATCCTTCTATCTGCCGGCATTGGGCCCTGACTTCATTCACGCGGTATCCGACACCAGCAACCAGCAACAGGACAACTTCCTTGGAACTGACTATTCCATCGACAACCTTGTCGGGGAAGATCTGGATGATTATCGACATGTACGGGCAGAGGATTTCTCCCTGGGCGAAATAGACTACTACGTTGTCGATGTATTCAATGCCGACAGCAATGAACAACCTGCCCGACGCCACTACATCAGAAAGGACAATCTCTTTATTACCAGAACGGACCACTATGACGACCTGGGCCGATTGAAGAAGCGACAGACCCAGCATGATCTGACCAATGTTCAGGGCAATATGTGGCGGGCAAACATGATGATGATGGAAAGTCAGGTGCTGAATCACCGAACCATTATTAAAATCGACCGTCGGGTCTTCTCAGCAGACTATGTACCCGCGGAAGTCTTTACTCATGAATGGCTCCTGGCCAACAAGGAACCAGCTATGCTCGAGCCCGATAATGATTGAAGCGCTATTTACCCTGGGTCTGCGTCAGCGTCGTTTTATCGCCATGCTGGTGGTAGCACTGACACTGCCTCTTGGCTGGGGCGTAACGCGACTCGAGATCGATACTTCGTTCAACAGTCTGATCCCGGCTGATGAGCCTGAAAAACTGGCCTATCAGCAGGCCATGGATCAGTTCGGTTCCGACAACAAAACCATCATTTACATCCGTGATTCCGACCTCTGGACCACAGCCAAGCTGAGCAGAGTGGATAGTCTGGTCCGGAATCTGAAAAAGATTGATGAAGTCAGTCGGGTCGACAGCCTATTTAACCTAAGGATTATAGAAGGCAAACAAACAGACGACTCGGAACGGACAATTGCCTCCAGCCTTGTTGTCAATGGCATCCCCGTCAGCGATGCCGCTGCGGGCCAGGCAAGACTCAGGGCACAATCCAACCCGCTGTATGTCGGCAACCTGTTCTCAAAAGATGGCAATGTCACCGCGATCATTGTCACTGTCGTCGACCCGGAGGACAAAGAAGACTTTTCCATCGCCCTCTTTCATCGGCTTGAGAAACTGCTCGAAGACGAACGCAACCATTTCGAACGGATCTTTCAGGTCGGTCCGCCAAGAATAAACGCAGAGCTGCAGGACAGCCTTGCGAAGGATTTCAAGGTGCTGGGCCCACTGTCAGCGCTGGTACTGGTCTTTTCCATTCTATTTTTCATGCGCAGCCTCCTTGCAGCAACCATTCCGGTTATCACTTCTGCTCTTACCATCCTCTGGACATTTGGTCTCATGGGCTGGCTTGGTGTCCCCCTGAATATTCTGTCCGTCATGATTCCTTCCCTGATTATTGTTATCGGTTCGACTGAAGATACGCACATGATGGCAGCTTATTTCCGCGGGCTAGCTGAAAATACAGATCGGGATACGACGACTGCCAGACACACGGCAATCCGATATATGGCCAAGCACACCGGGCTGCCCATGCTGCTGACCGTACTGACGACATTCCTCGGATTTGCGGCGAACCTCTTCGGCAATATCGTGCTGATCCAGCACTTCGCCATCGCCTCAACAACTGCCATCCTCTTCAACGGCATCGTCACTGTGCTTGTAGTGCCTCCGCTGCTCGCCAAGTTCGGCAAGAAAATGGGCGAAGGCAAGACCGCAGAAGAACTCTACGGGAACAACCTGCCGGATCGCATCATCGGCACCTTTCGTATCTCCCAGGACCGGTTCCCGCTACTGATTCTCGGCATAACGCTACTGCTGTGTATCTTTTTCACCTACCAGGCATCACACCTCTACGTCACCAACGACCCGCTATCCTACTTCCCTGAAGATAAACCACTGATCCAGGAAACCAGGACCATTCACGAAGATCTCTCTGGCGTTAAAGTATTTTTCGTGACACTAACCGCAGACCATGAAAATGCCTTTCTGGAGCCCGACAATCTTGAAAAGCTGGATCAGATTCAAGCCTTTCTCGACAAGCAGGCCGTGTTCGATACAACCCTGTCCCTCGCCGACCACCTGAAATATGTAAATAAGGAACTCCAGGGAGAGTTCGGCAACTCAACATTGCCGCAGACCCGACAGCTTGTCGCCCAATACCTGATGTTTTTCCATCGCTCTGAACTGGAGAGTTATGTTAGTCATGACTACGCTGTTACTAATATCGTTATCCGACACAACATCAACGACTCCCACACACTGAATCGCTACGTTCAGGAATTGAAGGATGCAGCCGACAGGATATCCGGCCCCGGGATTACTGCCCGGGTTGTCGGAGAAAATCTACTGGTGAACCAGGCTGCGGAAAGTCTGATGATTTCACAGATCAAGGCGCTCCTCCTGCTTTTGTCTCTCATCTTCATTCTCATGTCGATCATGTTTACGTCGCTCAAAGGTGGCGCCATCGCCATGATTCCATCGGTCATTCCCATTGTCCTCATGTTCGGCATCATGGGACTGCTTGGCATACCGCTCAACCCCGGCACAGCCATGGTGGCCGTCATCGCCGTCGGTATTGCTATCGACGGGACGATTCATCTTCTCGCTCACTACAACGAATTGTGTCGCACCACATCGGACTACGAAGGCGCCGTGCATCAGGCCGTTCAGCAAGTAGCAACACCTCTTATCATTTCGAGCCTTGCGCTGGCGCTGGGTTTCGGCATCCTGTTATTTTCAAACTTTACGATCGTGGCACAGTTTGGCGCCCTTGCCGCAGCCACGATGTTAATTTCCGTTTTCGCCAACCTGTTAATCACGCCAATCATCATGACCAGGATCAGGCTCGTTGGCCTCTATCAGATCATCGCCATGAAAGTGGACCAGTCTGTTCTGGAGAAAAGCCCGCTCTTTCTCGACATGTCCAACTACGAGCGACGTAAGGCGATTCTCATCTCCGAAATTCACGAGTTTGAGGTGGGAGACAAACTGGTAACGCAGGGCGATATCGGTCGAAATATGTACATGATTCTCGAGGGTAAAGCACAAGTCGAGAGACAGGATGGCGAATCCAGCCGGGTACTGGCGAATCTCGAACCGGGCCAGGTTTTTGGTGAGGTGGGTTATATTCGTGCCATTGAACGTACTGCCGATGTAATCGCTACGACACCTGTCTCAGCACTGAATTTTGAGTACGACCGGATGCAGAAAGACCTGAAATTCTTCCCCAACATCGTCGCCAAACTGAATTTTAATATCAGCGCTATTCTTGGGGAACGGCTGGCAGATGTCCTGGACTCAAAGTGGTAAGGGCCCGGGAGCCTCAGAACAGGTATCCCTTGATCCTGATCAACCCAACCTTTCTGACAACTGGGTATTCTGAAGAACACCAGTGGGAGAACTGTTATGGCTAAAGTTGCCGATCTCATGAAAAAAGATCCGGTTTCACTCGACCCGGAAGCCCGGATCGAAGAAGCCTGGAAGATCATGCACGACCAGCGCGTTCGACACATTCCTGTGTGCAAAGGGCCAAAGCTGGTAGGACTGATTACCCAGAAAGATCTGTTGGTCAATGCACAGGCCAACTCTCTCCTGACCATGCCCATTGCCGAGGTCATGGTCTTCAATGTCAAAACCACTGAACAGGAGGTAGAAATCGCGAGTGCAGCACAGACCATGCTGGAAGAACGGATAAGCTGCCTGCCTGTTGTCGAGGATGGCAATCTCACCGGTATCATCACCGAGTCAGACTTCCTGCAGTTGCTGATCAACCTCCTGAAAAAGTAGTAACTGATAAGACAAACCCACTTTTTGTCACATTCCGAGTGGCTGATTCGTCTTATCTGCAATACAGCTACGACAGGAATGACTCATGTCTAAAATTGTTACTGGAACGACAATTACAAAAACCTATGTGCGATCAAGGCTACGCCAGGTTCAGGCAGTTGCGGGTGCTGTCTTCTCTCTTTTTGTACTGCTGCATCTGAGCAATATCGCCACCGCCCCATTTGGTATAGATATCTTCAACGACTACCAGCGCCTGATCCGTCGTATCTACCAGTATCCGTTGATCGAAATCACCGTTGTACTGCTGCCTATACTCGCCCATGCCATTGCCGGGATCTGGCTCTGGCTTCTGCGTAGACAATCCCCAGCACAAAAACGTTCATGGCGCGCCCGGTTACATACCTGGGCCGGCTGCTTTCTGCTGATATTCATCATTGGTCATATCCTGGCGGTCAGAGGCAGTTCATTCTTCTTCGGCGTTTTCCCGGAATTTGAAGGTCTGACATTCTCACTCTGGTACCTCCCCGCCTATTTTTATCCCTACTACTTCCTGCTGGCCCTGGCAGGGTTCTATCATGCCACCCACGGACTTCGAACCCTTGCGGCAAGACGTGGTTATCAATTGCCTGCCCGACTTCACACGGGAATTGTTATCGTCGCTGCATTTTGGTTTGCCGTCTCACTTCTCGCCCTGGGCGGTGTACTTGTCGATGTCCCCAATCCGGTCGACAATGACTTTGCCCGCCTTAGCGCCCAACTGCTCGACATGGATATAAGCAAGCCATGGAAATAAACCCAAGACATCGAGATTTCGAACTCGCCCGACCGATGCTCTATGGCATTGCCTATCGGATGCTTGGCTCTTTTTCCGATGCAGAGGATGCAGTTCAGGATGCCTGGTTCCGATGGCAGGATGCCAATCTATCCATCATCGAATCGCCCCGTGCCTATCTGGCCTCTACCGTATCGCGACTGTGCATTGACAGGCACAGAAGGCGCAAACTGGAACGGATGCTGTACACGGGTCCATGGCTGCCGGAACCAGTGGATGACGCCATTCTCGAGCAAATCAACGAACCAGAAGCAGACCTGGAATTGGTTGAATCCGTATCCATGGCCTTTCTGTTACTGCTGCAGAAACTGCCCCCAATGGAACGAGCTGTTTTTATTCTCAAGGAATCATTCGACCTGGGTCATGTTGAGATTGCCGCGATGCTTAACGTCCGACCAGCCCACTCAAGACAATTGCTCCGCCGGGCTCGACAGAAAGTGAATAGCGACAAGTTAGATCTCCAGATGGATGAAGACATCAAACCACTGATGGAATCCTTTCTTGAGGCCGCCACAACCGGCAACCTCTCTGAACTACAGAACCTGATGACAGACGATATCGTCGCCTACTCCGACGGTGGCGGTCGGGCTTCAGCGGCATTGATACCTCTTGAAGGCAAGGACCGCGTCTCAACCGTCTTGCTGCATCTACTGTCGAGACAGCTAGAGCCGCTTAAGGCGGAGTGGAGGAGACTCAATGGCAATATCAGCCTGGTGCTAAGAGAAGGAAACAGCGTACATTCCACCCATGCGGTTTCAGTCAGAGATGGCAAGATCCATCGGATCTACACTATGCGTAACCCGGACAAACTACACTACGTAGAGTGAAGACATTTGACCCCTTAACCCTCTGGCTTTAGGGTCTGCCCCTCGGAATAAATTTTTTAGGTGTGAAATGTCAGAACACAATCCGGAAGCACTCCAGGCATTTGCAGGCCAGGTGTCTGCCAGCGTCACTGGCGGACTTAATTGTGCACTAACGTTGCTGGGTGACCAACTCGGGCTATACAGAAGCCTTTCCGCTGCAGGTCCAATGAACAGCGCCGAACTGGCTGAATCAACACGCCTCTCGGAGCGCTGGGTGCGGGAATGGCTTTATCAACAGGCCTGCATCAAGCAGATCGAATACAGAGAGTCAGACGATCGCTTTTTCCTGTCAGAAGAGGCAAAGGCCGTTCTCGCAGATGATCGCCATCCAGCAAATCTGATCGGTATGTTTCAGTCCGTTGTCGCTATTTACGATTCAGTCGATACGCTGCCTGATTGTTTTAGAACCGGTATTGGTCATAGCTATGATGACAAAGGCGAGAACTGTGCCTGCGGAATCGAACGTATGACGAAGCGCTTCCAGACCGACCAACTTGTACCGGACCTTCTGCCCCGGCTCGATGGTTTAGTCGAAATGCTACAAAATGGTGTAAAGGTTGCCGATGTCGGCTGCGGCGGTGCCTCTTCAACTATCGCCATGGCAAAAGTATTTCCGGAAAGCCAGTTCATTGGCTACGACATCAGCATGCATGCCCTGAACCGAGCCAGGAACAACATCAACGCGGCAGGTGTGAAAAACGTCACCCTGCACAACGCCATCGATAACCCACTGCCCAACGACGCCAGTTTCGACCTGATCACTACTTTTGACGTTATCCACGATTCCACCCACCCCGATCAGCTAATCACAGCTATACGCCAGTCACTGAAAGACACAGGTATCTGGCTCTGTGCCGACATCAAGGGGATGCCCACCTTTGCCGAAAATCTCAAGGACAATCCAATGGCAACGGTGGCTTATTCCTTTTCTGTACTGATGTGCATGTCCGCCGGGCTTTCCACACCAGACGGTGCCGGACTTGGTACGCTGGGTTTCCATGAACAGAAGGCACGCACGATGACGCAGGAGGCTGGGTTCAGCCGTTTCAAAACCATACCCTATGATCCGGATATGTTTAACGCCTACTACGAAATCAGACCCTGAAATACACCGAGCGGCTGTCTCGTCAGTGCCACACTGATCATAAAAGCAAAGGTAGCAATCGCCGCCACAAAACAGACGGTGCGCACGGCTTTGGTACTTCTTCTGAGCGAAAAAACCCCCAGGACAATATAGGCTAACAGTGCCACGATCTTTACGGTAAGCCAGTCGTGCGTTAACGGGTACTGCTGAGTCATGGCAGCGAGGCCAACGGCAGCACCCAGCAGTATCGTGTCATTAATATGAGGTGCAATCCGAGTGAACTTCGCTTCCAGCAGAGGACTCTCTTTGAGCATCCAAAAACCCCGGATCAGAAAGAACCCACCAGAAAATATCACTGCAGCTATATGCAGGTAGTAAAGTGCCAGGTAAGTCATCGCCGATTCGGGGTAGTACCCTTTATCTGGGTGGCAAGCCTTTATCCGCCCGAAGCTTGTTCATGCGGTCCGTGTCCACACCCAGCGGCTTGCCGAGTTCGTTCTCTTCGATAGTACCAGTCATGTGCCGATTGGCATTGGTGGCGTTATACATGATTTTCTTGGTCGGGGTCACTGCCATGACAATGCGAAGTGGCGAATTCAGCAGGTTATAAAAAAACTCTTCACCTTCCTTGCTATCCGGATTCCCCTTTTTCGAGAGCGCTGTATAAAACCAATGTTTGGTATCATCGTCTTCGAAAAACTCTGCAGTACCCTTAAATGTAATCGCACCATGAGGAATATCGGCCGGAACCTTCGGCCCATATCCGGCACTGCTGACATTCACGGAGACCCGATTGTCGCGCCGAATCGCCGCCGTGCGATGGCGATGTTCGGCAAAAGTGATCCAGATCTTTCCATCATGCCAAACAAAAGCATGAGTGACCCCCACGGGCCAGCCATCTTTTGTCGCCCACATGAGGACACACTCCCCGGAATTTGTCATTAGCTGGTCGACCTGTTCATCTGAAAAAGGATAGATCGACACCATTTCATGATCGTGAGT
This sequence comes from Gammaproteobacteria bacterium, assembly GCA_018656865.1. Taxonomy (GTDB): domain Bacteria; phylum Pseudomonadota; class Gammaproteobacteria; order Pseudomonadales; family Azotimanducaceae; genus UBA9659. The sequence goes on along the minus strand of JABHYO010000022.1, from coordinate 9,572 downwards.
TTGCGACATTTCTCTTCTCTCATCAGTAATTAACGAGCGCTAAGAATACCAGAGATTAATGTTGTGCCGCTCGGAAAACAGAATCAATTATGATGAGATATAAATACTGTATTTATATACAGTAAATCAATACCTATAGTCCGTGATGAACAAACCCTCTTAGCCAATCAAGGGCTGAGATTTCGACCGGAATCTAATTAACTGGAGTTTTCCAGCCTCTCGGTTTCAGCACCATGACACTACAATCCACATGGTTCAGGATCTTTTCCGCCGTGTTGCCAACGAAGAAGCCAGGAATTCCAGACCTGCCAACACTGCCCATTACGAGCAAGTCCGCCTCGTGAGTGGCGACAAATTCTGCAATCGTCGAATGGGGTTTTCCTTTAATAAGATGTTCTTTCAATGAGACATGACCAAATCCTTCAGTCAGCTCCCGCATCTTTCTTGTCGCATCTGCCTCAAGTGATACTTCCAATTCACGATACTCGGCTTTCATTTTGCTTTTATGGGAAGACAAAGGATGATCAAGAACATGCAACACATGCAGATCGGCTGACTCTATTTCCGCGATGGATACAGCCATGGCCAACAGATCAGAATTGAGCCCCATTTCCTGCTCTGTTTCCACTCGTGGATCTACTGCTGCAACAAGGGAGCGCCATGACTTTCGACGAAAAGGTTTCAGTATCATGACCGGACACGGCGCATAGTGCATGAGCTGTGTGTCCGTACTGCCGAAGATCGCCTGTGCGACCGCAGTTTTGGAATTAACTGCCTTGATAACCACATCGAAGCCTTCGTCCGCTACATTCCTGATGACCTCCACATGTTCCTTACCGGGAACGACTATTTTTTTGATTCCATGCTCACTGCCACCAATCGATTCGACAAGTTTGTCGATCTCAGCACTACGTTCGTTGATCAACGACTCCTGGATCTTGCGAATGCTGGGCTGAAGCTGCATGTCATTTGTCGAAACCTCATCCACAACACCAATGACTGTAAGCTCAGCCCCATTGTGTCGTGCTATACCGTAACTTCTTCTTAGTGCAGCCAGTTCACTCCTGGCGCCATCGGCAAAGAACAGAATCTTTTTGAATCGGTTTATCATATGTCCTCTCCCCTCAATCTGAGATCCCCCCTAGGGGTAGCTCGACAACATATCTCTGAATGCATCCAAAAAGGCAACAGACGCCCTCCCCGTGTGCATATAATCACCTGGCCGAATGTTATGTAAGCGCTGAATACTGCCCGACCATAAGACTTCACTGGCATTTCTCGCACGGACCTCTACAACGATCCGCGCAACAAACCGGGTGTCTGAACCCTCATCAATCCGTTCGTCAAATGCATCGTGGCTTACTGCAGTCGTCAGGTCTTCCTGTTCATATCGAATCGTAACAACAGCTTCGCCACCTTCGACGACCGGCTGTAGACCTCGCTCAGCCATCGCTACACTGAAGTTACTGACAAGAATCGGACCCAGAAAGGCGGGCAGATCCACGGCATCGACCTCAAATGATTGAAATCCGGAAGGGTCGCTGACATCACCCTCGGTAACACTGATGCCAAGATAATTTGTCGTGCAGCTACTTAGCACAAGTACCAGCAGTAGCGTTCCAATTTGGTTCACAGGTATCGCTCCATCACAGTTTCATTTTAAGATGCCAAGCAAACGCTATGCATTGATCATAGTCAACGTGATCGTTCTCTAATCATCCGGTCAATTATGATCACGCTAGCATCAACACGCTCTCAAGCAATTTCAACACGAGCGCATCCGGCAGAAAAGGCCTACAAAACAAGCGGTTTTATGTGAATAAGGCCGGAATATGTGACCTTCTTGACCGAGGTCAAAGCGCCCAGTTCAATGTTCCCATAAAATTTTTCCCGCAATTGTATTAGGAGAAGAGAGAGTGAAAGTTATTGCAGTAGTTGATCCTCGAGATAAAACACATCACGCATTGGAGCGATGCAGACAGCTTCCAACAGAGACTGATCTAGACATTCAAGCGGTGCTGTACATAGAGTCTGCCTCGGCCGAAGACTTTAGATCGATATATTCGAAACAGAGCAAGTGGCTTAAGGAACAGGTTCAACCCTTCATCGACGACGGGTACAAGATCACAACTGAGGTCGTGCCTTTTCAGAAGCTTTATGAAGCAGTCATCGAAACAGCTCAAAAACACAAAGTGGACTTTATTGTAAAACCTATGAGGCAGCATTCACTGTTTCAAAGTGTGGTCAGGACATCTACTGACTGGAACCTGATTCGTCACTGCCATTTCCCTTTGATGTTGGTGAGCGACCAAGGCTCAAACTTAGGCAAGCCTGTTCTGGCATCAGTTGATGTTTGCAGCGGCGATGCGAATCACGAAGCACTGAATGACATTGTGGTGGCGCAGGCGAAACTTCTCAGCGGTGTACTGGGCAGTGAAGTCGGCCTCGTAAACGCCTGGCGTGCCGCAACACCGATGATGGCAGTGGGCTCCGTGGACGCTACGCCCTACCCGACACCATCTGACCTGCAAAAAGAACACAGGGAAGCAGCTTTGCAATTAGCTGAAAAACACGATTTGGAAAAAGTCCAGATCCACGTCGAGGAAGGCGCACCGTCTTATGTCGTTAACCATGTTGCCAACACCGTCAACGCGGGGCTAATCGTCATGGGCACTGTGGCTAGAAAAGGCATCAGCGGCGCACTAATAGGGAATACTGCTGAAGGTGTGCTCGAGGGGACCGATTGTGACGTCCTCGTTGTGAAACTGCCTGTCTGACCCCCGCGGGGGGCGGCCAATTTGAGTCTGCCCCCCAATTTTTCCCCAACAACTCAAACTATTTCCTGTCGACTCTCGTCATATATATTTGAATAGTGACGCGGACGCCAGAGAAAAACTGCAAGAAGCACGTCAGGATATGCGGGAGCTTTGTTGGGAACTGTGTCGGGAGCTTAGTCGCAAGCTACGCGTTCTAGGGAGAACCCTCGTAGCAGGAAAAGTTGAAGAACGTCTCGCTGTTTATAAGATTCAGGTTTAGCAGACGTAGATCGCTGCCGCCATCAACAGTGAGCATGGCTTCACCGTTCCAGGAACCAAAGATGTCGACAACGTGGTCCCGGTTTAGCCAGACCTGTTCCTTTCCACCAAGAGACGGTAACAGCACCTGATCGGTATTGCCGATAACCGTACCCTCACTATCGAAAAGTGAACCTGTAATCTCGGATAGCGAAGCACTACCGCTGTTAATAAACCGGACAAACGTCATATCGGTTGAATCGGCGCCCTCAATATTGTGCACCTGACTCTGCCGAACACAGTTGGTGTTGCTGATCAGCCCGCTTGGACTTTCCAGTTTGGTCATCAGTTCAAAAATACCGTCGCCCCTCACTTCCAGCATAGCGGGTCCGGTCCAGGGCGATACCGAGAAAACCTGCTCAATCATCTCCGATGACAGTATTAAACGCCCGCGAGAGGCAATCGTGCCAGAGTGCAGCAGCTTATTGGCAGCACCAAGCTGAGTCCCATCACCCTGGTAAAGCGTACCGGTAAATTGCTGTGATGATGAGCTGGTGTTGACTATATGCGTCAACGAGACATTCTTGCTGGTGGAATTCGTCTGCAAAAAGACTGCGCCACTTTCAGAATTCTCAAAGCATGAGAAGTTGAAAAAGGTTTCCGAGTTTACGAAATTAAGATTCAGCAGTTTAAGGTCTGGTGAATCTTGAACTTCCAACATGGCTTCACCCTGCCACTCTTCGCCGACAAGTGAAGCGAAGCTATTTCGAGTAACCCAGACCTGCGCTTTCGGCGCCAGTGAACTGATCAGTTCCGTGTTGCCATTGCCAATGATGTCACCATTCACATCGTAGAGCGTACCCGTAATACCACTTAAGACACTATTACCCGTGTTGATAAACCGCACGAAGGTATCGTTCGTTGAATCAAACCCCTCAATATTGAGAACCCTGTCTTCACGAACGCAATTCGTATTACTTACCAGGCCGCTCGGGCTTTCCAGTTTCGCCATAACAACAAAGCTTTCAGTACCCGTAACTTCAAGCATGGCTGGTCCGGCCCAGGCTTCCACGCCAAATATCTGTTCAAGGTCCTGAGAGGTCAGGACTATCCTGCCTTTTGACGACACGCTCGCTCCAAGAGCCTGATCCGGGCCTCCAAGACGATCGCCGCTGCCGTTGAACAAGGTACCAGTAAATGTCTGGTGAGCAACGGAAGTATTGACTATGTGTATTCGAGATACGTTATTGCTGGATGAGTTTGTCTGTAGAAACTGCGTGGCACGCGGCAGTGCCTGATATTCTTCAAGATTGGTCAGATTGTCACCGTCATCGTCCAACGCCGAATCGTCGGCCAATGGATCATGTCCCTGAGCAACCTCGTAGGTATCGGGCATTCCATCGTTGTCGTCATCGTAATCGGCGTTATTGCCCAATCCGTCACTGTCTGTGTCGACGGATTCGGATGCTTCATTGGCGAACGCATCTTCCGAATCCGGTATGCCGTCACCATCACTATCGACAGCACTCGAGCTACTATAGTTCGCCACCTGAAAGCGTACGGCATTCAGGCTTTTTGCCGAGTGGGCACCTGCCGATTGGTCGATATCAACTCCACAGTCTGTACCATCACAGAGCGAAACATCCGGATTGGAAAAATAGGCTATTTCAGATGAGAGATTAAATTCGGACGCATACGCCATGATGGTGGCAAATTGATCGTTAATGCCATAACCCCGCGACCAGTCAAAGGTCCCCGTCTCATTCTGTTTGAATGAATGTCCTAGCCCCATATTGTGGCCGACTTCATGGATCATCGTCAGATCGCCACACTCATCGAATTCAATAAAGCTCGCCGAAATGTGTTCCGTGCGGGTCATCAATCCCTGAGTCGCAAAACCGCCTAACGTGGCAAGGCCGCAGATATTGCCGCCATCGAATAGCCTAAACATGGTAATCAGGTCCGCACCTGCATCTGACCTGCTTTGTTGTAGATTTTCATAAATGCCGTCACCGTTCTCAGCAGCATTGAGCCAGTCATCGATGCTTTGGGAAGTATCCATGGAGAGTTCTTCCGAGCCAGCGAGCCTGAATACGATGTCCACCCGACTGTCAGACAAGGCTGCATTGGAAACCGCAATCAGATGTTCTATTCGCGCCACAGGATCATCATTGTAAAAGGAGGTAACACCTGCGGCGTAGACGGCAAGAATGTCGATGTAACTCTTGCCCGGAGCCGACGACCCAAGACCTGGATCGGTATCTGCAATCAGTTCATTGTCATCCGCCACACCGTCGCCATCGGAATCAGTAAGGAAATCGACCATATTTGAGACAAAATTCTGCTCATCGTAGGTTACACCCGGCGCCTGCACTGTATGCAGCAACATCGTGGTGTTGCCGTCAGTTACGATCAGATGATAGAAATCAAACCCGGCCCTGGGCGAAATGTCATACCTGACTGTTTCTGCACTGCTCTGGGTCCCGGCAGCAACGCTGGTGACCGATGTATAGTCCGCCAGCCTAAAGTGCCCTCCGCCGAAGAAGTCTTCCTGCTCCGTTGCTGCCAGAAAAACCTCCACCGCCTCATCAGAAGGTCCGCTATTGCCAATGCCAGGAAAGTTCAGGGTTAGCGACTCTCCGCCATCAGACAGAGAAATAATCGGGTCAGATAGAAAATAAAGATCTGCGAAGGTGGTCGCCGCAACGCTACCAAAAACTACCGGCTGATCGCTACGCGTAAGATCAACAATGAAATCATCCTCAAGCAAAAGTAGCGTGACGTAATATGAACCTGAAGACGGCTGTTTTAGACGCATCTGAAATTCTGCCGCGTCAATGTTTGAGCCTGCGGCAAGGCCATCTGATAAGCGTAAATCACCCAGGAACTGCCGCTCCGAAGTATCGTGATAGCTAACCGCCGTATGTGCGTATGCCCGTAGTAGCACCGCCCCGCTGGAACCATTGCCTCGATTAGTTACACCGACGCGGACATTGACAGAACTGGACGAGGCGGCTGAGTAGGTACAGGGGCAGATGAGTTCCAGATCAGGGCCATCGCTGCCAGCCGCCACGACAAAAAAGCTCGACATGAGCAGCGAGAAAAACAATATCAGATTTCGTGCCATCGACCTCTCCTATCCATCCCGCGGTTCCACAGGAGGCAACTCTCTACGGCTCGGCACAACATAATCCGGCTGACTGAAATCGAGGCCTTCTTTGATCCTGGCCACTGAGATAATACGGCCTTCGCCCTCTCGGGTCTCAAGCTGGTATCGACCTCTCCCCGTCTGAATCGTACCAAAGGTCTGATGCCTACCCACAGTGAAGATAAAGCGGTGACTCGTTCCGTCAATGTCCAGAAAACCCGTAATGACCCGGTTTCCGGCCTTCGTTATATTCACCTCCGTGATGCTGCCTTCATGGGAGACGTCTTCCTGTGGGATATAGAGGGCAAGCGGGTCACCCACTTTGAATCCTGAAAGATCCAGCATCTCGATCTGCACGCCCTTACCGCCAGTCGTCGGCGCAGACGACGCCACCACCGCATCCGGTGTTGGTTCTTCTATAACGGCCTGAACAGTGGGTTTATTCCGCTGGACTTCCGACATCGTCGACGGCGTATCAGACAGCCTGCCAATTCCCGGCAGCAGGAACAGAAATCCGGCGAGGAAAACCAGAAACAGGGCAATCCCGGCAATGTGCATCCTGGTCATTCTTGGATTGTCACACGGCGCCGGGTATCCAACAAGCCGTTAGGTCGGGACGATCAACGCCCCTTGAATTCAGGGGGTTTGCGGGTAATAAAGGATTGCACGCCCTCTTTAAAATCCTCTGACTTGAACAGGTTCAACACTGACATCAGTACATGATGGGAGTGGCTTTCGAAATCCTGGGTCAGACCATGACGAAACAGACGCTTTATCTCCTGGATTGCGAGTGGCGCGTTGGCAGCGACCTTTTCTGCCCATTCGGAAACGGTTTCTTCGAACTGATCGGCTGGAACAGCCTTGTTGACCAGGCCATACTCTACTGCCTGCTCGGCACTGAGGTTGTCACCCAGCATCGCGACTTCGCAGGCCTTGGCCCAGCCTAGCAGTCTCGGCAAATACCAGGTACCGCCGCTTTCCGGTACAACACCCATTTTGGCGAATCCTGGCATCAGAATCGCCCGGTCCGACATCAGCCTCATATCGGCACCTAACGCCAGATCCAACCCGTATCCTGCAGCAGGACCGTTTATTGCTGCGATGACCGGCGTATCCATCCTCTGCATGGTCACCGTGCAGATCTCCCTGGTGGAATAATGCCTGGCACCGGCGCTGGCGAGACCCGCACCACCGATACCCTCACCCGCAGCTGCCTGCTTCAGGTCAAGGCCGGTACAAAAACCTTTGCCGGCGCCAGTAATGACCAGAATCCGAACTTTCGGATCGTCATCCGCCTTTTTCAGTTCATCATTTAACTGACTCAGCATATCGGTGGTTATTGCATTCATCACTTCCGGTCGATTTAGCGTCAACCACCTGACGGCCCCTTTATCTTCAATGACGACTTCTGACATAGATTCCTCCTTCTGAATAATGAATCTCTAAATCTTGTTTCAAGGCGCCACCGTAATCTCTTACAGCAGCCTGCTCCCAGCAAGCGCTATTTTCACGCGGCGGCACCCAAAATAAACGGCACTGTTCACCTTGGTCAACTCAACACCGGCACCGGTGTTAAGTCCTCAGATTCGGCTGAGTCCGGCAAAAAGTAAATCGTGAAAACTCCCGGCAAAATGAGTCCGGCGAATATCCAGAAAGCGGCATCATAGGATTGAGTCAAATCGAAGATCCAGCCTGAGAATATCGAGCCAAAACTACCTACCATCAAAAACATATTGACATAGCCCAGCACCCTGCCAAATGACAAAGTACCGAAACGACTGGCATACATAATTCCCATCATTGGCATGACGCCACCCGTCGCGAATCCCTGGAATCCAGCTGCCAGTGTCAACTCCATTCTGCCTGGCGTACCTTGATAGATGACAAGAGAAATAATCATCATCAACGCCATGACCCAGTACAGCTTACGATGATCCATGCGATCACCCATGCTGCCGTAGAAAAGCTTTCCCGCAATCATCATGAATGAAGTCGTGGCAATGAGCTGTGCCGCAACTGACTGACCGTAGCCAAGATCGGACATGTAAGCACCCAGGTTGAACTGAACCCCACCGAATGCAGCATTAATCGGAATCAAACCAATAACAGGTATCCAGAATGCTTTCGAGGCGAGGATTTCCCTGCTGGTCCAGGCTCTCATATCCAGTGAAGGTTCTGCCGATTCGTCAATCTCTTCGACAGGTGGTTCAAACCGCAGAACAAGATAGTTAAGGGGAATAAGAACCACTAGCGATACTATGGCAAGTATAAGAAGCGCCCCATGCCACTCAAAGTGGTCGATAAGGACTGTCGTTATCAACGGAATAGTTAACCCGCCAATAGACGTTCCCATCGCAGACAGGCCAATGGCAAACCCCCGGTTTGCAGTAAACCATTTGCTGACCATCGTCTGCGACGCCAGAGTCCCGCAGAGCAGCATACCGGTTGGAAGCAGAGTCATATAGATAACGACGATATGCCAAAACTCTGTAGAGACCGACAGTAGGCCGAGCCCGGCGGCCATCAACACGGCGCCAGTCAGCACCAGATAACGCATCGAATGAATATCCAGGAATCGACCAATAATAGGTGAGAGGAGACCAATGGAGACCTGAAATGCAAATATCGCCAGCATCACTCGGCTGCGGGATATCTCGAACTCATTCAGCCAGGGAACAACAAACAACGCAAAACTGTAGATGATAACGCCGAGAGCGAGTGCCTGATTAACCAACGTCAGCGCAACGATGTACCAGCGATAGTGTGGAGACGGACTCAATCGACAAGCCAGATGACGGAATCGCTGGAGTCTATCACAGGGCACCTGTGCTAGATTTGGAATCAAGCGGAGTGATGCATGACCACAGACGTAATCATTATCGGTGCCGGAATCATGGGTCTTTCAACGGCCTATCAACTGGCGCGCCGATCAAATCTGAACATCCTGATTCTGGAGAAGGGAAGAAGCCTGGGTGAAGGTTCAACGGGTGCGTCATCAGCTATCTGTCGCCATCGTTACAGCCAGGACAACATGATCGAACTCGCTCGTGACGGTATTCTTGCATACCAGAACTGGTCTGACTTCACAGGCTTGAGCAAACCTCAGGCGCAATTTCATGACGATGGCGTCATCTGGATAAACGACAGCGGGGGAGCCTGGGCTCATCGTGAACGTGACCGTTTGCACTCAATGTCTATCGGTGCAGAAGTCCTTTCCAGTTTGGATATCCATGAGCATTTCCCAGCACTCAATACCTGTCTCACGCCTCCGAACCTGCAAACCGGCGAGACTCACGACTGTGGAGACGGCGGAGACTTCCTGTTTGAAACCGATGGTGGTTACTTCGAGCCAGTCGATGCCCTGACCGATCTTGCCGAGGCTGCGAGTCGAGACGGTGTCACATTACGAT